>CAVHXL010000078.1:0-8709 GCA_963639885.1 bacterium | reverse complement strand
TCGTGGTCGACAAGGTGAAGAACATGCCGAAGGGCGAGGGCGTCAACTTCGCCGACGGCACCACCGGCAAGATGATCGACATGGGCGTCAACGACCCAGTCAAGGTCACCCGCACCGCGCTGCAGTCCGCCGCCTCCGTGGCTGCGCTCATCCTGATCACCGAGGCCACCATCAACGAGATCCCGAAGGATCCCGATCCGTCGGCCGCCGCAGCTGCAGCAGCTGGTGGCATGGGCGGTATGATGTAGGCCGCAAGGCGCATCAGCGATCAGCCATAACATACCTATGCAAGGCCCGTAGCCGGAAAGCTGCGGGCCTTCTTGCATGCAATTCTTATCACCCGCCTCGTCTGGGCGTTGGCCGTGCGTCATTTTCTCGCCCACGAAAAAGCGGATGCCGCTCGGCCCTTGAGACGTGTGACGTTTCGCCCCTTGACGACGGGCGAGCCCTTGGCGGGGGTTTTCTGTTTCTTGACCGTGAATTCACCTGTGTCGGACGGCAATGCTCGCGGCGTCTTCTATAATTTGTAATTCGATCAGAAGGTCGCTTTATCATTTGACAATGAAAGGGGTGCGAGTTCATGCCAAGGCTTCAAATCATGGATACCACCATCCGTGATGGCCAGCAGAGCTTGTGGGCCACGCGTATGCCCATCGGCGACATGCTTCCCATCCTGCCGAAAATGGACCGCGTCGGGTACTGGGCCATCGAGGCATGGGGCGGCGCGACGTTCGACTCGTGCATGCGCTTTCTAGACGAGAACCCGTGGGATCGCCTGCGTTCCATCAACGCGGCCACGCCCAACACGCCGCTGTCCATGCTGACGCGCGGCCAGAACCTCGTCGGGTACAAGCATTATTCGCGCGATATCGTCAACCGCTTCATCAAGGCGTCCAAGCGCAACGGCGTGCATGTCTTCCGCGTGTTCGACGCGCTCAACGACATCCGCAACGTTATCGACAGCGCCGAGGCGGTCAAGGAATGCGGCGGCCACTTCGAAGGCGCCATCTCCTACACCATTTCCCCCGTTCACACGCTTGACAGTTACTTGGAATACGGCCAGGAGCTCAAGGATCTCGGCGCCGACTCCATCTGCGTCAAGGACATGGCGGGACTGATGACCCCGTATCGCGCCGAGCGCATCGTCAAGGCGTTCAACGCCGAAATCGGCCTGCCGGTGCACCTGCATTGCCACTACGTCGGCGGCATGGCCCCGGCCAACTACCTGAAGGCCGCCGAGGCCGGCGTGTCCATCGTCGACACCGCGTCGGCGCCGCTGGCGTTTGGCAACTCCCAGCCGGCGGTCGAGATGCTCGTCGCCGCCCTGCAGGAAAGCCGCTACGACACCGGCCTCGACCTCGATCTGCTCTTCGAGATCGCCGAGTACTGGGAAGAGGTGCGCAAGCGCAGCCACTACAAGCGCGGCGTCTCCTCGCTCATCCACATGCAGGTCTACTCGCATCAGGTTCCCGGCGGCATGATGTCCAACCTTATGTCCCAGCTCGAAGTGCAGAATGCCAGCGACCGCCTGCCCGAGGTCATGAAGGAAATCCCGCGCGTGCGCGCCGAGGTCGGCTATCCGCCGCTCGTCACGCCCATGTCGCAGATCGTCGGCACCCAGGCCGTGTTCAACGTGCTTACCGGCAAGCGCTGGGGCGTCGTTTCCAAGGAGATGAAGGACTACATCTGCGGCTACTACGGCAAGGCTCCGGGCAAGATGGATCCGGACATCGTGAAGAAGGTCGTGGGCGCCTCCCAGGTCCTTCCCGAGGACGTAGCGCCTTCGAGCCTGGTCACCACCACCTATGATGAGGTTGCTGAGGAAATCGGCGATCTCGCTCAAAGCGAAGAGGACGTGCTCATGTACGCGCTGTTCCCCAACGAGGCGCGCACGTTCTTGAGCAAGCACCGTGCATCTGAAAGAGTCGACTTCCTCATGCAGGAAGAGTCGAGCAACACCAAGGAGGACGATTACGTGGATATCAACCAGATTCGCGAGCTTGTTCGCGTTGCCGAGGAAAGCGGCGTCGGCGAGATCGTAGTTGAGGAAGAGGGCGCGCGAATCGCCGTGCGCATGCCGAGCGCCGTTGCGGCGCCGGTTGCCGCTCCCGTCGCGGCTGCGCCTGCCGTTGCAGCCGCTCCCGCCGCCGCACCCGCGGCTGCCCCCGCTGCCGCAGCTGCCGAGCCGGAGCGACCCGCCAACTGGTACTGCGTGAAGGCTCCCATGGTCGGCACGTTCTACGCTGCTCCCGCGCCCGGCGAGCCGCCGTTCGTAAAGGTGGGCGACGAGGTTGCCGCCAATCAGACGCTGTGCATCGTTGAGGCCATGAAGCTCATGAACGAGATCGCTGCCGAGGAGATGGGCACCGTTCGTGAAATCTGCGTTAACGACGCCGAGCCGGTCGAATTCGGTACCCCGATGTTCTACATCGAACCCCATTCGAAGACCCCGATCGTAGCGGAGCAGGCATAATGTTTAAGAAAGTCCTCATCGCCAATCGCGGCGAGGTGGCTTTGCGCGTCATGCGCGCATGCAAAGAGCTGGGCGTGAAAACCGTCGCGGTGTATTCCACCGAGGACGAGAACACCTACCCGGTGCGGTATGCCGACGAAAAGGTATGCATCGGGCCTGCTCAAGCAAATAAAAGCTATCTGGTCATGCAGAATATCATAGCCGCTGCTCAGATCACCGGCGCCGACGCCATCCATCCCGGCTATGGCTTTTTGGCCGAGAACGCCGACTTCGCCCGCGCTTGCGCCGACAACGACATCGTGTTCATCGGCCCTGCGCCCGAGTGCATCGAGCGCATGGGCGATAAGTCATCGGCTCGTGAGACCATGAAAGCCTGCGGCGTTCCCACCGTGCCCGGTTCCGACGGCTGCATCGACACCGTCGAGGAGGCGCGCGCGTTTGCCGACCGTGTCGGCTACCCGGTGCTTATCAAGGCCACGGCCGGTGGCGGCGGCAAGGGCATGCGCGAGGTGCATGACCCGGCTGATCTGGAATCCAGCTACAAGGCTGCCCGTGCCGAAGCCGGCGCCGCGTTCGCCAATGACGAGGTGTACCTGGAAAAGCTCGTGCTGCGCCCACGCCATGTCGAGGTGCAGGTCCTTGCTGATGACTTCGACAACAAGGTTGCGCTGTGCGAGCGCGATTGCTCGGTGCAGCGTCGTCATCAAAAGCTTATCGAGGAGGCCCCCTCTCCGGCTCTGACCGACGATCTGCGTCGTGCCATGGGCGTGGCGGCCATCAAGGCCGTGCGCGCGGTCGACTATCGCAATGCCGGCACCATCGAGTTCCTGCTCGCGCCCGACAACAAGTTCTACTTCATGGAGATGAACACGCGCGTGCAGGTTGAGCATCCGGTTTCCGAGCAGATCACCGGCACCGACATCATCAAAGAGCAGCTGCGCATCGCCTCTGGCGAGCCTATGAGCTGCGCGAGCCGTGCGCCGTTCAGCCCGTTCGGCCATGCGATGGAGTTCCGCATCAACGCTGAGGACCCCGAGCATGGTTTCCGTCCGTGCCCTGGCACCATCACGCGCTTCGAGCCTCCGTCGGGTCCGGGCGTGCGCATCGAGACCTATGTGCGCACCGGCACGAAGATCAGCCCGTTCTATGATTCGATGGTTGCTAAGCTCATCGTTTCCGGGCAAGATCGCGAGGAGTGCCTTGCTCGTGCGCGCCGCGCTCTTGACGAGTTCGTCATCGAGGGCATTCAGACCACGTTGCCCTTCCATCGTCGCGTGCTCGACAATGAGGTGTTCTGCGCCGGCGAAGCCACGACCGACTTCATCGAGACCCAGATGGGAGATGTCCTATGAGCGATCTGAATATTGAAGGCATGGCGGTTGCGCCCGGCGTTGTCGAGACCGTCGTTTCCATCGCGGTTGCCGATGTCGACGGTGTTGCCTGCGTAGGGTCGGCAAACCCCGCGAACAGCGTTATCCGAACGGTGCTCGGGTCGAAATCGCCTCTGCAGGGCATTGAAGTGACCGCTGACGAGGAGGGCAAGCTGCAGGTTTCGGTCCGTATCGAGGCCTACTACGGCTATGCGCTGCCCGATGTTGCCGCGAACGTTCGCTCGGCTGTTGCCGATGCGGTCGCAAGCCAGGTCGGCACGACGGTCAGCTCCGTTGACGTTTACATCGACGGCATCCAATTCAAGAACTAGCACTAATCATTCGCAGCGTTTGCGCCTTGCTCCCGCTTCGGGTGCGTCAGGGCCGCGATCGCTGCGAATTTTTCGTTTTCCGCTGCATGCGCCCGTAACATGCGGCAGAAAACCGGTTGATTGACGACGATATCGAGGAAGACGAAGGAAACCCAGCTCATGGCATCGAAGAGACACGAGAGAACCGTTGCACGACGCGTAGCGCTGCAAGTGCTCTACACCGGCGAGATCACCGGAGCCCCCGCGGTGCAGGTGGCCGAATCGGGGTCGTTTCCCACTGAGGAAGGCCCGATGTCCGATTACGCGCTCGACTTGGTGCGTGGTGTCGAAGAGCAGCGCGCCATCATCGACGGCATGCTGCGTGGTGCCGCGGAGAATTGGTCGCTGGGTCGCATGCCCATCGTCGACCGGTCGATTCTGCGCCTGGCCACCTACGAGATGAAGTTTGTCGATGACGTCCCCGTTTCCGTTTCCATCAACGAAGCGGTCGAGCTGGCCAAGGACTTTGGCGGGGAGGACGATTCCTCTCGATTCGTCAACGGTGTGCTGGGTCGTATCGCCAAGGATATCGATGCGAGCGAGGCGGTTTCGCGTGCGCAAGACGCCAAACCGGTTCTCGCCGATCCGGCCGAGCCGCTCGTCTAAGGCCGAGGTTTTCGGAAATGCAGTACGAATCATACGAATCGTTCGAGTCCGTGCAGGGCAGGCTGGATGAGATCGTTGCTGAGGTCTCGAATGAAGACCTCTCCCTCGATGACGCGCTTAATTTGTACGAGGAGGCTGTTGGCCTGGGACTTCGTGCGAGTGACTTGCTTGAAGAGGGCATTGATGAAAATCGCATTGCCGAAGTGCTCGCCAGGCAAGACGCGCTTGGCAACGAACAGACACCGCAAACGGAATCGGCTTTGCAGAACTCTGATGTTATGGAGTATTCTGAAGCGGACGATTCAGCGGATGTGTCCGGTGAATCCGGGCAGGGCGACAGTTATTCCGCCTAACATTCGAAAGGCAGTGGATGAACGGCAAACAGCGCATACTCGATATGATTTCCTCTCCAGCTGACTTGAAGCTCCTCTCCAACGAGGAGCTCTCCATATTGGCGGGTGAGATTCGCCAGGAAATCGTCGCGACCACTTCTAAAACAGGAGGGCATGTGGCCTCGTCGCTTGGAGCGGTCGAGATCATCCTCGCGTTGCATGCCGAGCTTGACTGCCCTGCAGACAAAATCGTGTTCGATGTCGGGCACCAGGCGTACGCGCATAAGTTGGTGACGGGCCGTCTTGAGGGATTCGACACGCTGCGCACGTATGGTGGTGTCTCCGGTTTCCCCAAACCGACGGAAAGTCCTTATGACGTGCATTTTTCGGGGCATGCTTCCGATTCGCTTTCCGTCGCGCTCGGTCTCGCGCAGGCGCGTGATATGGCCGGTACCGACGAGAAGGTCGTTGCGCTCATCGGCGACGCTTCCTTATCTGGAGGAATGGCTTTCGAGGCGCTGAACAACATCGGCCAGGCGCAGACGCCGATGGTCGTCATCCTCAACGATAACGAGATGTCCATTTCCCACAACGTCGGCGCGCTCATGAAGCATCTCGGTTCCATGCGCGCTTCGGCTCAATATCGCCAGGCGCGCGACAACGTGCAGGAGCATTTGGAAAGCTCCGGCCCGATGGGCAAGGCCATCACAAGCCTCGGACGCAACATGAAAGAGTCGTTGAAGCAGTTCGTGATCCCGCATTCGATGATTTTCGAGCAGCTGGGCATCGTGTGCACCACACCGCTCGATGGGCATGATATTGGACAACTTCGTGAAATGCTGCGTACTGTCCTTAATGCCGACGGCCCGGTGCTGATGCATGTGGTGACGCGCAAAGGGGAAGGCTACGCGCCCGCTCGCAGCAATCCCGAGAAGTTCCACGGCATCGCCCCTTACGACATCGCCACGGGTGAGGTGGTGAAGTCGGGAAAGCCCTCCGCTCCTAAGTACACCAACGTATTCGGAGATGCTTTGGTGCAGGAGGCGAAGGTCGACGACCGTATCGTGGCGATCACGGCCGCTATGAAGGGCGGCACCGGTCTTGACGCGTTTGCCGAGCAGTTCCCCGATCGTTTTATCGATACGGGTATCGCCGAAGAGCACGCGGTTGGATTTGCCGGAGGTCTTGCGGCTGGCGGCCGTAAACCGGTAGTCGCCATCTATTCCACGTTCCTGCAGCGCGCAATCGACCAGATGACCATCAACGTTGCATTGCCGAACCTCGACGTGGTGTTTGCGATTGACCGCGCGGGCGTCGTTGGCGCGGATGGGCCGACGCATCATGGCGTGTTCGATCTGGTGTACGCGCGAATGATCCCGAATATGCGCGTGCTCGCACCCTCCGACGAGGCGGAGTTGATGCATGCGTTGCATACGGCGCTCAAGCTAGGCGGGCCGTTCGCTATCCGCTATCCCCGCGGGGAAGGCGAAGGGGTGACTCTGCCGTTCGCGCCCGAGGTGCTGCCCGAGGGTCGATCCCGCGTCATGCGCGATGGAGACGACGTTGCGATTCTGGCCTTCGGACGTATGGTTGCTCAGGCATGCAAGGCCGCCGATCTGCTTGAGCAGCAAGGTATTTCCGCGCGTGTCGTCGACATGCGCTGGGTGAAACCGCTCGATTGCGATGCTATTCGCGCCGCGGCGGAAACCAAACTCGTCATCACCGTCGAGGAAGGCGTTATCGCTGGTGGCGCGGGTGAGGGCGTCCTTGGCGAGATGGCGCGCATGGGCTTGCATACGCCCGCGTTGAATCTCGGCATTGCTGACGAGTTCGTCACCCAGGGTTCCGTCAGCCTGCTGCTGCGCGATCTGGGCCTCGACGGTGAAGGCATTGCCAAGGCCGTCAAGGCTCGCTACGGGGAACTGTAGGTATTCAGGTTTCCTCAAAGCCTGGCGGAACGGAAATTCTGCAGTAGGGAATACCGTATCGTCAGGATAGCGTCTGCTGCAAAATTTCGTAGGCTGAGTGGGAGTTCGACCCCAAATAGAGAGCGTCTTGATGAGCGACGTGAATTTCCAACGCAAAACGGCCCGGCAAATTGCCGGGCCGTTTCATGCTTACGCTTCCTTTTCCATAACGTAGTCATCCATGATAAAGCCGTTGCCGATGTCGGTTTCCACTGACTCGATGGTGACGAACCCCTTGCCGAGGTAGGCTCGGATGCCCAACTCATTGCGCTTGTTCACCGTCAAGTACATGCTATGCAGATCGCGGTTGCGGCACAACGTGGTGTAGAAGGCGATCACCTGCGAGGCGTAATGCTTGCCGCGCTCTTCCGCCAGCAGATAGATCTTCGAGATGAAGAAGCGGCTGGTTTCCGGCTCCTCGTGCCCGCCGGTGTAGCCGACCGTTTTGCCGTCCTCATCCACGAGCAGCCAATACTCGTATGCGTTCTCGGCCATGTCGCGCTTGATCGCGGCAAGGCTCTGGAAGTTCTCAACCATGTAGTCGGTTTGCTCGGGCCCGATAAGCGCAGGCCAATATTCGTGCCAGATTTCATCGGCCAGTTTGGCGAGCTCTTCCTGGTCTTGCTCGGTGGAAACGGGGGAGAACGAGAGTGCCATGGTGTTCCTTTCGACGTGTGACCGATGGTTGCCAAATGCCCTGCTAGGGTTTCAACTCTGTTTCGAACAGGCATAATGCAAAAAATGAACCTCTATTTCGACATTGTAACACCAGTGATTCGCTCACGTTACAACCCGTTTCCCGCTCCGTTAACAATGGCGCATCACGAAGGTGGGCGCCGGGCCGCGTGCCAAGATGAGACGCGTCAAGGCACGTTGCGTGTTCGGTTTCAGAAGAAGGAGGTTGCAATGCTTGACACAGGAACAACCGCGTTCATGTTGGTGAGCGCGATGCTGGTTCTGCTCATGACGCCCGGCTTGGCGTTCTTCTACGGAGGACTTTCTCGCCGCAAGAACGTGGTCAACACCATGATCATGTCGTTCGCGGTCATGGGCATCGTCGCAGTTGTATGGGTGGTATGCGGCTGGTCATTCAGCTATGGCGGAGACGGATCCATCCCGTTCTTCGGTGGCTTCGATCAAATCTGCCTGATGGATACGGTGCAGAGCATGTTGGCTGAGGCAGAGGACACCCCGACCGCCTTCGCGGTGCTTTCTGGTGCGGCCACCCTGGCGTCTGATGCCGAATCCGGTTATCCGGCCATCATCGACATCACGTTCCAACTGGCATTCGCTATGATCACCACCGCCATCATCACCGGCTCCGTTGCGGGCCGCATGAAGTTCGGCGCGGTCTGCGCGTTCGTGACCATTTGGGTCGCTCTCGTTTACGCTCCGCTGGCGCACATGGTGTGGGGCGGCGACGGCAGCCTGATCGGTGACATGATCGGCGCTCTCGACTTCGCCGGCGGCGACGTCGTGCACATCTCCTCTGGTTTGACCGGTCTGATCCTGTGCCTGCTTTTGGGCAAGCGCAAGGGCTTCGGCATGATGAGCTACCGCCCGCACAACGTGCCCTTCGTGGCTCTGGGC
>CAVHXL010000077.1:0-8716 GCA_963639885.1 bacterium | reverse complement strand
GGTAGGCGAAGCCGGGAAGGAACCCGAGCATGTCGATGAGGTAGTCGCGCCCGGAGTGCAGCGCGATGACCTCTTCTTCGCCCATGCCGGCGTGTTCGCAGACGGTTCCCAGGTCGGGGCCGAAGTCTCCGCCGTAGCACACGGGGATGACCACGATGCGTTTGATGCCGGATTCCACCGTGCTCAAATCTCGCAGCTTGCCCCGCACGCGTCGGCAGAGGTCATCGTAGCCGACGACGCAAGGGTCGTAGGTGATCATGAGCGAGCAAAACGTGGGCACCAGCTCGCGCACCCCGTCGATGGGGTCGTCGGTGAGCGTTTGCGCAGCCACGCGGATCATTCCGCTCGTTTGCGGAGATATGGTTTTGGCGAACTCCAGGTTTATGGCGGAGTCGCCGGCGACGGTGATGTCGAATCCAGCCAAGGTGTGCCCTATCTGCGTACGGTAATGTGCCCCCTTATGCTAAAGCAAAAGGGGCGTAAGCGTCATTTTGGTAATATACTTGCAACCTATCTGAATAATAGTAATTCAACATGTTGCGAAAACGGGCCGTCAAAGCCGCCTAAGTCGGCTGACGGCCGCATATTGCTGCGACTGTTGATTTGGTTCGACCCTTTGGGGTCTTCGATAATGAAAGCGTTGGAATGGAAAGAGCGATTTTCCTGGCCGTGTTCCTGTTCGGGTACACGGTGCAGGCTATCACCGGATTTGCCGGCAACATATTCTGCATGCCCGTGGGTACGTACACGTTGGGGCTGCAGAATTCGGTTTCCGTGTTGAATGCGACGGGATTTTTGGGCTGTGGGTTGCTTGCGGTGCTGCATCGCAAGAATATCGATTGGCATGAGCTCGGCAAGATCGTCATCACCATGCTGCCGTTCGTGGCCTTGGGCGCCTGGCTCGATTCGATCATTCCGCTGCACGCGCTGCTGAAGATCTACGGCGCCATCATCGTCGCCATCGGCATCAAGAACCTCGTGCAGAAAAAGCAGATGTTTTTACCCGAATGGGTGCTGTGGCTGGTGCTTGTCGCGGCGGGCCTGGTGCAGGGCATGTTCGTTTCCGGCGGCGCGCTTTTGGTCATCTACGCGGTGCAGAAGCTGCGCGATAAGGAGAAGTTCCTCGCCACGCTGTCGGCGGTATGGATGATCCTGAACTTGCTGTACGCTGCGCTGCAGGTGCAGCAGGGGCATTTCACGGGCGATGTATGGATCACCGTGGCTTGCTGCGTCCCCCTGATCGCGATCGCCACGGTGGTGGGCGGCAAGCTGGGGAAGAAGCTGAGCCAGGAGCGCTTCCTGAAATTGACGTACGTTCTTCTGCTGGTGATCGGCGCCGTTTTGCTGGTGACGAGCTAGCGGGGGCGCGAGTGCGCCCGGCTTGCCGGGTGCGGCTCGTTGGGCGCGGCGTTGCGGCGTTGTCCCGGCGAGCCGCCCGGCGATCCCCTCAAGGAGCACAAGCCCGCTATCGCCAGGGGTCTTCTTGGAATGCCGGCTCGGGTGCGGGCGGGCGATCGGAGTAGGGGTCGTAACCGTCGTCGTCTTCGGCTTCTGCCCGGATGAAGGGGTCGCGCTCGGGCTGGTCGGCGGTTTTCGTTAGACCGTCGGCTTGCGACTTGGCGTGTCCAGAGGGTGCTGCCGGCTTCCCGGGGGCTCCGCAACGGGAAACGCCCCTGCCGGCGATGGTACTCGGCAGGGGCGTCGTTTGCGGATTCAACGTGTAATGGCGCTTCGGCACTAGTTTTCCGATTCTCCCAAGGTGTTCAGGTCGTAGGGCGTGGTCTGGTACACATAGTAGTTCAGCCAGTTCGTGTAGAGCAACTGCGCATGCGCGCGCCACGTGCTCACCGGGTCCTTCGTGGGGTCGTCGTTGGGGAAGTAGTGCGCCGGCACGGGCACATCGAGGCCCTTGGAAACATCGCGGTCGTACTCGTTGCGCAGCGTGTCGGAGTCGTACTCAGGATGTCCGAACACGAAGAAATGCCTGCTGTCGGTGCTCTTCGCGATGTACACGCCGGCCTCATCGGAGCAGGCGATGATCTCGAGCAGCGGGTTTGCCTCGATATCCTCGGCGTACACCGTGGTATGGCGGGAGTGCGGCGCCCAGAACCGATCATCGAAGCCGCGCACGAGCGGGCTCGACGGTTTGTTGACGTCGTGCAGGAAAACGCCGGAGAGCTTCGCCGGCAGCTCGTGCTTCTGCACGCCATAGTGGAAGTAGATGCCGGCCTGCGCGCCCCAGCAGATATGCAGCGTGGAATGGACGTTGGTGCGCGACCACTCCATGATCCGGCAGAGCTCTTCCCAGTAGTCGACGTCCTCGAACTCATGCAGTTCGACTGGCGCGCCGGTGATGATCATGCCGTCGTAGCGCGTGTCCTTGATCTCGTCGAACGAACGGTAAAACGCCTGCAGGTGTTCGCGCGAGACGTTCTTCGACTCATGGCTGATGGTGTGCAGCAGGTCCACCTCGATCTGCAGCGGCGTGTTGGACAGCTTGCGCATGATCTGAGTCTCGGTCTCGATCTTTTTCGGCATGAGATTCAACAGGAGAACGCGCAGGGGGCGAATGTCCTGGTGCATGGCGCGATTCTCCGTCATGACGAAGATGTTCTCGCTCTCGAGCTGCTCGGTTGCCGGAAGCTGATCGGGAATCCTGATAGGCATGAATGGTCCTTTCAACAGAGAAGCCGCGCGGAATGCGATGCCGGTCTCGGATCGCCGCGAACGGCGTTCTTGGGCTGGCGAACGGCTTCAGGTGCATCATATCAAAGCGGCAGAACACCGGGATATATGCATAGCAGAATACATGTTATCGACTCGCGGGAAAACGGTGCGGAGCAAGGTCGCTGCGGGTCGTTGGGGCGTCCCTTGAGAGCGGGCACGGGCAACGCTGCGGACTCGGGCACGGTCGCGGGCAACGCCGTGGCCACGGGAGCGGCCAGCGCCACGGGAGCCGCCGCGGACTCGGCCGCGATCGTTGTGCGGGCAGCGGCCTGGTCGCCCGGTTCCCTCTGCTTCTTTTCGTGCAGTCCGTGTGGAGTCTTTCTTTCTGGCAGAGTTGCTGCCGCTTTTTCCATTGACGGCCAGCGACTTCCCAGAGTAGACTGCAAAAGTTCGCTTTCAAAAGCCCCGTAAACGCATGGTGGAGGCAGCGCCAAGAAGGGAAGTCCAGACCCGGGCGGGCGTGCTGGCGTAGGAAACCGGCAGCTGACAGACTTGCACTTTTGAAAAACGAAACCTGTGCGCTGTGGCCGCACAGCATGCAGGAAGAACTGGAGGAAATAAAGTGAAGACGTATCACGCCAAGCCCCATGAGGTCGAGCGCAACTGGTACATCATCGATGCTGAGGACCAGATCCTCGGTCGCGTTGCCAGCAAGGCCGCAACTCTTCTGAAGGGTAAGCACAAGCCGCAGTACACGCCGCATGTCGACACGGGCGACTTCGTCATCGTCATCAATGCGGAGAAGATCCGCGTGACCGGCGCGAAGGCGACCGACAAGGTGTACCGCCATCACACGGGTCATCCCGGTGGTCTGAAGTCCGAAACCTTCAACGAGGCCATCGCCAAGCACCCCGAGCGCGTTATCGAGCACGCCGTCAAGGGCATGCTGCCGAAGAACACGCTGGGTCGTGCCCAGGGCATGAAGCTGAAGGTGTATGCCGGTCCTGAGCATCCGCATATGGCTCAGAAGCCGACCGAGATCAAGATGGAGGGCTAAACCATGGCGAATGAAGCACTATATTACGGCACTGGTCGTCGCAAGAACGCTGTCGCTCGCGTGCGTCTCGTTCCCGGCACCGGCAAGGTGACCATCAACGGTCGCGACGGCAAGGAGTATTTCGGCCGCGAGGCTCTGCTCGACTACGCCAAGACCCCGTTCAAGGTCACGGATACCCAGGATCACTTCGACGTGCTGGCCAACATCAAGGGTGGCGGCATCTCGGGTCAGGCCGGCGCTCTGCGTCATGGCATCTCCCGCGCGCTGCTTGATGCTGGCGATTATCGCGCCGAGCTGAAGAAGGCTGGCTACCTCACGCGCGACGCCCGTATGGTCGAGCGCAAGAAGTACGGCCTGAAGAAGGCCCGCAAGCGCCCGCAGTTCAGCAAGCGCTAAGGATCGCGAATCATTGGGCGAGCTTTTTGCCCAACTTCCTTTCTCGAAGAACCCGTCCCTTGTGGGCGGGTTCTTCGCGTTTATGGGGGTCTGAGGCGCAGGCGCGTGCTCGTGGGCGCTCGAGGGTTCAGCGTGCGGGAGCCTGCACTCCGGCAGCCCAAAGGGAGCGAAACAGAACGTTTCGTTGCGTGAAAACAACCGGAAACAATCGCCCGGTACCGTGAGTTTCAGTAAGTTGACGAAGTGTTCCGAAGGCTTCGATGCTATGGTATGCAGATAGCATGCCGCCCAATCGCGCAACGGCGGCCTGAAACACACGTCTTGACGGCTACAACGAAGGAGCTCACGCCAATGTCGAAAATTCCCGAGATCTACGGTTCGATGGTGTTCAACGAGCACACAATGCAGGAGCGCCTGCCATCTGCAACGTACAAAGAGCTGATGAAGACCATCAAGAAGGGTGAGCCCCTCAACCTCGAGGTGGCCAACGTCGTGGCGCATGCCATGAAGGAATGGGCCATCGAAAAGGGTGCCACGCACTACACGCACTGGTTCCAGCCGCTTTCCGGCATCACGTCCGAGAAGCACGACAGCTTCCTCGATCCCACCGGCGACGGCCGCGCCATCATGAGCTTCAGCGGCAAGGAGCTCATCCAGGGCGAGCCCGATGCCTCGAGCTTCCCCTCCGGCGGCCTGCGTGCCACCTTCGAGGCCCGCGGCTACACCGCTTGGGATCCGACCAGCTATGCCTTTATCAAGGACGAGGTGCTGTGCATCCCCACCGCGTTCTGCTCCTACACCGGCGAGGCGCTTGACAAGAAGACGCCGCTGCTGCGTTCCATGAGCGCCATCGATGAGCAGGCCAAGCGCGTGCTCGCGCTGTTCGGCGAGGACGTCGACCGCGTGGTGACCACCGTCGGCGCCGAGCAGGAGTACTTCCTGATCGACGAGAAGGACTTCGCCAAGCGCACCGACCTCATCATGACCGGCCGCACGCTGTTCGGCTACGCGCCGCTCAAGGGCCAGGAGCTCGAGGAGCATTACTTCGGCGCCATCCGCCCGACCGTCAACGAATTCATGAAGGAGCTTGACGACGAGCTGTGGAAGCTCGGCGTTTCCGCCAAGACGAAGCACAACGAGGTCGCCCCGGCCCAGCACGAGCTGGCGCCGCTGTTCACCAACGCCAACCGCGCCATCGACGAGAACCTGCTGACCATGGAGAAGATGCGTCTGCTGGCTTCCCACCATGGCCTGGTGTGCCTGCAGCACGAGAAGCCCTTTGAGGGCATCAACGGCTCCGGCAAGCACAACAACTGGTCCATTTCCGCCGGCAAGACCAACTTCCTCGATCCCGGCGAGACCCCGATGGACAACCTGCGCTTCCTGGTGTTCCTCACCGGCGTTATCCAGGCTGTCGATGACTATCAGGAGCTGCTGCGCATGACCGTGGCGTCTGCCGGCAACGATCACCGCTTGGGCGCCAACGAGGCTCCGCCGGCTATCGTGTCCATCTTCCTGGGCGACGAGCTGGGCGCCATCGTGGATGCGCTTATCGACGACCATGAGTACACCTCTGCTGAAAAAGTGGCCGTCGACCTGGGTGTTTCAGTGCTGCCGAACTTCCTGAAGGACAACACGGACCGCAACCGCACCTCTCCGTTCGCCTTCACCGGCAATAAATTCGAGTTCCGCATGCCCGGCTCCGCGGTGAACCTGTCCGACTGCAACATGGTCCTCAACACCGCCATGGCCAAGTCGCTCAAGGACTTCGCCGACGCCATGGAGGGCAAGTCTGGCGAGGAGTTCGAGGCTGCCGCCATCGCCTACATCAAGGAGACGCTGAAAGCCCATCAGCGCATCATCTTCAACGGCAACGGCTATTCCGACGAGTGGCCGGCGGAGGCTGAGCGTCGTGGCTTGGCCAACAACCGCACCACCGCCGATGCGCTGCCGTGCTACGTCGCGCAGAAGAGCATCGATCTGTTCAGCGAGTTCGGCATCCTGACCGAGCCCGAGGTGCGCAGTCGTTACGAGGTGAAGCTGGAGAAGTACACCAAGCTGCTCAACATCGAGGTCCGCACGATGAAGCGCATGGTGCGCCGCACCTACCTGCCGGCCATCAACAAGTACGCCACGCTCGTTGCCAACGAGATCAACGAGATGAAGTCCGCCGCCGCCGGCATCGACACCTCGGTGCAGGACGAGCTGCTGGCCAAGGTCGTTGCTGGCATCAAGGAGATCAACGCCGCGCTTGGTGAGCTGCATGAGGCCCACCTGGCCGCCTGCGAGCTGGCCGACGAGCAGGAGAAGGCCAACAAGTACGCGCACGAGATCATCCCGATGATGGAGCGCCTGCGTGCCGGCGTGGACGACATGGAGTGCGTCGTCGCGCACGATCTGTGGCCGGTGCCCACTTACAACGACCTGCTGTTCTACTGCTAAGGGTTTTCGCCCATATTCGGGCGCAAGGCTCAGGATGGAGCAAGATTTTAGAAGGGCGTCCCTTGTTGTACGAGGGGCGTCCTTTTTCGTGCGCGGGCTGCGAGGTAGGCGGATTGCCGGGCATGCGGACTGCGCGGCATGCAGGTTGTTCGGCAGGCGGGTTTCGCGGCATGCGGGCTGCACGGTAGACGGATTGCCGGACATGTGGGCTGCACAGCATATGGGCTGCGCAACAGACGGGTTGCAAGTCGTCCTTTATCATGGGGCAATCATCGAGGAGGAAAATCGCAATCGCCAACGCGCGGGGAGTGGAGGTATGCATGAACGATATCGATAACGGTGTGCTTGATGATGTCGCTTTCCTGGGGAATGCATTGGCTCCGTTTTTCCTGCAAGACCCGCGCACGGGCGATGCTGAGGCGCTGTTCGCGGCCTTTTCCGCGCCTAATGCAACAGAGGCTGCGAAGGTTTGGCCGTTCGCCGACGAAGAAGACGCGGCTCGCGGGCTGTCGCTGATGGTTCGGGGGCTTGAGGCGAGCTTGAGGAAGGGTTCGAACGCTGATGGGCCCTCTCGCCCGGGAGAGGAGCGCTTTTTCGCTGACGACGACCTTGCGTGGGAGTATCGACGCTTGTTTGTGGGGCCTGGTGTGAAGGTGGTCCCGCCGTGGGGGTCGGTGTACATGGATCGCGATTGCGTGGTGTTCGGGGAAAGCACGCTGGAGCTGCGTGCGTGGATGCGTGAGCACGGTGTGATGCGAGCGTGCGATGGGGTGCCTGGCAAAGCGGCGGACGAGAAAGAGCCCGAGGATCATATAGGCTTGATGCTGGCGCTTATGGCGTGGCTTGCGGAGCACCAGCCCGAGAGCTTGAGTGAGTATCTCAGCCTTCATCTGCTGATCTGGGCAGGGCATTACCTGGACGAGCTTGCCCATGCGGCCGAGCATCCCTTCTACAAGGGGCTTGCGCTTTTGACGCGCGCGAGTCTTGATGGGTTGCAGAGCGCGTTGGCGCTTGAAGTTCACGAGCCGAAATTCTATCGATGAGCATCTATCGATGAGCATCTATCGATGAGCATGGCGGCGGGGCCTTCGCGCGATGCCTGCAAGACAGCGGGGCCTTCGCGCGGTGCCTGCAAGGAATATTGGGAAGGGGGCGGTGCCGAGTTCGTTCATCGATGCCGCCCCGTCTTGTTGCAGCCCCGACCGGGCTATGCGCGATCAGCCAGGTATTTCTCCATGCTGAAGTGGGTGATGTCGCTGCGGTTGATGACGCCGACGATCACGCCGTCGTCGAGCACGGGCACCTTCTTCAGGTGGTTCTCGCCGAGCACGCGGCACACTTCGGGCAGGTCGGCGTGGATGCTCACGCCGATGATGCCCTTCGCGCCGATGTCGGACGCGCGCATGCCCATGAGCTTCTCCAGCTTCTGCGCGAAACCCGCGTGGTCGGCGTAGGCGTCGACGGTCTGCACGATCATCACCACCGGGTCCATGATCATCTGGCCGCGCTTGGACAGGTAGCGCATGATGTCGCCGTCGGAGATGAAGCCGGTCGGCTTGCCGGCCGCGTCCACGAGCGGGGCGGCGCTGATGTGGTTGTCCACCAAAAGCTGCATGGCCTCGGCGACGGTCGCGGTTTCGGGCAGCGTGAACACGTCGCGCTTCATGATCTGCTCCAGCACGCTCTTGTGCGCGTCACCTTCATCGGCGGCTGCTTCGTCGCCGGGCTTGTTGCGCACCAGAGCCACGGTCAGCACGAAGCCGATCACGCACAGCGTCGTGGCCACCACGAACGCCATGTGGATGCCGAACACGCCGGCGGTGATGGCGTCGGTCGAGCCGGCGACGGCATTTGAGGCCGCCGTGGACGTCGACACGATGATGGCGGTTCCGAGCGAGCCGGCCACCTGGCGAAACGTGTTCTGCACGCTGGTGCCGTGGTTGACCAGCTTATCGGGCAGCGCGTTCATGCCCCAGGTGGAGATGGGCATATTCACGAGCGACAGGCTGAACAGGCGCACCGTGTAGACGACGGTGAGGGTGACAAGCCCCGTGCCCGGCCCCATGAAGATGAACGTCGCCGTGGTCAGCGCCAGGATACCGGTGCCGGTGACGGCGAGCACGCGCGGGCCGTGCTTGTCGAAGAGCCTGCCGG
>CAVHXL010000076.1:0-8847 GCA_963639885.1 bacterium | reverse complement strand
CCATCGGCCGCATCATCTTCAACGACTCGTTCCCCGAGGATTACCCCTTCTTGAATTATCAGATGAACAAGAAGGAGATCGGGCGTTTGGTCGAGGACGTGACGAATCGTTACGATCTGGCTGATGTGCCGGCCATTCTCGACGGCATGAAGGCCACCGGCTATCACTACGCCACCCGCGCGGGCATCACCGTGTCGGTCTTCGACGCAACCGTGCCTCCGACCAAGGGCGATATCCTTGCCGCAGCTGACGAGAAGGTCGCTGCCATCGATGAGGACTATGAGATGGGCCTGATGAGCCCCGAAGAGCGCCATAAGCAGGTCGTCGACATCTGGACGGATGCCAACGAGGAGGTCGGTGAGGCGATGGCCGCCAACTTCGACCACTTCAATCCGATCTTCATGATGGCTGACTCCGGTGCTCGAGGCAACATCAAGCAGATTCGCCAGCTCGCCGGCATGCGCGGCCTGATGGCTGACACCAAGGGCGGCACGATCGACATTCCCGTTAAGTCGAACTTCCGCGAGGGCCTTTCCGTGTTGGAGTACTTCGTTTCGACGCATGGCACTCGAAAGGGCATGGCCGACACCGCGCTGCGTACCGCCGACTCGGGTTATCTGACTCGTCGTCTGGTCGATGTCGCGCAGGATGTCATCGTGCGCGAGATCGACTGCGGTTCGGCCGTGGGCGTTCCCTACCCGCTGCATAACGACAAGGGCGAGCTCGATGAGAACCTTATCGGTCGTTGCCTGCTTGAGGATGCCAAGGGTTCCGACGGTTCCGTCATCATGGCTGGCGATACGTACATCACCTCGATGGATCAGCTTTCCGCCTTCGAGGCTGCCGGTATCGAAGAGGTTGTCATCCGTACCGTCATGACCTGCCATGCCGAGCACGGCGTGTGCCAGAAGTGCTATGGTTGGGACTTGGCCACCTCCCGTCCGGTCAACATCGGCACGGCGGTTGGCATCATCGCAGCTCAGTCCATCGGCGAGCCCGGCACGCAGCTGACCATGCGTACGTTCCACGCTGGCGGCGTTGCAGGTGAGGACATCACCCACGGCCTGCCCCGCGTTCAGGAGCTGTTCGAGGCGCGCAAGCCGAAGGGCCAGGCTGTCCTTGCCGAAATCTCCGGAACTTTGCAGATCACCGCTGACAAGAACTCCAAGACGCTCACCGTGCACGACCAGGAGGGCAACTTCCGCGAGTATCAGGTTTCCGCGCGCGCCACTATGCTTCCGGGCGTGGTGGATGGTTGCGAGGTCCGCGTTGGCCAGCAGCTGACGAAGGGCTCCGTGAACCCGCATGACCTGCTGCGCTTGACCGACCCGAACACCACCCTGCGTTACATCGTTGCTCAGGTTCAGGACGTGTACGTCTCCCAGGGCGTGGACATCAACGACAAGCATATCGAGGTTATCGCTCGTCAGATGCTGCGCAAGGTTGCCGTGCTTGATGCCGGGGATTCCGACTTCCTGCCGGGCCGTCAGGTCAACCGTTTCGAGTTCGAGAACGCGGCCAACAGCCTCATCGCCGAGGGCAAGAACCCGCCGGTCGGCCAGCCTTTGCTGCTCGGTATCACCAAGGCTTCGCTTGCCACCGATTCCTTCCTGTCCGCTGCGTCGTTCCAGGAAACGACCAAGGTGCTCACCGATGCCGCCATCGAGGGCAAGGTCGATCATCTGGCCGGCCTGAAGGAGAACGTCATCATCGGCAAGCCGATTCCCGCAGGCACGGGCCTCAAGCGTTATCGCGAGGTTGGCCTTACCTACAAGGGGAAGCCGACGTCGCCCGTCACGGGGGACACGCTGCCCGAGTACGCTCCCGAGGATCTGCGCAAGATCGAGGATCTGCTCCCGCAGCCGCAGGATTGGTCGCTTGATGGCGAGGGTTATCTCAACATGTCGAACAGTTATGGCAACTACTATAGCGGCCTGTCGCTGGGTCATCGTGGCCCGCAGCTGTCCGACGAGGAAGCGCGTCTGTACATCTATGATGACCTGGGTGTCTCGCAGCGCTGGGCCAATAAGTTCAGCGAAGCCGGCATCGAGACGGTCGCCGACCTGGTTGGTCGTACCGAGGACGATCTCCTTCGCATCGAGGGAATCGGCTCGAAGGCGATTGAGGAGCTCAAGGAAGGTCTCGAGGCCCACAATCTGCTGCATGTCATCGAGGACGACCTGAGCGCGTCTTCCGATGATATGAGCCAGCTGCTTGATATGGTCTTCAGCCCTGACGACACGATCTTGATCGGCGGCGACGAGCCTCCGACCTTCAATACCGAGGGAGAGGATATGCTTGGCGAGGCCTTGCCTCCGCGCAGCTATCATCGCAACCTTGAAGAGCTTGACGAGCTTCTGGGCTCCGGCTCCCTTGGCTTCGGTCTGACGAGTCGCGAACAGGAACAGGATTCCAACGCTGCTCAGGCAAACGGCGAGGAGTAAGCTGTTTCGAGGGGCGTGCGAAAGCGCGCCCCTCTTTTTATTTGCGCGGCGAAGAGGCGCGGCAACAAGCTGCCTTGGCGCTTGCGGGTTGAAGCTGCACGCAATTAGAGCTCGAAGCGTCAGGTGGAATACCAACCAGGGAAAAGCGTAGCGCAACACTAATGTTTGAAAGGTTTCCCATGTCCGATAAAACATACATTCCTGAAGGCGAGCAGACGCCGTCTTCGCAGATAGGCGCCACACTTGAAGCGTTAGCGGACACCATTTACGCCCGTCGTGAGGCGGGCGATGAGAGCTACACCCATCGTTTATTGACGGGCAAGGTGGACGAACCGCTGAAAAAGGTATGCGAGGAGGCCAACGAAGTCGGCCTCGCGGCAAAAGATGTCGAAGCTGCGCGTGCGATGCTTACCGGCCTGTCAGGGCATGAGGCATCGCATCCGGGTATGGTCGCCGCTTTCGCGAAGGAGGCCGATGCTGCATGCGATCACCTGCGCTATGAAGCGGCGGACGTGGTGTACCATTTGCTGGTAGTGCTTGAGCGTTATGGGATCAGCATCGATGAGTTCGCGGCAGAGCTGAACAATCGTATGACCGATGCCGAGCGTCCTTGCGGGGCTATCCGTTTGCATGCTGAGCATGTCAAGCGAGGGAAATAAGAAGGAGTTGCAATGGCAAGACTTTTCGGCACCGATGGCGTTCGCGGCATAGCGAACAAAGAGCTGACATGCGCCATGGCCTTTCAGCTTGGCCAGGCTGCAGTGGCTTTCAAGGGCCGTACCATTCTCGTTGGCAAGGATACGCGCCTATCCGGGGATATGCTCGAATCAGCCGTTGCTGCCGGTATCATGTCCATGGGTGGTACCGCGCTTCTCGCCGGCATAATCCCTACTCCTGCGATCGCGTTGCTGACACGTGAGCTTCATTGCGATGGCGGCATCGTTATTTCCGCATCCCACAATCCTCCTGAGTACAATGGCATCAAGATCTTCGATGGGCAGGGCTTTAAGCTTCCCGATACCGTCGAAGACGAGATCGAGGCGTTCATGGCCGCTGGTGGAGCTGCCATCGAGGCGTTGCCCAATGGCGATGAGGTCGGCGTGGCTGTGCCTGTTGAGAACGCTTGCGAGTTGTATATCCAGCACGCGGTGAACACTGCCGCGAAGGACGGCATATCCTTCGATGGGATGAAAATCGCCCTCGATGTGGGTCATGGGGCCTCGTGCATGACGAGTCCCGAGGCTCTTCGTCGTCTTGGGGCCGAGGTCATCGTCATCAACGATGATTTCTGCGGCACCGACATCAATGTGCAGTGCGGCTCGACCCATCTTGAGCCCTTGCGCAAACTGGTTGTCGAGGTCAGGGCCGATGTCGGCATTGCGCACGACGGTGATGCCGACCGCGTGATGTTGATGGACTCAGAGGGCAACGAGATCGACGGCGATATGGTCGAGGCCGTTTGCGCTATTGACTTGAAGCAGCGCGGGCTGCTTGCCGGCGATACGGCCGTCTCGACGGTTATGGCAAACTTGGGCCTAACACATGCCTTGCGCGAGGCTGGCATCAAGTTGATCCAGACGAAGGTGGGCGACCGTTACGTTCTCGAGGCTATGCGCGAAGGGGGCTTTGTGATCGGAGGCGAGCAATCCGGTCATACCATCTTCCTCGAGCATAACTCCACCGGAGATGGTTTGGTGACGGCAATTCAGTTTCTGGCGGCGTGCAAGCGCTCTGGGAAGACGCCTGGGGAAGCTGCTCGGGCAATGACCCGTTTCCCGCAAACGCTTATCAACGTGCGCGTGAAGGACAAGCATGCGGCAGAGGGAAACACTGCAATTGCCGAAGCTGTTGCTGCGGCGGAGGCTGCGCTTGGTGAAGATGGGCGAGTGCTTCTTCGCCCGAGCGGAACCGAGCCTGTCGTCCGCGTAATGGTTGAAGCTGCCGATATCGAGCAGGCCGAACATCATGCTAAGGTGATCGCCGAGGTTGTCGAGCGCGAGATCTAGGTCGCCTTTCGCACGAGATTGACTTGCCTAGATAGGCTGACATGTCTGGTTGGGTTGACTTGTCTAGACAGGTTGACCTGCCCGTGAAATGAGAAGGACCCGCGAGTTTGCTCGCGGGTCCTTCTCATTTCACGGGCTTATTCGGGGCCTATTTGGGCTTGGTGCAGAAGGTGACATTGTCCTTGGCGATGCTCCAGATTCTAGGGACAGGGACACCAAAATCAAAAAAAATGCAGCTGCGAACGTAAGCTCGTAGCTGCATTAGTAGGAAGCATAAGTCGGTAGCGGCTCCCCGAAGGGTGTATGGGGTGGATTATTCCTCGGTTCGCGCTTCTTTTTCCGCGGGCGCGGCTGCATGCTTGCCGGCAACGGCTTTAAGGTCGCTAGCGTTTTCCGTTGAAAGGAAAACCTCCTGAAGCCTGGCTCGAATTCCGGATCCTTCTTCGTCGACGCTATCTTTCTCTGCGCCATGCTTGCCGACAACTGCACCCTCGGCCCGCATTCTGCGATTCCAGTACAGGAAGAACCCTGCAGCTCCGATCAGCAGGGCTGCGCCGGAGGCCAGTATGCCAGCAACAAGAGGGCTGATGGAGGTATTCTCGGGTAATCCTTCATCGGGGACTATCACTCCCAAATCGGAAGCATCGGTTCCGTATGAGCCCGTATGAGCCGAAACGGTTTTCAGTGTTGGGGAACCCGTGATCTTCTCGAGCTTCGCGTTCGTGGTGCCATCGGAGGGACTGTCGTACTGAGTCAGGTCGTACGCCTCGATATATGCTTTGAGAGTGCGTGCATACGTGGTTGACGTAGCGTAGCGACCCTGTAGGTACTCGCAAGCATCTTCGTAAGTCTCGCAATTCGACTTCTTCACCGGTGTGTACAAGCTGTTGCTGGTGAGCAAATCCACATAGTCGGAAAGCGAGTCCTTCAGGGATGGATATTTGCGAAACTCGGCGACAATGGTTTCAAGATTACCCTCGCCATCGTCCTCCTGCGTCTTCATCCTCACGGAGCTGCCTTTGTAGCTGCCCTTGATGCCGAACAGGTTGTTGTAAGGCTCGCAGGACAAGCCTGATGATCCCGATGCGCTTTCGACGATAGCCTGTGCCAACATCACTGATGCGAACAGATCGTTTTCCTGCGCGAGTTCGCGCGCGTCCTCTCCGATGGTGTCGATGAACTGCTCGGTTGTGAGGTTGCGCGAGACGTAGACGATTTCATCTTCCTCAAGCTCGGTTTTCTCGGCGACCATGTCATCGGGTGCATCCTCGACGACGGTTTCTTCTGTCGAGGCGTTATCCTCCATCGTCTTATTGCTGTCGGAATTGCCATCGGGTGCTGACGGGGTAGGTGCTGGGGAGGGATCAACGTCCGAATTGTTGATCAGTTCGTTCAGCTCGGTTTGGGCTTTTGAAACAAGCTCGGCGAAATCAGCATCGATGGATTCGAGCGCATCCGCATCAATGGCCAGAAAGTCTTCGGTTGCTACTTGATATCCGGCAAGAAAATCGACGACCGCCTGGTATCCCGTGATCTCCGCTTCCGCAACTTGCGTGGCGATGCTCGCATTAAGCTCGTCCGAGCCATCCCAATCATAGTCGCCAAGGGAGACCGAGCTGGGAGCTTTCGATTGGATGGTTGCGCTGTTGGTGGCCGCTTCTCCCGATGCGAAAGCTTCTGCAAGGGGGGTGGCTGAAAGCGAGGCTGCAAGGACAAGAGCCATTGCAGCGTTTGAGATGGTTCTGTGCTGTACGATCATACCGGGTAAAACGAGTCCATTCTTAATACGAAACCAGTAGTTACTTGATTCTAACGCCTTATCTGCATTCATGAATAAATCATCACGGGAAACTGATTTTTAACAACCGCGAATCCAAATCCGTTGATGAACCGTTTTGCTCCGGTTGGCAAGAATTGATTTCGGCGAGCCACCAGGGCATTGGACGGCAATGCGTGTAATGCCCAGTAAATCCAGTTTACCTCGTGGTAAGATAGGCTTTGTCACATAACGCTCGATAGACGAGAGGGCGGCATCCATGCTGAGCAAAGAAGAGCTAGAAGGAATCGTATCGGGAATAGCGAAGAATTATAGCGAGAAGGAAGAGATCTTCTTCACCGATCCCGACAAGCATTTTCCCAACAAAAAGGCTATCGTTGACATCGTGAAGGACTTGCGGCGGGTCATGTTCCCGCGCTATTTTGGTAACGAGACGCCGACGGGCACCACACCCGAGTACTTCATCGGCGAATCTCTTGTGCGTATCGAGGCATCGCTGCGCACGCAGTTACGTGAAGCGTTGCTGTTCCGAGACCCCGAGCTCTTGGAGGCCGATCTTACCGAGCAGGTCGATGGTATCTGCCGCGAATTCTTCGGCAAGCTTCCCGAAATCCAACGCATCTTGATGACGGACGTGCAGGCCGCGTTCGATGGCGATCCGGCTGCGCAAAGCAAGGAAGAGATCATTTTCAGCTATCCGGGTTTCTTCGCCATTTTCGTGTATCGCATCGCTCACGAGCTCTATGTGCAGAAGGTTCCGATCATCCCGCGCATCATGTCCGAGTATGCTCACTCGGGCACCGGTGTCGATATCAATTCGGGTGCTGAGATCGGAGACTACTTCTTCATCGATCATGCAACGGGCGTGGTTATCGGCGAGACGACCAAAATCGGAAGCCATGTGAAAATCTATCAGGGCGTAACGCTTGGCGCGCTCTCCACGCGAGCGGGCCAGGCGCTTGCCGGCGTCAAACGTCATCCAACCATCGAAGACGATGTTACCATCTACAGCAATGCGAGCGTGCTCGGTGGCGAAACCGTCGTGGGTGCCGGCTCCATTATCGCTGGAAGCGCGTTCGTCATCTCGAGCGTGCCTGCGGGCAGTCGTGTGACGCTGAAGAATCAGGAGGTCAACGTGCGCACTCCTTCCAAGACGCACGCCAAGTGCTGGGAGATTTAGCGCCATGCGCAAGGTTGGACCGATGGGCCTTGTCCCGGAGGAGTTCCGGGGCCGGTCCCAGGCGGTCTGAGGTTTTCAATCCCGAAACGTGAGAAGGGGGATGTCCTGATCGGGCATCCCCCTTTGCATTGCATGATGGGCGGCAGGCGACGTAACCTTCAGCGTCGAATTCGCCAACTATTGATGGCGCAGCTTGGCGATCAGCCTTGCGATAAACCCAGGCTTTTTGTTGCCGACGTGCAGGATCCCGTTGTTGCTGGGCATCTCCAGGGGCTCATTGAGAACCTCAGCCTTCACATGAACGGCCTCATTCGGGGAAGGTTTGGAGGAGCCGGAAGCGGTCGGGGCCTTGTCCTCGGGCGAATTTCCCAAGGGCGTCGTCGCGACCTCGGACTGATCGTCCGTTGCGGCGTTGGCAGGTTTGCTTGCCTCGGCGGAAGGGCTCGCGGTCGGCGTTACAAAGGGGCCCACGGCGACACCTTCGCCCTTGGCGCTTTTCGCCTCTTTGGCGGCAGCTTCGACTTTCGCCTGTTCGCGCGCGACTGTCTCTTCACGTTTGGCAGCGTTGACGTTGTGAACGTTCGACTGCAAAGCCTCGGAAGCCGCGACGGTTTCAGCACGCATCTTGGCCTTCTTGATCAGCTCGTTCTGGGAATCGAGCGGCGCATCCGCAGGGTCGAGGTTCCAACCCGGCTTCGTGTAGCTGCCGTCGGGGAGAAGTTCACGCAGCTTCACGGTATCGGCGAGGCACATGTTGAAGTAATCGATGACCTGCTGACGCAGCGCATCGTTGAGAATGGGCCAAGCGATCTCGACGCGCTTTTCCATGTTGCGCGTCATGAGGTCGGCGCTGGAGAGGTACACGCGCGTGTCTTTCCCGACGCCGAACCCGTAAATGCGGCTGTGCTCCAACAGCCGCCCGACGATGGAGACCACGCGAACGTTTTCGGTGTAGCCCTCGACGCCGGGGACCAGGCAGGAGATGCCGCGCACGAGCATGGTCACCGGGACGCCGGCCTGGCTTGCCTCGGCGATCTTCACGATGATCTGCTTGTCGGTCACGCTGTTGGTCTTGAAGAACAGGCCGCATGGCTTGCCCTGCTTGGCAAGCGCTATCTGCTCGTCGATGCCCTCGATGATGGCGGGCTTTATCTGCAGCGGGGCAACAAGCAGCGTGTCGTAGTTATCCGACGCGTTTTCCAGCTGCATGTTGCGGAAGAACTCGGTGGCGTCGCGGCCGATGGCGTCGTCGGAGGTGATGAACGAGAGGTCGGTGTAGAGCTTTGCCGTCTTCTCGTTGTAGTTGCCGGTGCCGAGCTGCGTGATGTGCTGCAGCCCGTTTTCGGTCTGGCGCGTGATGCAGCATATCTTGCTGTGCACCTTGAAATCCCTGAAGCCGTAGATGACGTTGCAGCCGGCTTCCTCGAAGCGCTGCGACCA
>CAVHXL010000075.1:0-9143 GCA_963639885.1 bacterium | reverse complement strand
TGGAGCCGAGCGCGAAGGCCATGGCCCACGTGCGCGCGAAGCCGGTGATGCGCGAGATGATGGTGCAGATGCTGATGAGCGCCGCGGAAGAGCCGACGCTCGCCGTGGATGCCTGCCCCGCCGCCGCACCGGAATCGACGGGCGCAGCAGATGCGTCACGGGCATGATCGGGCACGTTTTGCGCGGCGTTCGCGCCGCGGGCAGAACTTGACGCGCCGCCGCTCGCCGGACGCGTATGTCGAGCTCGTGAGAGCTTGTCGGACATGGGAAGTTGCTTTCAATCAAGATGCGTATAATGAAATTATCATAGCAAACCATGAGAGAGGGGCTCCATGCACATCCTTATCGTGCGCAACAACTACAACTCTCAGGCTGTCGAGGCATCGCTTCTGCTCACGACGTACCTGAATGCGCAGGGTGTTGATACGACGCTGACGAGCGCATCGGATCTCATGGGGACCCATCCCGACGAAGACATCGCCCGCATTGTGCAAGGCGGCCTCGACATGGCGGTGGCGCTTGGCGGCGACGGCACGCTTCTGCGCACCGCGCTGCAGATCGGCTATACGGGCATCCCCATCTTGGGCATCAACTATGGAACCCTCGGCTTTCTGACGAACCCGTGCGAGGCGGGCGTGCTCGAGCCGATGGCCGCCGCGCTTGCCGGGGAATGCATCGTTGACAAGCGCACGAACCTTGAGATCATCGCCGTATGCGAAGGGCAGCTTGACCCCTTCCAGGACGATGAGGCCGCAAAGGAGGTAGCGGGCGCGTTTTCCGAGCAAGCGGCACGAGACGACGCGGCCGGCGATATCGCGCAAGACTGCCATCGTTTCTTCGCGCTGAACGAGGTCGCCGTCACGCGCGGCTCAAATGGGCGCATAATCGAGTTCGACCTGGGTGTTTCAGGCTCGACGCTAGCCGACATGCGTGCCGACGGGCTGGTTGTCGCGTCCGCGACCGGGTCGACCGCCTATGCGCTATCCGCCGGCGGCCCCCTGGTGGCCCCCGGCTTCACCGGACTTGTCGCCGTTCCCATCGCGCCGCATACGCTGCATTCGCGCGCCATCGTCACAAGCCCCTCGGACGTTGTCGAGATGGACCTCGCCCGCAACTCCGACGGCCGTATCGCAACGTTGTTCGTCGACGGCGAGCCGGTCGAGCTCGAGACACCGCTCAAGCACCTATACGTCCGTCGCGGGAATACCCCCACCACCCTGCTCCATTACAAGGACGACGGCTTCTATCCGCGTGTGGCGAAGGTGTTCTTCTAGCAGCAGACCGAAAAGAGCAGCTCGCGCGCATCATCCGTCGGGCCGATGGCGCGCACGTCGCCCCAAGCAGAGGAGAATCGGTCGCATGCAAGGCCAACCAGGCTTTCGCGAACAACGATGAGCGCATGCGGGAAAGCCGACGTCGGACCCTCGTCAATCAGGCGCATCGCGCTGACGAGCCCCTCGCCACGCACGAGCTCGAGCCTCCCAAGCTCATCGACGACGAGCAAGCTGCCCACCTGCGGCGGATTCGTGGATAGCCTTGCGAAATGGTCGTCGACCTTCCCGATCGCCTCATCGGAGATAGCCCAACCGAGCCGCGCCTCGCGCGCCTGGCGCCCTCCCCCGAATTCATCGGACTCGCCGGCAAGATCACGCCGGCGCGCGAATTCGATACGCTGATGCCCCGGGAACAGGACATTGTCGATACCGCGTTTCTCGAATCGCCCCGCACCGTCGAGACCCCGTATGCCGGAAGGCTGGCCGCAAGGGCGCTTAACCCATTGACCGGGAGCAACGACCCCGCACACGCAAACACCGCGGTTCTCCAATTCGGCGCAGACGCCTTCAAGCCACCGCGTCTTGCCTATCTGCACGTCACCGGTCAAAATGAGCAACATTGGCGAGCCTCCCTATCGATGAGGGTATTATACGCATAGCTAAGTTAGAGGACGACGCGAAAGGTTCATCGCCCCCCAATGCCGAAGGGAAGAAACATGACCCATGCCAAAGCCTGCGCAACGCTCAAGACACCCGAAGGCCCCATTTCCTTTCCCGGCACTTACGAGCGAGGATCAAACTGGAAGCTGTACAACCATCTGATCGGTCAAATTCCCGAAGGAATCAAGGTTCGCGACTATTGCCTGGGACTTCACTGGTCCTACGTGGAGGCCGATTGCGGCATGGGGGTTGCCTTCACCACGCGCGGAGGCGCTAAGCGCGCATACAAGATGGACCTGCGCGGCATGGAGCTTCGTCAGGTGGCTGAGCTGTCAAAATCATGGTGCTTTGAAGAAGCGACAATCGGTGTTGCAGCCTTGAACGCCTGGTATTCGCGTCGTGAGCTGCTCGACCCGCTCGGGTGCACCTACGCGGACCCAGCTGATCACCACTCAGAGGGCGAACGCGAGGGAAACGGCCCCACCGACGCCTTCAACGCATACCGGCCCACCATCGAAGCGCTTGGCGGCAAGGCGCGCGTCGTGGTGGTCGGGCACTTCCCGCATGTTGGCGACATAGCCGAATACGCCCAGCTCACCGTTCTTGAGCGAAACTGCCGCGATGGGCTTGACACGCCGGATCCCGCCTGCGAATACGTCATGCCGCAAGCCGACTTCGCTTTCATCACGGGCGTGACCTTCATCAACAAGACAGCGCCTCGCCTGCTCAACCTCTCCGAGAAAGCATGCACCGTGATGGTGGGACCGAGCGTCATCATGACCCCGTTTCTCTTGAAGTGGGGCGTGCACGAGCTGGCCGGCAGCGTGGTGAACGATCCTGAGAAGGCAAAATTCGCGGTAACGAACGGCGCCGGGCAGCTCTTCGGCGAAGCGCTGCTCATGGCGAGCCTGAAAGACGAGCGCGGCCAAATCTGAGAAACCAGCACCGGATGCGGAAAGCCCCGCTGCAGCATGCAGCGGGGCTTTCTTTTCGGATCAAATGAGGGCTCTGCCGTTATTCGGCAGCCTGCTCCTCGACCAGAGCGTCAACCGCAGCCTCATCAGCAGCGGAAACCTCGACGGCAGGCTCGGTGGCCTCAGCAGCAGCGGCAGCCTCTGCGGCAGCAGCCTTCTCGGCCTCGGCAGCAGCCTTCTTGGCGAACTCTTCGGCACGCTTTGCCTTGGCAGCGGCCTTGGCCTCGCGCTCAGCCTTGCGAGCAGCCTCGGCCTCAGCGGCTTTGGCAGCCTTCTCGGCCTTGCGAGCGGCCTCGCGAGCAGCCACCTGCTCCTTGGCGGAACCGAACTTGTCGGCGAAGCGCTGCACGCGTCCGCCAGTGTCGACGAAGCGCTGCTGGCCCGTGTAGAACGGGTGGCAAACGTTGCAGATGTCGATCTTCAGCTCAGGCTTGGTGGAACGCGTCTGGAACGTGTTGCCGCAGCTGCACTTGACGGTGCAATCAACGTACTCCGGGTGGATTCCCTGTTTCATGTCTGGTTACTCCTTTTGGTAAAGCCTTGGTTTCCGACCAAGGCGGAAGACAAGCCTTTGCATAATAGCACGGAACCCGCCAAGTATCTCGGGATGCTCGGCGGGTTCACGTTTTCTTCGCTTAATCCAAACGGGTAGGCTCGCAGCCGGCTTGCCTGGCCCACCTGCGAGCCTATCGAGGTCCTCGATCACGACGGTCGAGCGGCTCGCAGCCGGAGCGTCCACCCCACCTGCGAGCAACGCTGCGTGAAAACAGCCCGAATGGCACGAAGTGCTACGCGCTTTACGCCTTCTGCTCGGAATCTGATTCGGTGTTCTGCTCGGTGATGATGGCATGCTCGAGCACCCAGCGGTTGGCCTTCAGGCGCTCGGCCGTCTCGCGCAGCACGAAACCCTGGCCGTTCTCCTCCATCTGACGACGCGCAGCCTGAGGATCGCTCGGGTTCATGGCGCGGCAGGATGCCAGGATGTCGTCGTAGGTGATCTCCATCTTCTCGTGGCGGTAGACCGCGTCGAGCGCGTAACCCGACACGAGCATCTGGCGCGCCTGCATCATGAGCATCATGCCGAACTGCTGCTCACCGCCCTGCGCCTGCACGAACTGATCGAACTGGACGCCCTGCTGGGCAAGCGAGAGGCGGATGTTGTCCAGAAGCGTCTCGCGCATAGCCTCGTAGGTTTCATCGGCGATGGATCCCCTGAAGCGACGGCCGAGCGCCTCGGCAACGATGCTCAGCTTCATCTCGTTGTACTCGTTCATAGCCTGGGCGCGCATGCGCTCGGCGAGGCTGCCGCGCAGCGCCGCGGCGTCGCGGATCATCGGGACGTTCTTGGCCACGAATTCATCGTCGACCTCGGGAACGACTTTCCGCTGCAGCTCTTTGACGGTTACGGTGCACTTGAAAGGCTCTTTCGCATCATCGGGCATATCGGGCACGGTGAACTCGACATCCTTCACGTCACCTTCCTCCATGCCGTACAGCTCGCGCTCGAATTCCTCGGGCATCAGCTGCATGCCCATGATATAGGTGCGACCGTCGGTGCAAAGGTTGTCGAGGCGACGCCCCGCCTGCGTCGCCTCGATGGCGAGCAGGGCCGCATCCCCTTTGCCAATAGGATGCGATTCCGTCTTCTCGAACGTCGCGAAGCTCTCGGCGAGATTCGAAAGCTCCTTTTCCACCTGGCTTTCATCAAACGAGAACGCCGGCACGGTCACGCTGACCGGGTCGTAGCTGTCAAGCTCGTACTCGGGTTTCAAGGTTACGCGCAACGTGAACTCGAACGTTTTCCCGCGCTTGATAGGCTCGTTGAAGACGGCCTTCGGCGGGAATGCCGGGCAAAGGTTGCGCTTGTCCACGGCGTAAGGAACCAAATGGTCGATGGCAAGCTGCTGGGAAACCGCATCGAGGTCTTTGATGCCCATCTGCTCTTCAGCTGCCTGAGCGGGCATCTGACCCTGCTGCAGGCGAATCCCCATCCTTCCGCAAAAGGCATAATGAGCCACTCCGAACGCTTGCGCTACCTCGGCGGTCGAAGCGAGAGCGTCAAGCTGGATACGGCCGTCATCGAGCTTTTTCTCGGTTACCTTCATGATTCCCCTTCGTTGAAATGCTATGACACGCTCGCGCTATTGTAGCGCAACTATGCGGATGGGTAACGCGCGGCGCGCTATTCGTTCGACTTCAAGCTCTCGACCATGTCGATGCGGCGCAGCTTGCCGCGCATGGCCAACGTGACGACGATGGAGAACACCATGGTCAGCACGAAGGCGATGACGAAGCTTGATGCGTGGATGTCGCGCCCGAACATGACCTGATCGACTTCGGCGGTCGTGATGACGTAGCCCTCCATGACAACGCCCAAAACCAGCCCGAGCAGGGCCCCTATGACGGCAAGCAGCAACGTTTCACGATAAATATAGGCGTTGACCTCGTGCGGGGTGAAGCCGAGCACCTTCAGGGTGGCGATTTCGCGGATACGCTCGGTGATGTTGATATTCGTGAGGTTGTACAGAACCACGAACGCCAGCAGGGCCGCCGCCACGACGAGCACGACCACGACGCTGTCGACGCTTTTAAGCATGGTGCGATAGCTTTCAATGGTCTCATCGTTGTAGGTGCAGGTCTTCACGCCCTCAAAGCCAAGCACCGTATCGGAGAAGCTCTGACGGGCGCTCTCGTCGGGGGCGAGCTTGGTGTAAAACGTCGAGAAGGTGGGATCGCCACCCATGGAGCTCGCGTACAGCGCCGGCGTCATGAAGACGACCTGCCCCACATAGTTCTCCATAACGGCCGAGACCTTCACCGATCTCCCCTCGCCCGTCACGTTGCCCACGGCGTCCTCGTCGAAGATCTCGATCGTATCCCCCGCCCCAACAGAAAGCGTGGTGGCGAGCTTCTCGCTGATGATCACGCCATCATCGTCAAGGGAGAGCGACTTGCCGCCCACGCGCTCCCGCAGCACGTTGAACGACGAGAAGTTCCCGGGGTCGCTCGGGACATCGAGGTCGACACGATGCTCGTTTGCGCCATCCACCGATCGCACGATCTTGTTTTCCACGGAAACCCAGGTGGAATCCCCTTCAGACACGCCGGCGGCGAGATTCTCGACGGCGGCTTTCCGGCTTTGCGTCGCGTCATCGGAAACGCGCACGATCGTGTTGTAGCGGTACAGGTCGTAGAACTGCTTATCGATGATGTCGTTGATGGCGTTTTGCAGCCCCAAGCCCGTCAGCAGCAGCGCCGTGCACCCAGCGATGCCGACGATCGCCATGAAGAAGCGCCGCTTATAGCGGAAGAGATTGCGAGCCGTCACCTTCCAGCTAAACGTCATGCGGCTCCAAACGGGGGTGATACGCTCAAGCAGGATACGCTTGCCGGCCTTCGGCGCACGGGGAAGCATCAGGATGGCCGGACGCTCACGCAATGACGACGCAGCGGCGAAAGCCGTTGCAGCCACCGTAATGCCGATACCGAGGACGGCCGATACGAAAGCGAGCGGAACGTCGATGGGAGTCGGAACGCATGGAACGGCGTACATGATCGAATAGGCGCGCATGATGAACCACGGCAGGAACTGCGACAAGGCCGCAATGCCCACAAGGGCGCCGACGCCGCTTGCAACCACGGCGTACACCAGGTATTTCGAAGTGATGCGCGCACCTGAGTAACCCAGGGCCTTGTAAGTGCCGATGAGCACACGCTCCTCGTCGACCATGCGCGTCATGGTCGTCAGCGAAACCAATGCTGCGACGAGGAAAAACAGCAGCGGGAACACCTGGGCGATCTGATCGATGCGCCCCGCGTCCAAACGGAAGCTCTCAGCTCCCGCGTTCTTCGTTCTGTCGAGCACATAGACGTCGATATCCCTATCGGCAATGCCGTCGATCTCGGCCTGAGCATCGTCGAGGGAGCGTTTCGCATCGGCGAACTTCTCATCGGCTTCGGCGCGCCGGGCATCAAGCTGCGCCCGACCATCGGCGTATTCAGCAAGTCCTGCGGCATATTCCGCCTGGCCGGAAGCGTATTCCGCCTGCCCCGAAGCCAATTGCTGCTCACCGGTTGCAAGCTGCGCCGCCGAAGCATCCAACTGAGCGCGAGCGCTATCAAGCTGCGATCGGGCGGCTTCAATCTGGGCGTAAGCCTCGTCGCGCTGCTGCGCAACCTGCTCGCGTCCCGCCGAAAGCTGCTCGAAGACGCCGGCCGTCTGCTCGTCGATTGCCGCTATGGCCGCCTCAAGCTGCACGACGGCCTCCTCGATCCCGGCAGCACGAGCCTGCGCCAGCTGCGTCTCAAGCTCACCGCGCTGCGCCAACGCCAAATCGTATTGAGCCTGAGCTTCATCAAGACGCGCCTCGGCAGCCGCGAGGGCCTCCTGAGCCGACGCCTGCTGGCTTTCAAGTTCCGCCTCGCCCGACTCAAGCAGCGAGCGACCCTCTGCAAGCTGCTGCTTTCCGGACGCTATCTCGGAGGAGCTGCTTGACAGCTGCGAAGCCGCGCTTGAAAGCTTCGCCTGCGCGCTTGCAAGCTGCGCTGATGCATCGTCGAGCGTGCGCTCGGCTTCGTCGATTTGGGCATATGCGTCTTTCTTGCGATCCTCGTATTCCTTGATCGACTTATCGAGCTCAGCCTGCGCGTCGCAAGCGATACCGCCAAGGCGGCTCGCCGCGATCTGCGGCGAAAGCTCGCTGATACGCTGCGAAACATCGTCGACGACATCCTGGTATGCATCGCTTCCCCACTTCTCATCGACAGCGCCCTTGACGGTGATGAACGCCTCGGTTATCGGGAAGTCATCGGCAAAGGCATCGTCGGGGACATACAGGTATGAGGAAAGCTGACCGGAGCCGAGCGTCGTCGTTCCAGGACTGGTCGAGCAAGTGTAATAGGACGAGCGGATGAATCCCGATACGGTGAACTCCCGGACCGAAAACGTATCGTCGAGGTCTTGAGCGGACTCCATAACGCGCACCGTGTCGCCGATTTTCACCTCGCTTGACCATGCGGCATCTGCGCAAAGCAAGCATTCATCGGCCGAGGAGGGCCATGAACCCTCAACCAAGATCAACCGGTTCAAGTAGTCATCGTTGCCGGATTCAACATGCACGCCATCAAGACAAGTGCTTTGACGTGCTGAATCGACATCGAGGGAATGCACGCGGAAAGTGTACTGCGTGCCATCGAGATCAGCGATCATGTCGGCTTCGCGCGCCGGCATGACGCCCGAGACGCCGTCGACGGAGCGCAGCATGTCCAACTCGTCTTCGCTCAAACCCAAGGTGGATACGACACGTAGATCGCAAAGATTGGTCGCATCGTAATATTCATCGCCCGCAAGCCGCATATCAGGGCCCGTCATGCGCAAACCGGCATAGAAGCCGCACCCGAGCGCGGCCATCACGGCGATAGCCAGAAAACGACCCCATGAGTGCGTGATGGAGCGGTGCACATCCTTGTTGAAGGCGCTGCGCATGGCGCTACCACTCCACCGCGTCGGCCGATATCGGATGGTCGTTGACCTGCATCGAGGCGATACGACCCTCGCGCACGTGAATGACGCGATCGGCTATATCGCAGAATGCGGAATTATGCGTGATGAGCACGACGGTTTTGCCGGTATTCGAACAAGTGTCCTGCAAAAGCTTCAGGATGGCCTTACCCGTCTTGTAATCAAGGGCGCCGGTTGGCTCATCGCATAAGAGGAGCTTCGGGTTTTTCGCAAGGGCGCGCGCGATGGCGACGCGCTGCTGCTCGCCGCCCGAAAGCTGAGCTGGGAAATTCGCCATACGATGGGAAAGCCCGACTTCGGTGAGCACTTCTGCGGCATCCAAAGGGTGGGGGCAGATTTGACTTGCCAGCTCAACATTTTCAAGAGCCGTAAGATTCTGGACAAGATTGTAGAACTGGAACACGAAACCGATGTCGATGCGGCGATAGCGCGTCAACTCCTTCTCGTTGAACGAGCTGATCACAGCTCCATCAAGCACGATCGATCCCGAGGTGCATCCGTCCATGCCGCCGAGCATGTTCAGAAGCGTTGTTTTACCCGCTCCCGAAGGGCCCACGACGACGACGAACTCTCCCTCCTTGCAAGAAAAGGTCATGCCGTCAGCGGCGGCAACCTCGACCTCTCCCATCTTGTAAACCTTGCGAACGTCATTGAATTCAACGAAAGCCACGGGGATCACCCTGCCTCGAGCCGCGTCCTTGAAAATAATCAGAC
>CAVHXL010000074.1:0-9229 GCA_963639885.1 bacterium | reverse complement strand
GGGTGCAGGTTGTCGTAGAGCGCCTTGCTCTCGCGCAGGAACTCCGGGCTGAAGACGATACGCTCGTCGCCCAGCTTCTCTCGCAAGGAAGCCGTATAGCCCACCGGAATGGTCGACTTGATGACGACCCATGCCGTCGGGTTGACCTCACGAACGGCGGCGATGGCGGCCTCGACGGAGCTGGTGTCGAAGAAGTTCTTGTCGCTGTCATAGTTCGTCGGCGTGGCGATGATTGCGTATTCGGCGCCGGCGTACGCCTCGGAGGCATCCAGCGTCACCTTGAGGTCAAGCTCGCGCTCCCCCGCCTTCGCCTCGGCAAGGAACCGTTCAATCTCGTCATCCTGGATCGGGCTGACGAAGTTGTTGAGCTTCTCGACCTTCTCAGGGACGATGTCCAGGGCGCGCACCTCGTTGTGCTGCGCCAGCAAAACAGCAAGGGACAGACCCACATAGCCAGTCCCCGCAACTGCGATTTTAGTAGTCAACCTATCCCTCTCCTTAGCTTCCCTGAGCCGTCAGGACGACGCCAATGGTCTGGATGACGAGCTTGATGTCAGCCCAGACGGAACACTTCTTGATGTAAAGCAGGTCCATCTCGACCCACTCGTGGAACGAGATCGCATCGCGGTTGCGGCGTGTCTGCCAGTAGCAGGTCATGCCGGGCTTCACCAGAAGACGCTGCTCCTGCCGCGGGGTGTAGGTGGCGACCTCCTTTGGAAGCGCGGGACGAGGGCCGCACACGGACATCTGGCCCAGGAACACATTGAGGAACTGAGGCAGCTCGTCGATGGAGGTCTTTCGGATGAGGTGCCCGACACGGGTGATGCGTGGGTCGTCGGCCATCTTGAAGACGGGGCCGTCCTTCTCGTTCTTCGCCTGAAGCTCAGCAAGCTTATCCTCGGCGTCTGCACACATCGAGCGGAACTTCCACATACGGAAATGCTTCCCGTCGCGACCGACGCGGTCCTGGCCGAAAAATACGGGGCCGGAGGGGTCGTCAATCTTGACGGCGATAGCCGTCAGCAGGAACAGCCAGCTGAATAGGACGAGGATCAGTCCGCTAAAGAAGATGTCGAACGCGCGCTTAACGAATCGATAGGCATAGCGCCCCTCACGCAAGCGCTGCGCGGATGCTGCCGTCTCAGCGTCCGGCGCGGGATCGCCCATCCCCATGGCTTCCTCAGCCGTAAGGGTGACGGGCTTCGGCACAGCACTACGGGTCCTGCCCTCGATCACGATGACGTTCGGGGGAAGCTGGGTGGATGCGTCAACATCAGCCGCGCCGGAGCAAACAACAGGTGCGTCCTTGTATGAAGTTGCCAAGGCTTCGTCCGCCATCGCTAAGCAACCGCACTCAATTGACCAGCCACAACGGTTTCTCCAGCCGCGCACCGTTCACGATATTCGATTGTTTCGTTACTGATTCTGTTCATTGTTCCCGAAGTAGTTGCATTCCCTGAGCTTTGCTCACCATCCGCAGCCCCGCCTGGGCGCGCACTTTGCGCCCACCCATCGGCAGCTCCAAAAACGCCAGGCGCTTACGATGGCTCACCTTGGCCACCCACGCCTCGCGCCCCACCAACGGCCCGTCCACGACCACCAGTTTCCCGTCGTCCATGAAGCCCACGGACTCTCCGACGGTGCGCTCGCCACGCCTTGTGGCGCGCTGCACCCATGCGCGCTCGTCATCGTCGAGGGGGATGAATGCGTTGTCGTTGCCCAGGATGCGGGTAAGGCCCTTCACGGCGCGCAGCCGGTCGGCCACGTCGCTCACGTGCTTGGTGGAACAGATCACGTAGCCGGGGATCAGGCGCTCGTCGACGGGTTTCCACTGGCCGTCGACGGTGCGTTTGCCGGAGCTAAAACGCGGGACGAAGCACTCGTCCACCACGTCGGGCGCCGCTGCGGCGATGTCGCTGGCTGCCGCTTCCTCGCGACCGGTTTCAACCTGCACGACGTACCACATAGGCGCCCCCTTCCCCAGTTTGTTTGCTTCCCTGCTAATTTGTGACCTGCGGTTTTTGGTTGCGCTTGCCGGCGACGCGGCGGGCTTGTTCGTGCCCGTGCGCTGACCCCAGTCGCGCAACCAAGAGCCTTTCCTGCTCCTAAACACACGAATTGCCTTGCGGCCGGCCCTTCAAGGACCGCCCGCAAGGCAATTTGGACATAGCTTCGCCCCTGCCCCGCCCGCTTGCGCGAACGTGCGGCAAAAGGCAACAGCTTCGCTATTCAATGCTTTCAAACGCATCGAAGCGAGATGTCGAAAACGCATTCATTCCCCTGACGCCAACGAACGCCGAACGCGGCGTTGTTCAGGGCATCACGGTATGGTCGCGACGGTTTCGGCGGCGGTTTGAACCGTTACCGAGCCGTTGCGCGGGCAATATTCTACACGAATATCGAGGTCACTTGACGTTCTATGCGGCACTGTTCACAAACGAGCTCTCTAGTTGCGATGAGTGCATCGCTTGATGCAATGAACGACCTGTGCGGTTTGGGATTGTGGAGTGCGGTTCACAATCGTGTTGAGGGTTGGCCGTAGTTATTGGTTTGATTTGGGGCCCAGCCCCTCCGAATGCGATTCCTGACCGAGCAGGCTCTCAACGGCGATGGTGGCATAGGCGGTTTGCGCAGGCTTGACCTGGTGCAACTCCCCCCCAAAAAAACTGGAGCGCATCCGAATAACGGACACGCCCCTACAAAATCCAAAAGGATTTTTCAGCTACTGCATTATGACCGCGACGGAAGCCAAATGTCAACCATTTTGAAGATGAAGTCGAAATAAGCGGCCAGTGAACCGTCTGGAGGAAACAGAGGACGCGCTTTGCCTACCGACTCGCGCGCGTGGCCCATCAAAGCGATATGTCGCTCACGAGTGGCGTCGCGGGCGCAGTAGCGATTTGCCGCATACAAGGCAGCAGCGATTTGGGCAACGCGCAAGTTGCTGAGCTTTGCCTTTCGCGACTTGGTATTCTTGAGTCCGTTCCCCTTCATCGATGACGCCAATGGCTCGCGGACGGTATAACCCGCGTCCTCGGAATTCTTGCTGAATGCGTTAACAAGGCAGTTGCTGTGGCAGCAAGCATTTCGCAGGCCCTTCACAGACCGGAGTATGTAGTGCTGCTCTAGCATATCCCGATCCTCCCATCTGCGAGCGCAGAAGAGCCAGAAGTCCGCGAAGCGCCCGAACTCGACCACTTCGAGCAGCGCCCAGACCGAAAGCCCTCCGAGGTCGTTGAGGTAATGGGCGATAAGGTCGCCCGAGTAGGGATCGGGATATTTGCCTGTCGAGGCCCTGTTTTTGATCGTCGCAACGACGTTTTCGCTTCCTGTCTTGTTGCGCAGATGATTGAAGTAGTCGTCGACGATCCCATAACAGTCCTCGCCTTCTTCAACGCACCTCTCCACGAGCTCGACGCGGGCGAAATGTTCCACGTCGATCGCTATCTCACGAAGGGCTGAGCGTAATTCGCGGTCGATAGACGAGAGCGCCTCTAAAGCCGCGAAGTCTAGCCCTATATAATCGCCTGCGGCGGGGCCTTGCTTCCTGACCGGATAGAGCTTACGGTACGAAGCGGCGCGCAGGTAGTTATTAGCGTGCCTGAGATAGTTGACAGCCTCTTCCTCGCCACATTTATCGAACGTCACGCCTCGGTCCTTCAGCAGTCCTACGAGCTCCTGAGGCGTATGGGCTACCTTCAAGTGATTTCCGGCGGCCGAATTGCCCTCTTTCACCATCCGCCCATCCTTCCAGTCGGTATATTGCTAGCGCTCATTATACGGAGGCAGGGCACGAGCAGCGGCCGGAGCTATGGTTGCGTTCAACCCTACTTCGAAATTCGGTTGCAACAGCGACCCTAGTTGGAAGGTCAACCCATCAAAAACAAATTGGAAGAACCGCTCGTATTGATATGACACCCATGTCTGGACAGCAAAATCGGTTTTGTGAGTAAACCCGCGTCCTTGCCTTTGGCTGCCTAGGCAGCCGTCAGGCCCGAATGGCACCAGCTCTCTGGCGTCTCGTAGCCCAATGACTCGCGTGGTCTTGTCGAATTGTGCTGGTCCACGTACTGGGCGACGAGCCTCCGGAGCTCGAGCTGGGTCGAGCGCTCGTTGGCGCGCAGCCATTCGCTTTTCAGGCTCCTGAACCACCTCTCGATGATGACGTTGTCCACCCACCTGTCCTTTCCGTCCATTCTCTGCATGACGCGCCTTCCCTTCAGCAGCCCCTCGTACTGCGCGGAGTTGAACGCCGATCCCTGGTCGCTGTCGACGATAGCCGGCTCGCCGTGCTCGTCGAAGGCGTCGCGCATGCACGCCGCCACACCCGAAGCCGCCATGCCATCGGCCACGCTGAAGACCCTCGCCGGGTCGGATTCGGCCTTGGCCTTCCAGTTTCTCGCCAAGTTGGGGTTCAGGTCGTACTTGGCGACTATCTCGTTGACAGTGGCCCCGCCCTCCATGGCCTCCAACGAGACCTTCGCCTTGAACTCCAACGGGTACGGCTATCCTCTCGGCATGTGAAACCTCGCTTTCCGTGCTCCTGCTAGCGCATTGTGCAGGTTCACTCTCGAAGGTCAAATTCGTGTCCAGTTTTGGTGGGCCATATCATTGAACTTGCGTTCGTCCCCACGGAATTTGGGTTGCTGCGGCGACTCTGATCCAGATTCTACAGTAGAGACTTACGACGAATCACCGCCGCTCCCCCAAAAGAGATCATAGACAAAAGAAATGCCGGGAGGTAGCTCCCGGCGGCTCGGTAGAAGCCCCATGAGAGCCTCCAAGGAAATGCTAGCATCCTGCTGGATCCCAGACAAGATGATGGGCGGCGGTTGATAGGCACTACCCCATAGGAAAGACCCCTCCTTACCCCAAAATTTTCTCAACGAGCAGATGCGCGTCGGTCATGCCTGGTGCGGGCAATGCAGCTTTGCAGCTCGCGCGCTTTGTTTTCGCATTCTCGATTGCGGCGCGTACCTGCTTGGCCGAGAATTGCGTCGGGGACATGCGCTTCGCGTAGCGGGGCCAGTGTTTCTTCAGGGCAGCATCGACTTTCTCGGGGGTCGTGCAGCCGTTGCCCTTTTCAAAGTGCATCACCAGAAACAGTTCGAACTTAGGGTTGCTCACGGCAAGGTGATGGCGTTCGTCGGCATACTTCCAGGCAAGCAGTTCCTTGAATTCGGCTTCGCCCCACTCGTCGATATCCACCACTAGCCATGCCTCATCACCAGGCCGAAAGTCATTTTCGCGTAGCGACTTCTCGAAGCGCTTGAGTACGGTCGCCGGGTTATGCCTGTTCGGATGCGTGTTCCTCGGAAATCGCACCGACACGGGGGAGTTTTTGAAAACGTTCATCCCCAAATAGTCTCGCTCGGTGGTGCCCTCGGCGCTCACCCAGCACACGCTACGGTATTCTCGGGTATTCGTCTTGCGCGGCGCAAGCCCGCCCTTGCGCCTAGCCACGAGATCCTGCCTCACCGAGCATGGGGATGCCGCCGAAACGACCGTCTAGGTAGCTGCGCACGAGGTCTTTATCGAAGCGGATGCCTTTGAACTCCGCTAGGCCCACGAGTTCCGAACAGCCGTCAGTACCGCGCTGAGCGATGTACATCTCGTCGCGGCGCATGACCGACTGATCCATGAGAAGCAGATCATGCGTGGTGAACATGAGCTGTTTGCGCGTGTCGGGTCCGCAACTTGACAGGAAATCGGAGACCAGGCGCATCGTGAGCATTGTGTGCATGCAACGATCCAGCTCATCGACGACGTAGACCTTCGAGCCAGCCGTGCCGTCTGTGCCTGACAGTTCGAACAGCATGGGAAGAAGTCCCATTAAGCGCTGCGTGCCCGACGATTCCATCCCTAAGGAGAACACGTGCTCGCGGCCGTCTGGGCCGACATGCACAGTGCGCAGACGCTGCACCTCGGGATGCCCGCCAGCCGAGCGCACGGTCAGCATTTCGAAGCCGTAATCGCCCGCCTCGACTTCCAGCACCACCGTGACCACTTCGTCATCGCCTAATTCGGCTATGCGGCGGCGCAACGAAGCATCCTTCGGAAGCGCCTCGGGACTAACCGGCTCGGCGACAAGGCGCGATATCCCCGTGTCCAAGCGAGACAGAGCGTCGCCAGCAAAGTCAAGAAACCCCTCCTGAGTACCGGCAGCTGTGGCGAATGACCACGCCTGTGACCCGACGCCCACCAGCTCGAGCGTTTCAGCAAACCAGTTGTGCGCTTCCTCTAGTTCGACAACGTTCTGCGAAACGGCGCTTTCCAAGAACAGCCGATTTGCACGCGTGCTCTGCGCGACATAGTTTACGTGGTTTGACTTAGAGAAAAAGGCTTCGTCAAATATGAAGGAATAACCGCTGTCGTTTACGGCCTCGCGTTGGTAAAGCGCCGTACTCCCCTTCTCTCGCACTAGCTCGAGCAACTCGTAGGCGACAGCAGTCGGGCTCGCCTCCACGTAGAGTCGATAGACATTTTCGCCAGCGAGGAACGTGATATCGAGAGAGGTAGAAGCATCAGCGTCGTTGAGACGGAATGCGTCAACAGGCAAAACGCCATCCGCACCCGCGTCAACCGTGGCCATGGTCCTCAATGCGGCAAGAGCCTTGAACAGCGCCGTCTTACCCGACGCGTTTCCGCCATAGACCGCAGCCGCAGGCAAGATATACTTGCTGCGCCATCCCGGCAGCTTAGCAAGCGTCTCTTTATGCTGACGCTCGAGGGAGCCCAGCATGCTGAGCTGAGCCTCGCCCCCGTACGACATCCAATTCCCCACCGTAAGATCGAGCAGCATTGGTTTCTCCTTTCGTTGAAAGTGATTTTATCACGTTCGATGAAAGGAGTTGAGTTCGTGGAGCAGGGGCCATAGAAGCCATGGCGTTTAGGGGTGCGCATTTATACGTAGATTTGCGGCGCGGCTTCGGCGGTTTCTAATTTAGGTCGAGCTTGTGTTCGACCATACGGAGTTTGCATGCTGTAGTGACTTTTCTTTGGGGATCAACCTTTGTGGGATGCGAACGGGTGAACCGTTCGCATCCCATGCGGCAATCTAGTTCCAGGCGTCACTGCATTGTTAGAGTTGCCTTGCTCGGGTACCCGCTTACGCGTTTATGCCTAGCTGTAGGGCCTGGAGGTTGGCTGCTAGCTTGTCTCGCTTGCTTGGGGGGACCACCTTCTCGACCGCCGCTTGAATGGTTTCTTCCGAACAGAAGCGCGTTTCGGCGAAGAGCTTTCCCACCAAGATGACGTTCGCCAGCACTTTGATGCCGGCTTCTTCGGCCATCTGGGTTGCGGGAACCGCGCAGACGCGCACGCCGGGGATGTCCGGGATGCGCGGCACGAGCGTGCTGTCGACCACCACGAGGCCGCCTGGCTGTACGCTGTGCTCGAACTTGTCAAGCGACGGCTGGTTCATCACCAGCAGCACGTCGGGCGCGAGCACGAGCGGGCTGCCGATGGGCTCATCGGCAATGCATACGCTGCAGTTAGCGGTGCCGCCGCGCATTTCCGGGCCGTAGCTGGGAAGCCACGAAACCTCGCGGTTCTCGATGAGCGCCGCGTTGGCGATGATCTTGCCCGCGAACAGGATGCCCTGTCCGCCGAAGCCGGCCAGCACCGCCTGCATGGTGCGGCGCGGGGCGACGGTGCCGGGAGCAGTCTCTGCCGCAGGCGACACGGCGGCAGAAACCTCGGCCGCCGGCGCGGCTGCAGACACGTTCATTTCCTCGCTCATTTGGCTCCCCCTTCCCTGTCTGCTTGCTTTTCCGGGTGCGCCACCGGGCAGTCGGCGTTGCGGGCGGCGGCGGCTTCGGCGGCGTTCGCGAAGCCGTCGGCCACCACGTCGCGATAGACGCCCAGCGGATAGTACGGCAGCATGTTCGTGTGCATCCACTCAAAGCTGTCCTGCGGCGTCAAACCCCAGTTCGTCGGGCAGGTCGAAACCACTTCCACGAGCGAATAGCCCACGCCGTCGATCTGGTTTTTGAACGCCTTCTTGATGGCGCGCTTGGCCTGGCGCACGTGCTTGGGCGTGTCCACCGTCACGCGCTCGAGGTAGGCCGGCCCGTCGAGCGTCGCGAGCAGTTCACACACGCGCACGGGGTAGCCCGCCGTCGACACGTCGCGTCCGTAGGGGCTGGTCTGCGTCACCTGGTTGGGCAGGCTCGTGGGAGCCATCTGCCCGCCGGTCATGCCGTAGATGGCGTTGTTGATGAAGATGACGGTAATGCGCTCGCCGCGCGTGGCCGCATGCACCGTTTCCGCCATGCCGATGGAGGCCAAATCGCCGTCGCCCTGGTAGGCGAACACGACGTTGTTCGGCAGCACGCGCTTGACGCCCGTGGCCACCGCCGGGGCGCGCCCGTGGGCGGCCTCGATCATATCGCAGCCGAAGAAGTCGGGGGCGGTGACGGCGCAGCCGACCGGCGCGACGCCGACGGTCTCGCCCTCGATGCCCAGCTCGTCGATGGTTTCCGCCACCAGGCGATGCACGATGCCGTGCGCACAGCCCGGGCAGTAGTTCGTTACCACGGGCAGCAGCGACTTCGGGCGGCTGAACACCACGCGCTCGGGGCGCTCGGTTGCGGGGGCGGCGCCGGTTGCGGTCGCGCCCGGGGCGCCGGCCTGCGCGCCCGCGGCGCGCTCTTCCGTATTCGCCATGCTACTCACCTGCCTTTTCTGCCAACTCGCGAACGTGTTCCAGCACCTCGTCGGGCGTGGGGATGACGCCGCCGGTGCGCCCGAAGAACTCCACCGCCGCGCGGCCGTCGACCGCCAGGCGCACGTCGTCGACCATCTGGCCCATGTTCATCTCCACCGACAGGAACGCGCGGGCGGTGCCAATGGACTGCTCGATCGCCTCGGTCGGGAACGGCCAGAGCGTGATGGGGCGGATAAGGCCCGCCTTGATGCCCTCGGCGCGGGCGCGCACCACCGCGGAGTGCGCGATGCGCGCGGTGGCGCCGAATGCGACCAGCACCACCTCGGCGTCGTCGCACATGAAGCGCTCGGCGCGCTGCTCGCGAGCTTTCACCAGCTCGTAGCGCTCGAAACGCTCGACATTCAGGCGCTCAAGCTCCTCGGCGGTAAGATACAGCGAGTCGACGATGTTGTGCTTGCGCGCGTTTTTGTGGCCCGTGGTCGCCCACGGCTTTTCCGGCAGCGACTGAACCGGGTCGGGCAGCACCACCGGCTCCATCATCTGGCCGAGCATGCCGTCGGA
>CAVHXL010000073.1:0-9240 GCA_963639885.1 bacterium | reverse complement strand
GGAAAGGACAGGCCCTTTTCGCATGGCCTTCACCGAAGAAGATAAGCAGAAGGTTCGCGAGGCGAACGACCTGGTCGCCCTGATGGGCGAACGCTCGCCATTGAAGCAGAAGGGCCGCGATTTCTGGGTTTGCTGCCCCTTCCACAACGAGAAAACCCCTTCATGCAAGATAGACCCTCTCAGGCAGACGTTCCACTGCTTCGGTTGTGGGGAAAGCGGGGACGTGTTCTCCTACGTCATGAAGATGGAGGATCTGACGTTTCCCGAGGCGGTGCGCCGCTTGGCCGAGCGTGCCCATATCGAGATACAGGATGACGGGAAAGGCCAGGGAAAACGGGTGGGCCAGGGCCGCCGCGCACGCCTTATGGCGGTGTGCGAGCAGACGGCGGAGTTCTACCATACCCAGCTCATGCGATCGAAATCGTCCGAGGCCGCGTCGGCGCGGACGTATCTGGCGCATCGCGGCCTCGGCGGGCGGGTGCCGAAGGCCTGGGGTCTTGGCTTCGCTCCTGGCAGCGGGGCGCTCGTGCGCCATCTTTCGGCGCAGGGATTCAAGCCGGATGAGATGATCGAGGCGAACGTCGCCTTGAACGGCCGCGATGGGCGCCTGCGCGATCGGTTCTTCAATCGCGTGATGTTTCCCATCAGCGACGAGGCCGGCAACTGCATCGCTTTCGGCGGACGGGTGATCGGCCAGGGCGAGCCGAAATACCTGAACTCCCAGGAAACGCCGCTGTTTCATAAAGGGCGCGTGCTGTTCGCGCTCGATAAGGCGAAGGCCTCGATGGCCTCGACGGGAACGGCCGTCGTCTGCGAGGGGTACACCGACGTCATCGCCATGCATGAGCATGGGATTGAAAACGCTGTGGCAACATTGGGAACCTCGCTCACGCGGCAGCATATCCGCGTGCTCTCCCGCCATGCGCGCAATCGCATCGTCTATCTGTTCGATGGCGATGCCGCCGGTCAGCGCGCCGCGGACCGCGCGCTGCAGTTCATCGATTCGTCCATGACGCCTGAAGCCGGGCATGCGCGCATCGAGATCGCCGCCGTGACGCTTCCCGATAACCTTGACCCGGCGGAATACCTCGAAAGCCATGGGGCCAACGAGCTTTCCGCCCTCATCGACCAGGCGAAACCGCTGCTTGAATACGGAATCGAGCGAAGGCTCGGGAGATGGGACCTCACCCGTGCGGAGGGTCGCGCATCGGCGCTGTCCGACGCGCTTTCAGTGCTCGCGCCCATCAAGGATTCCCTTTTGGCGAAGGACTATGCGCGCCAGATCGCCAGCCGTTGCCGGGCGCGCGAGGATGACGTCATGGCGCAGCTCGCGACGCTCAAGGCGCCGTCTGCGACGGAGGAGCGTCAGCAGCGGCAAGACGCCCCCGCCGCGCCGGCAGCCGCGCAGATGCCGTCCGCGCAAGCGCGCCGCCCGCTTTCCTCGGAGGAGCTCAATCGTCGCAAGTGCGAACGTCAGCTGCTTGCCATCTGCGCCGCGCGCACGGATCTGGCTTTGCTGCATGCCGATGCGCTCGCGCAGGCCAACTGGCACGATCCTTTGTGCGCCCAGGCTGCGGCGAGCATGCTCGATACGCTTGTCGCGGATCCGGGCGCCTCCACATCCGCCATCGTGAGCAACGCCGCCCAGGAAGATGATCGCTGCTCCCGCTTTCTGACACGTGGCCTGCCCGAGGGCGTGGATCCTGCTGAGCTGGCCTCTTATCTGGTCGAAGAGCTTTCCATCGGCGACGCCGAGGACGCGCTCGCCTCATTCAAGGCCGAGCTTTCCTCCCCTTCGTCCCTTTCTCCTGAGGACTACGAGATGCTTTACGAGTCGGTCGCGGCGATGCAGCGCGATCTTACCCGCCGCAAGCAGGCGCACGGTTTGGCGTAGAAGATCCGGCTTCGCCACCCCTCGTGGCCCTGAGGAGGGTTTCGGCATGCGGCGGCTGCCCTCAAACGCGCTTCTTCCGTTTGCTCTTTCGCTCGCGCTTCCCGCTTGAACTTCCCGCTCGCGCCCACCTGCCCTTTCTGTGTGTAATCTTGCATGCCGTCGTGGTGCGCCGGGCTATCGATGCGAAAATGGCAAGGTTGATAATCCGCGTCGTTACCCGGCGCTCAGAGCTTACATGCAAAGCGAAGGAAGCCTCATGCTCTCAATCGTGCAATCACCCGATCCGCTTCTCAACACGGTCTGCGAACCGTGCGATTTCAGCGACAAATCCTTAAAGCGCCTGGCCAAGCAAATGGCGCATGTGATGTACAAGAACGCGGGGTGCGGCATTGCCGCCCCGCAGGTGGGCGTTCTCAAGCGCCTTGTCGTCATCGACTGCGATCAGGAGGACGGCGAGCGCAACCCCATCGTCATGGTCAATCCCGTGATCGTCGCCCGTGAAGGCGAGCCGGTCACCGAGGGCGAGGGGTGCCTTTCCATCCCCGGTATCTCGGTTCCCATTGCGCGCCCCCCGTTCGCCCGCTGCCGTTTCTTCGACTTGGACGGCGAAGAGTGGGAGATCGAGGGCGACGGTCTGCTCGGGCGTTGCCTGCAGCACGAGACCGATCATCTTGACGGCGTCACGATGCTCGAGCGCGCCGACCCGATGGTGCGCATCAAGGCATTGCAGGATTACGAGGCGGCGTTGGCCGCCGGCGCGCGTCCGGGCGAGACCTCGGTGGAGGGTTAGGCCATGCGCGTCGTTTTCATGGGGACGCCGGATTTCGCGGCATCGATCCTGCGCGCCATCGCTCCCGTTCACGAAATCGTCGCCGTCCTCACCCGACCCGATGCGGTGCGCGGTCGCGGCAAGCGCCTTGAGCCGTCCCCGGTGTCGGTCGCGGCAAGCGAGCTGGGAATAACGCCGCGTACGCCTACGAGCTTGCGCGATATCGTCGAGCAGCAGGCTCTGGCCGATGTGCATCCCGACGTGATCTGCGTAGCCGCCTACGGCATGATCCTGCCGCCTGAGGTTCTCTCGATCCCCCGGTACGGTTGCTTGAACGTTCATGCGTCGCTCCTGCCGCGTTGGCGCGGTGCAGCCCCTATCGAGCGGGCCATCCTGGCGGGCGATGCGGAAACGGGCGTGTGCGTCATGCGTATGGGCGAGGGGCTTGACACCGGCGACTATTGCATCAGCCGTGCGATCGATATTCGCGACACGCCCGCGAGCATCTTGAGCGACCAGGTGTCCGATCTGGGCGCCCATGCGCTGCTCACCGCGCTCTCCCAGCTGAAGGAGGGAACGCTTTATTGGACGAAGCAGGACGAAGCCCAGGTCACGTATGCGTCGAAGATCGCGCGCGGAGAGCTGTGGCTTGCGCCCGAGGATGACGCGGTCACGACTTGCCGCAAGGTGCAGGCTTCAAGCGATGCCCACGCAAGCCGTGCCGTCATCGCAGGGAAGCCCGTAACCGTGCTGCGCGCGAAGGCGGTGTCGGACCAGGATGGATCGGCTGCTTTGGCGCAGGGCATCTCGCCGGGTGGGGTGCGCTTCGCGGGCAAGCGGCTCTTCATCGGGGCCGCTGACGGCGTCGTTGAGCTGATCGAGGTGAAACCCGACGGCAAGCAGGCCATGGAGGCCAAGGCGTTCGCCGCCGGTGTGCAAGGAATCAAGGACGGAAACAAGGTTTGGGAGGGCCCTCGTGGCTGAGCAACATAACGATCAGGGACATACGTCCCATCAGGGAAATTCTTCCGATCGCGGTCGAGGCGGCGATACGGGACGCAGATCCGGCGGCGGATACGATCGATCGCGCGGCGGACAGGGTGGTCGCGGCGGTTATCGCGGACAGGGTTCGCGAGACGGTAAGGGGGGCTCGCGAGGCGGCCGGGGCTACCGCGGCGATCGCGACAATCGCGGCGGTCGCGACGGCCAGGGTTATCGCGGGGAAGGCTCGCGCGGCAGTCGAGATGGCTATCGCGACAGTCGCGACGACAGGCGCTCTGCAGACGGCGGCCGTAACGGCAAGCCGTATGGCAAACGCTCATCGGGTACCGATTTTCACCGGAGGGATGACCGCGACTATCGCGGCAAGCGTGATGGGGAGCGCGAGTTTTCCGGCGATCGCGCGAACAAGGGCGCCTTTGGCGGCTCTTCCGCATCTGGCACGGCGCACTCCGAATCTTCCGGCGACCGTAAGCCCAAGCGCGACTTCCGCCACCGCAACACCTCGCGCGATCCGCGTCGCAAGAGTCCTGATTTCAAGAAGGACGGCGCGCGCGGCGGCAAGCCCGGCGAGGATGCGCGCAACCAGGGCAGGGCTTCTGACAAGAAGTTCAGCAAGCCCAAACGCCATAAGTCCAAGGCCACGCCCGCACGCCTCGCTGCGCTCGAGGTCGTTCGCACCGTGCGTGAGCGCAGCGCGTTCGCGCAGGACGTCATCGCCAAGGTGATAGACAACTCGAAGATGTCGGTGGAGGATCGCGCCTTCGCCACGCTGCTCGCGCTTGGCACCGTGTCGGCGCGCGGCACGCTTGACGAGGTTATCGATCGCGCGCTCGATGAGCCGACCGACGTGTTCCGCGAGACGCGTGATGCGCTGCAGATTTCCACCTATGAGCTTTTGTTTTTGGGCAAAGAGCCCCACGTAGCCGTTGATCAAGGCGTCGAGATGGTGAAGTCGTTCAGCCCCGGTCCTGCAGCGCGCGTCGCCAACGCGGTGCTGCACAAGGTGGTGCGCCTGCGCTTGGAGTTCCCCTTCGGCAACCCCGCCGAAGACGTTGAGGCGCTCGCGCGCACGCAGGCGTTCCCGACTTGGATCGCGGTCAAGCTGATTCGTGAGATGGGCGCCCAGGCTGCGGTCGACTTCATGCGGGCTTCAAACGAGCAGGCGCCGCTTTACGTCGCCGTCAACGCATGCAAAGCCGATGATGCCTCGGTGCTCAAGGCCTTCGAGCGCGCCGAGGAGCAGGCTTGCCCGATGCCGCTCGGCTCGGCTGAGACTCCGGGATGCTTGCGCGTCGCCGAGAGCCGCTCTCTTCTGGTTCCCGCGATCGCGCGGCAGATCGAGCAGGGCAAGATGCTGGTGTCCGATGCCGCATCCCAGCTTGTCGCCGCAAGCGTTCTTCCCGACGAGAAACCGGCCAGCGCGCTTGAGATCGGCGCGGGTCGCGCAACGAAGACCATTCTCCTTCAGTCCGGGGCGAAGCGTCGCTACGGCTCGCAGATCGATGAGTACGTCACCATCGACAATCACGAGTACAAGACGAATCTTCTGCGCGAGCGCGCCGAGCAGTACGGCGTCTGCGTCACCGAGGCCCTTACCGCCAACGCCCTCGATCTCGACCACATCGTGGAGGATCGCACGTTCGATTTCATCTTCATCGATGCGCCCTGCAGCGGGCTGGGCACCCTGCGTCGCCATCCCGAGATCCGCTGGCGCCTCAACGAGAAGGACATCCCCGGCTTCACGAAGACGCAGCTTGGGATGCTCAAGGCGGCGGCGGGGCATGTGAACCCTGGCGGCACGCTGGCTTACGCCACGTGCACGGTCACGCGCGAGGAGAATGCCGGCGTCGTCTCCGCGTTCCTTTCCTCGGAAGAAGGCAGCGCGTTCACGATCGTCCCGATCGATGGACGCAACTGCATCTCGACGCGCCTGGCGCCCGGCGCCTCGGATGCCCATTTCGCCGTGAAATTCGTTCGTCAAGCGTAAGCGCCCATCCGGCCGGTCTCCTCAAGCGGGTCCGGCCGGATTTGGTGTAAGGTGAGATAAGGGTTCGTTTTCTACCAGTAAAGGAGGTCAGGTCGATATGGAACCGAATTATAAAGAGGTGGCGGGGCGAATTCGCGCGTTGCGCGAGGATATGGGCCTGACCATGCAGGAGATGGCGAAGGCTACCGGGCGCACGCTGGCGGAGTACGAGGCTCAGGAATCCGGCCGCGAGGATCTCTCGTTCACCTTCCTGTACAAAAGCGCGGCGAAGCTCGGCGTCGACCCGATCGAGCTTCTGACCGGCGAGACGCCGCATCTGTCCGGATACACCTTGACGCGCGCTTACGAGGGGCTTTCCATCAAGCGTCGCGCGGGACTTGAGTACCTGCACAAGGCGCCGCATTACAAGAACAAGCTCGCCGAGCCGTTTTATGTGACGGCCGAATATCGCGATGACCTGCAGGATCAGCCGATTCATCTGTCTTATCATGCCGGGCAGGAGCTCGATTACGTCCTGGAGGGTCGCATGCGCTTTCAGTACGAGGAGCATACTGAGGAGCTCGGGCCGGGGGACATGCTGCTCTACGATTCCGGCCGAGGTCATGGCATGATCGCCATCGACGGCGCGCCGTGCAAGTTCCTGGCGATCGTGCTCAAGCCGAGCGACATTATCTAGGCGCCTCGCCTGTCCCGAAGGGACTTTTCGGGGCAGCCGAGCGCCTAATGCTCAGCTTGTATCGAATGCCGCGCGCGACGGTGCGGATGCCGTCGCGCGGAAGATCCAGAAAGATATTCATCACTTATGCGAAACATCAACTTGCGTTATTGCGAAGAAACCTACAATGACGAGAACCAGCTGACCAGCTTCAAGGTCACCTGTCCGGACAACTTCAATTTCGGCTACGACGTGGTCGATGACATCGCCGAGGCCGATCCCGACCGCCGCGCCATGATGTGGGTGAATCCCGAGGGCGAGGAGCACCTGTTCACCTTCGGCGACATGAAGAAGTGGTCGGACAAGACGGCGAACTATCTCGCTGCCAACGGCATCGGCAAGGGCGATTTCGTCATGGTCATCTTGCGCCGCCACTACCAGTTCTGGTTCGTGGCCACGGCGCTTGCGAAGCTCGGCGCGGTGATGGTGCCTGCCACCTTCATGCTGAAAGAGCATGACCTGGAATACCGCCTGAACGGCGCATCGATCAAGGCGGTCATCGCCACGTCCATCGGCGACATCGCCCAGGTCACCGACAACGTCGTTGCCGCATGCCCCTCGGTGGAGAAGCTCTTCCTGGTCAACGGCGCCGGCGGCGGCACCACGCCTGTGGATGCGGCGGGCAACTTCGTAACCGACGCCGGTTCTCTCGGTGCGGCGCTCTCAGGTCCTGCGGGCGTCTGCGCGGCTCCGGTCGAGCGAGCCGGTTGGCTTGACTTCAACACCGGCGTGCGGCAGGCTCCCGAGGGCTTTGAGCGCGTGGGGACCCACGTGGGCGAGCCGATGCTCATGTATTTCAGCTCCGGCACCTCAGGCAACCCCAAGATGGTGCTGCATGACAGCTATTACGCGCTCGCGCACCTGGTCACCGCCAAGCATTGGCATAACGTGGTGCCCGACGGGCTGCATTTCACCATCGCCGACACCGGCTGGGGCAAGGCCGTGTGGGGCAAGTACTATGGCCAGTGGCTCATGGAGGCGTGCGTGCTCACGTACGACTTCGATCGATTCCATCCCGAGGAGATCCTCGAGCTCATCGGCCGCTACCAGGTGACCACGCTGTGCTGCCCGCCTACCATGTACCGCATGATGATGCAGGCCGACGTCGACGCGTTCGACCTGAAGTCGCTCGTGTACTGCACCACGGCCGGCGAGGCGCTCAACCCCGATTTGTACGACTTCTGGAAAGAGCATACGGGGCTGACCATCTACGAAGGCTTCGGGCAGACCGAGACGCCGCTCACCGTGGCGAACCTGACGAATTCGACGCCGCGACCCGGCTCGATGGGCCATCCCTCACCGGCGTTCAACATCGAGATCCAGCGCGGCGATGGCAGCCGCTGCGATGTGGGCGAGACGGGCGAGATCTGCATCGATGTGCATGAGAAAGCTGCCGGTATCATGCTCGAGTACTACCGCAACCCCGAGAAAACCGATGCCGCCGTCTTCGGCGGTTGGTATCACACCGGCGATACGGCATGGGTCGACGAGGACGGCTATTTCTGGTACGTCGGGCGCAACGACGATGTGATCAAGTCGTCGGGTTACCGCATCGGCCCCTTCGAGATCGAAAGCGTTCTTTTGGAGCATGAGGCGGTGCGCGAGGTTGCCGTCACCGGCGTGCCCGATCCGGTGCGCGGCAAGGCGGTCAAGGCGACGGTGGTGCTCGCTGATGGGTTCGTCGGCAGCGAGACGCTTACCAAGGAGCTGCAGCAATGGGCCAAGCAGCGTACGGCGCCGTACAAGTACCCGCGCATCATCGAGTACGTCGACGCGCTGCCCAAGACGGTTAACGGCAAAATCCGGCGCGCGGCCATCCGTGAGGCGGACGAGAGCGCCAACCACGAGCCCAAGACGAAGGTGCCCGAGGGCTTGGTGTAATGGCCGGTAGGGAAGCGCTTGGCGCGGAAGAGGCTGGCGAAGTGGTCGAGGGCGTCCCGATTGCGGGCGCGTCCCTTGGCGTGTCGGACGCATGCGTGACAGGTATTAGTGCGAATGCTAACGCATCGGATGCGGAAACGCCCCTTGGCGCCGCGCGCTTCGACCTGAGCACGCTGCCTCCGGTCGTCGTGGTGAGCGGGCACTACGGGGCGGGGAAGACCAACCTCGCCTTGAACCTGGCGTTCGACGCGGTGGCGGCCGGCGTCCAGGTAGCCCTGGCCGACCTGGACGTGGTGAACCCCTACTTCCGCTCGAGCGACTATGCGGCGGTGCTTTCGCAGGCTGGTATCGAGCTGATCGCGCCAGCGTTCGCGGGCACCACGCTCGATTCGCCGGGCATTAGCGGCAAGGTGGCCACGGCGGTTCAATGGGCGCGCGAGGGTGTGGCTGGGGAAACGGCTGTAGAGGGCGAGCTCGCGAACGAGGCTGGCGAATCCGCTGCGCTAACCGCCGTTCGGCCTACCGGGTCCGCTAAGCCCGCCGGACCCGGCGGACCTGCTAAGACCGCCGGGTCCGGCGGGTCCGCCCGCCGCCTGCTCATCATCGATGCGGGCGGGGACGACGTGGGGGCGACCGCGCTCGGGCGTTTCGCGCGCTTGATCGCGCAAGGTCCGTACGCCATGCTGCACGTGGTCAACCGCAGCCGAAACCTCACGGCAACCCCGCAAGAGGCGCTCGCCATCCTGCGCGAGGTGGAGACGGCCTCGCGCCTTCGGGTCACGGCGATCGCCAACAACACCCACCTAGCCGACCAAACCACGCCCGAAGTCCTTGCGCGCGGCGCGCAGTTCGCCCGTGAGGTCGCCGACCTTGCAGGCGTGCCGCTCGCCTTTTCCACGGTGGAGCAATCTCTTGTTGATGCTGCGCGGAAGCTCGACGTGGTTTATCCTGTTCGCATACTGGTGCGAAAGCCCTGGGAGTAGCGCGGGGGC
>CAVHXL010000072.1:0-9285 GCA_963639885.1 bacterium | reverse complement strand
GACGCCGTCGGCGCCGTCGCCGGCATGGTGGGCATGCGCCCGTCGCGCACGCCGTATGAGGGGGATGCTCCCGCGGGCGAGTTCATGCTGGTCTGCAACTGCACGAGCACCCAGCTTGACGAGATGCTCGCGGCGATGCGCGCAGCGGACGCAAGCATCGCCCATAAAGCACAGGTCACGCAATACAACCGCCTATGGCCTCTTCGAAAGCTCATGGAGGAAGTGGCTCAAGAGCACGCCGCCCTATGCGCGGCGGCAAGCGAATAGCGTCGCGCGCCATCCGTTTCCAAGAGTCTGGCGCGCCCTGTCGTTCTCAAACCCATTCCGAATGATGTAGGATTTCAGCAGTGCATACATTCCCTGTGAAAGGCTTTTCGTGATCACCTATATCGAAACTATCGACGATGCCCGTCTTGACGCGTACGCTCGCTTGACCGAGGCGCAGCTCAGAAGCCGGTTGGAACCGGAGCGCGGCGTGTTCATCGCCGAATCCGGGAAAGTCATCGAACGCGCGGTCGAGGGCGGCATGGTCCCCTTGTCGCTTCTGATGGAGGAGAAATTCCTTGCGGGGATGCAGTCGATCATCGATCGGATCGCACAGCTGTATCCGGGTTTCGACCTGCCGGTATTCATCTTGCCGCATGGGCAGCTCAAGAAGCTGACGGGTTTCGAGCTCACCCGCGGTGCGCTCGGCGCCTTCCGCCGGCCGACGCCTGCAAGCGTCGAGGATGTATGCCGCGGCGCGCGGCGCATCGCCGTTTTGGAGGACATCACGAACCATACCAACGTCGGCGCCATCTTCCGCTCGGCTGCGGCGCTCGGGATGGATGCGGTGCTGGTCACGCAGGCGTGCTACGACCCGCTGTACCGGCGCGCGGTTCGCGTTTCGATGGGGACGGTGTTCCAGATCCCCTGGGCGCGTATCGGGGCTGCTTCCGGAGCTACCGGGGTCGGGTCGTGGGCGGCGGACGGTATCCCTCTGCTGCACGATCTGGGCTTTAAGACCGCCGCGCTCGCCTTGACCGACGAATCGGTGCCGCTGGATCATCCGGCGCTCGCCGCCGAGGAAAAGCTGGCGCTGGTGCTCGGCACCGAGGGCGATGGGCTTGCGGCGAGCACTATCGCGAACTGCGACTACACGGTTCGCATCCCCATGCAGCACGGTGTCGACAGCCTGAACGTGGCAGCCGCGAGCGCCGTGGCGTTCTGGGAGCTGCGGGCCCGCTAGGACGGCATCCTGCCGTGGCGCCCCGCCCCCGCCCGGCGCCCGCTTGGCGTCCCGCCCGGCGCCCCGGCCTGCCCGCCTGAGCATGTCCGCCCGATTCTTCCCGAAGGAGACACCGATGACCGATAACGCAACCAAGCATCCCCAGGCGCGCGAGCGCTACGGCAATCCGCAACCGCACCCGACGTTCGACCAGTTCGTCGCCACGATAGCTGCCCTGCGCGCCCCTGATGGGTGCCCCTGGGATCGCGAGCAGACGCATTCCTCCATCGCGCACAACATGATCGAGGAGGCCTACGAGGCCGTTGATGCCATCGAGGCCGGCGACGTGGTGCATCTGCGCGAAGAGCTCGGCGACGTTCTTTTGCAGGTTGTCCTGCAAAGCCAGATCGCCGCTGACGCGGGCCGGTTCACTATCGACGATGTTGCCGCGGACGTGAACGAGAAGATGGTTCGCCGTCATCCGCATATCTTCGGCGATGCCGATGCCGAAAACGCCGCCGAGGTGCTTGACCTGTGGGATCAGGTGAAGATGGCCGAGCGTCAAAGCGCGGCCGACGGGGCTGCGGAAGCTGCTGGCGCCCCCGCCGCGGGAGCTGCTGGCGATACCGCCGCTGACGGCTCGAGCGTCCCCGCCGCCTCCGCTCCCGGCTTACTCGATGGCGTGCCGGTCAGCTTTCCCGCGCTCATGCAGGCTCAGAAGATTTCGCGCAAGGCCGCGGCCGCCGGTTTCGAGTGGGAGACGCTCGACGATGTGTGGGCGCAGGTCGAAAGCGAGATCACCGAGCTCAACGAGGCTTATGCGCGCGCACCGAAGGCCGCCAACGGCAAAGTCGACGGGGAGGGGCCTGCGGCCGCGCAGGTTGAGGAGGAGTTCGGCGACGTGCTGTTCAGCCTGGTGAACGTTGCGCGACGCATGGGAATCGACGCGGAGAGCGCCCTGCGCGTCAGCTGCCGCAAGTTCCGCAACCGCTGGGCATATATGGAAGCTGCCGCCGCCGGCGAGGGTCAGCGCATCGAGGACGTATCGACCGCCCGCCAAAACGAGCTCTGGCAAGCGGCGAAGCGCGAGGAGTAGCTCGCCTGCCGAAGCGTCCCGGGCTCGCCGGCGCCGCGGGGCAGCTCTTGCCGCGAACCCGCCCGCGCAGCCAAGCGCCCACTCTCGCCTTGCTTTTGCAGGGCGGGTAACGAAATGGTCAAATCGCCCGCGCGCGCTCCGTGGCGGAACCTTGCTGCGGTACCATGGACGTCCGAAAAAGCAATTCATCTCGTATGATTTCATGCGCCGATACGCTCGCGAATCGTTCCCGCGATCGCTTCCGTTCCGCCTTCGAGCGGGAGCTCATCGGCGCATCATGGTGTTCGAAGGAGTCCCTGATGGTTGAAAAGCCGTCCAACGCAAACGCTTCCGGCGAGGTCCCCGTCTCCATCGTGCAGATGCCCGCAAGCCAGCTTCCCGTTCCAAACGTGCCCGACCTTACCGCATTCAACATGAGCGGCGACATGCGCATCACCTCGGAGAACCTGGCGCTTCTGCATCGCGCCGGGGTTGAGGCGCGCACCATCATGCAGAAGTATTCCGCCGCCATGAGCGAGATGCAGGTGCGCTTGGAGATCCTCGACAAGGACCTCAGCCTCAAAAAGCAACGCAATCCCATCCATCACATCGAATCGCGCATCAAAACCCCCGCTTCCATTTACGAGAAAATCGGGCGTTACGGCTACGAGCCGACGCTTGAGAACATGGAGCGCTACATCTTGGACATCGCGGGCATCCGCGTCATCTGCCCCTATATCCAGGACGTGTACAGCATCTTCGAGCTGCTCAACCATCAGGACGACCTTGAGATCGTGAAGGTGAAGGACTACATCGCCGCACCGAAGGAAAACGGTTACCGCAGCTTGCATGTCATTTTCCGCATCCCGGTCTATTTCATGGACAAGAAGGAATCCATCCCGGTGGAAATCCAGTTGCGAACCCTTGCCATGGATTTCTGGGCCAGCCTCGAGCACGACTTGAAGTACAAGGCCGTCAGCGAAGTGGCCGGGCTCGACGCGAGCGATGAGCTGAAGGAGTGCAGCCGCGTCATCCAGGAAGTCGAGTTGCGCATGCAGGTTTTAGCCAGCGCGCTGGAGCCGGAATAGGGAAGGATCGGCAGCGAGGCTGGCGACGACAGCGGGGCCGGTAGCGGTAGCGGGGCCGCCGGCTGCCGCGGCAGCGAAAGGGTCAGCTGCAGCGGGGCCGGCCATGCCATCGGCGCTCACGGGCCGCCCGTGCCCGTCCGACGCCGGCCATGCGGCCCGCGCGCCCCTACAGGCAGTCGCGCGCGTCCGCCTGAGTGATCGCCCCTTCGCGCAACATACGCGGGCTTTTCCCGGTGCAGTCGATCACCGTTGACGCGACGCCGCTTTTCGTGGAGTCGTCGGCGTCGGCAAGCACGGCGGGCACGTTGTCCGCAAGATCCGCGTCCAGCTCATCGTGCGAATGCGCCGCCGGTTTGCCGCTTAAGTTGGCGGATGTCGTCGCAAGGGGGCATCCGACCTCGGAGATCAGCCGCAGCGTCGTTTCGCAGGCGGGCATTCTCAGCCCGATGGTGCCCTCCGACGACCGGAACGCTTCCGGTACGAGCTCGCTTGCGGCAACGATCAGCGTGAGCGGTCCTGGCCAATACCTGCGGGCCAGGGTGCCGGCATATGCGGGAACGTCCTTCCCGTACCGCTTAAGATCGCTTAGGCCGCCGACGAGCCAAGCGACGGGTTTTCCTGGTTCGCGCCGCTTGAGCTCATAGAGGGTCGCCGGCGTTTTCGCGGCGTCGATGGCGACGCCGATTCCGTAGACGGTGTCGGTTGGGTAGATGGCCGCCCGCCCGCATCGCAACGCATCGACGGTTTCCCCCAACGTGTTTCTGCCTGCTAACATTGCGTTCCCTCCATAAAAGCGCGAAGCATGGGATGCGAATCCGTGCCGCTCTTCGAAGCGCGCGTCTCGGTAAAGGTTCGAAGACCCAGTGTACCCCGTTGCGCGAGCGCGTTCCAGCTCGAAGGGCGGGATGGGGAAGCGCGAAGCGCGGGCAGGGCAAGGAGCCGCATGCGGACAGTGCGGCGGCGGGGCGCGGGCAGCGCTCGCGCCCAAGGTGCATGCAAACGAAAGTCGGCCCGGCGACGCTGCTTGCGCGAGCGCCAACCGGGCCGACTCCTCATGCTTGCCGATTTTGCCGCTGATCCCGCTTATTCGAAATGGTCGGCGGCCTTCTCAAGCTGCTCGATGATGTCGATGGATTGCGGGCACATCGCTTCGCATGACCCGCACTGGATGCAGTCGCTGGCCTTGCCGGGTTGGGCCTGCCAGGAATATTGCTCCTTGGCGAACTGGCGGCTCTCGGTCTGCAACTCAAGGTTGAGCAGGTTCATGATCTCCGGAATGGCGATCTGCTGCGGGCAGTCCTTCACGCAGTAACGGCAGTTGGTGCAGGGGACGGTGGGCATCGACGCCAGCACGCCGCGCGCCTCGTCGAGCGCGGCGGCCTCGGCTGCGGCGAACGGTCCCTCGTTCGCCTTCCACTCGGTGACGTTCTCCTTGACCTGGTCGATCGTCGACATGCCCGAGAGCACGGTGAGCACGCCGGGCAGGTTGTAGCAGAACCGGTACGCCCAGGAAGCCTGGCTCAGGTCGGGGCGCGCTGCCGCTAGCGGCGCCGCGACGCGTTCGGGCAGGTCGGCCAAGCGGCCGCCGCGGCACGGCTCCATGATGACGATCGGCACGCCGAACCTGTTCGCCACTTCCACGTTGCGGCGTGACTGGATGATCGGGCTATCCCAATCAAGGTAGTTGACCTGCAGTTGGACGAAATCTACCTCGGGATGCGCCGTCAGCAGCTCCTCAAGCGTATCGGCGCCATCGTGCATGGAGAACCCGACGTGGCGAATCTTCCCGGCGGCTTTCTGCTCTTGCGCCCATTCCCACAGCCCGAAGTCGTCGAACTTCTTCGTGCGCTCGCCGCCGAGGTTGTGCAGCAGGTAGTAATCGACGTAGTCGGTTCCCAGGCGCTCAAGCGATGTGTCGAGGCATGCCTTGGCGCTTTCGGCATCGGGCTGCGTCCAGGCGAAGCATTTCGTGGCGATCGTGAAGCTCTCGCGCGGGTGGCGCTTCACGAGAGCCTCGCGCAGCGCCGTCTCCGAGCAGCCGTTATGGTAGACGAACGCGGTGTCGAAGTACGTGCCGCCGGCCTCAAGGAAGGCATCGACCATCTGCTTGACCTGCTCGATGTCGATGTCGGTGGTGTCGTCGGGGTTGTTCAGCGGGAAACGCATGCAGCCGAAGCCGAGCTTCGGCGTGTTCGCGGGATTCAGTTTCATGGTTGGTTGCTCCTCTCGATCTGGATTCATACTAAAGTCTGGAGCTGGCTTCAAGTCAAGAGGGATTTCGAAAGAGCTCGGACGAGGGGCTTGCGTGGGACGCGGGCCGGGGCGGGCGCTGCTTCGCGGGGTGCGCTCGGGGTGCGCATGGGACGGGGAGCGACGGCTCGGCTCGGCGCCACGGCGCGCTGTTGAATCCGCGCGAAATCATGCCGAGAGCGCGTCTCTCCTGCGCCGCGTGGCGTATCATGGGCGGCAAACGTTGCGCGTGCCGCAACATATGCCATTCGGGAAAGGGTTGACCATGAAGATCAGCATCGCAAGCGACCACGCCGGTTTCGAGCAGAAGCAGCAGCTCGCCGCTTACCTTGAGGGCAAGGGCTTCGAGGTCGTCGATCGGGGCCCGGCCTCGGACGATCGCGTCGACTACCCTGATTTCGCCGAGAAGGTCGCCGCCGACGTCGCCACCGGCGATGCAGACCGCGGCGTGCTCGTCTGCGGAACGGGCATCGGCATGGCGATAGCGGCGAACAAGGTCGACGGCATCCGCGCCGCCAACATCACGAGCCCCGCGTTCGCCGCGCTGTGCCGCGAGCATAACGACGCGAACGTCATCACGCTTTCGGGCCGCTTCGTCGACCCGTCGGCGAACAGGGAGATCCTCGACACCTTCCTCTCCACCGATTTCGGGGGAGGGCGCCACGCCGGCCGCGTGGAGAAGATAATGGCGCTTGAGAACTAGGGGGCGCCTCTTTCGGGCGGAGTGCGAAGGCCGTTCGCGCCAGCATTCCGCCCACCTGCGTGTTGCCGGCGCGTTTCGTCAATATGAAGGGGTCATGACGCCTGGTCCGTTGTGCTAAAGTGGGCGGCACGCTGCCTGCGCGAACCGCGCGAGCGGCCGCTTGCGAGCATGCGCCCGCGAGCAGATTTCCGAAACGAAAGGAACATCATGGCAATCGAGAACGTGAAGCAAACCGATCCGGAATTGGCAAGCGCGCTGGGGCAGGAGCTTGCCCGTCAGCGTTCTTCCGTCGAGCTGATCGCATCGGAGAACTTCACCTCGCGATCCGTGATGGAGGCAATGGGCAGCGTGCTCACCAACAAGTACGCTGAGGGCCTGCCCGGCAAGCGCTACTACGGCGGCTGCGAGAAGGTCGACATCGTCGAGAACCTTGCGCGCGACCGTGCATGCGAGCTGTATGGCGCGAAGTTCGCCAACGTTCAGCCCCACTCCGGCGCGAACGCCAATCTTGCCGCCTATTTCGCCACCGTCAAGCCCGGCGACACCGTCATGGGCATGAGCCTCGACAACGGCGGCCATCTGACCCATGGCAGCCCGGCCAACTTCTCCGGCAAGCTGTACAACATCGTTTCCTACGGCGTTGACGGCGAAACCGAGACCATCGACTACGACGAGATGGAGAAGCTTGCCAAGGAGCATCGTCCCAAGCTGATCGTCGGCGGCGCCTCGGCCTATCCGCGCGTCATCGATTTCAAGCGCATGGCCGACATCGCCCACGAGGTCGGCGCGCTTTTGATGGTCGACATGGCCCACATCGCCGGCCTTGTCGCCACCGGCGCGCATCCGAGCCCCGTGCCGTACGCCGACATCGTCACCTCCACCAGCCACAAAACCCTGCGCGGCCCGCGCGGCGGCTTCATCCTCACCAACGATGAGGCCCTGTTCAAGAAGCTGAACTCCGCGGTGTTCCCCGGCAGCCAGGGAGGCCCGCTCATGCACGTCATCGCCGGCAAGGCCGCCGCGTTCGGCGAGGCTCTCACGCCCGCGTTCAAGGAGTACATCGACCACGTGGTCGAGAACGCCGCGGCGATGGGGCAGGGCATGACCGACGGCGGCCTGCGCCTGGTTTCCGGCGGCACGGACAACCACCTGTGCCTGGTCGACCTCACGCCCGCCGACGTCACCGGCAAGGACGCCGAGAGCCTGCTTGAGAGCGTCGGCTTGACGGTGAACAAGAACACCATCCCCAACGAGCAGCGCAGCCCCTTCGTGGCAAGCGGCATCCGCGTTGGCTCGGCGGCCGCCACCAGCCGCGGCTTCACCAAGGACGACTTCTACGAGGTCGGCCAGTGCATCGCGGGCGCGGTGTTCAACGCCGGCGACGAGGCGAAGCTCGCGGACATCAAGAAGAAGGTCGACGCCATGCTCGAGGCGCACCCGCTCTATCCGGGCCTGGAGTACTAAGCCCTCGCTTTCTGCGCTACACTGGTGGCCGAGCGGTTTTCCGCTCGGCCCTTTTCATTTTCGTTGACGAAAGGCTCGCGTATGGGTGGCACCGCCGATCATCGACCCAGCTGGGACGAATACTTCATGACTTTGGCGAACGAGGTCGCCACGCGCACGACGTGTCTGCGCCGCGCCGTCGGGGCCATCATCGTCAAGGACCGCCGCATTCTCGCGACCGGCTACAACGGCGTGCCGACGGGACTTAAGCACTGCGGCGAGACCGGCTGCCTTCGTCAGCAGCTCGGAGTGCCCTCGGGGCAGCGTCATGAGATATGCCGCGGTCTTCATGCCGAGCAGAACGCCATCATCCAGGCGGCGCGCTACGGCATCAACATCACGGGCGCTTCCATATACATCACCACCCAGCCCTGCGTCGTGTGCGCGAAAATGCTCATCAACGCCGGCATCGAGGAGATCATATACGCGAATCCGTACCCCGACGAGCTTGCCATGTCCATGCTTTCCGAGTCGGGAATCAGGCTTCGGGTGTACGAGGGCTGAGGCTTCCCAGGGCTCCTTGCGCGCAGCGCCTCCGGGCGCGCTGAGCCCCTCGCGGTTCACGTGCGCCGCTCACCGTTTATTTTTTTGAGTATTTGCCATCACAACTTCGGCATTTTTAAAACTTCAGTTATAGTGGGGACTGTTTGCGATAAAGCTGAAATAGAAGCGGAAAGCAGGTCATGGTAGTAGCAATAATCGTGGGAATCCTCGTCGGCGCGGTAAGCATCGTTCCCTTCAGCGTCTCCATGAAGAAGATTCGTACGGTTGATCCTACTCATGCCCTGAACCTCCTTGGGCCTTTCCTCGCCACCATCGCGGTGTCTTTTGTCATCCTTATCGCGGGCATGGTCGTGTGCAAGCTTGCGTTTCCCCAGGTTGCGCTTGCGTATGCGGCTGCAGAACTGATGACGTTCGTCATCGGGGTAGTTGTTTTCGGCGTTTTCATCGCAAAGCGCCGTTAGGTAAGGCTAGAAGGAGAGGTTCATGGAATTCCATCTTACGGGCGATCCCTTGGCAGACATCTCCGCTCCGATCGAGGAATTGAGCGAGTCGTTCAACTCCACGTTCGTGGTGGATTTCGGTGGGGGAATCGGTCTCACGCAGTACGTGGCATGGCTCATCGTCATCTGCGCGGTGGTGCTCATCGGCGTGCTCGTGGGCGTTCGCAAGATCAAGGTCCGTCCGTCCGGCAAGTTCGCCGGCCTTGTTGACTGGGGCTACGACGCGGTTTGCCGCAACATGGGTGAGGGCGCTATAGGGCATGGCTGGAAGAAGCATATGCCGTTTATCGCCACCATGTTCTTCTTCATCCTGATCTCGAACGTCATCGGCCTGATCCCGGGCGCTAAGACCCCGACGGGCACGCTGAGCGTCACCTTCGCGCTGGCCCTGATCTCGTTCGTGTACTTCAACTTCTACGGCATCAAGGCCAAGGGCGGCTGGGGCTACATCAAGT
>CAVHXL010000071.1:7507-9402 GCA_963639885.1 bacterium | reverse complement strand
GAGCGCCGGTGTGCGGGTTCGCGGCGGTGCCGAAGACGGGCCCTGCGCCGGAAAATCCGCAGCAGACGGCACCGTTATCGCTGGTCAGCTACTTGCCCGAGGACATCGAGAACATGGGATACGTGCCGCACGGCATGCAGGGCTGCATCGACAACATGAAGGGCCGCCGCGCGAACCTGCGGGCCAAAGGCGAACCCGAATGGACCCCGCCGGTGATCTAGGCGATGCCGGCGCTAGCGCGGCGCTTCGTTTGGAAAAGACCGTCGCGTCTGGCGGTGCTCGCTAATGTCGTCGCGCCCGGCGGCGCTCTCCAGTATCGGCCGAACGGTTTGGCAGCTCCTGTCGCATCAGCAATGAAATAAAGCCGGTAGGCTGCTCCGCGTGGCGAGGAACTTCTACCCCGACGCGTGCCATGCGGACCCTTGCGCCCTGTGTGCCCTTCGATATCCGAACGCCATCGTGACCATGGATGGCACCTTCTGCATCCGCGGTCTTGCCGACCGTATTTCGGACAAGGTTCGGATGCGATCCCTGTTTCGCATCGGAGTCGGATCGGCGAGATGCAAGGACGTAGTCGGCATCTATTATCGTCTTCGCATCAAGGGCGCAGACACGGATATTTGGATGTCAGCACAGGCAAAGACGTCTTCAGCGACGAGTCGATGCGCGAGCAAGATTGGATCGACATGCATGCGCGTCTTGAGGGGATCTTTTCGGATGGGCACTGTCTCCGCCAGCTTTCCAAAGCGAAAGACAGCTGGCTGGAGCTTCCCGCGGCAATCCCGGCTCTTTCCACGAATGCCCCGATCGTCGGGTGAAGGCCGTCATCGTGCGCGATCTTGGAATGCCGGCGAACCTCGATTCGGAGCATGGGATTGAAGGAGTCTTCTCTGTTTTAAGGACCTTCGGAACGCAATCGCTCACATCGGCGCTGTGCTTGATGTGTGTTCAACGGACGCAGAAGCTCAAAAAACCCGGGAGTGCAATCGAGGGCGAGGAGGCCTGCGGCAGGGTTCTTTCGGGCATCGGCTACCTTCCGCTCCTGGATGGAGATCATCTCTTCCGCAATCCGGGCACCTGGATATTACAGGTTTCGTTCATATCGGGTAGTTCGCCTTTGCCGCCGCTGCGTTGTGCCGCGCGGCTGCCGCCCCGGCGACTGTGAACTGCGGCGCTGCTCGTTTTGCGGTTGCGCAGTGCTCTGGGCCCAAAACTGACAACTTTTTGGAATTGAGGGGAAAATCCGGGACCCCGGTGGCCGGCAAGCGGGGGAGGGGATTTTGCCGCATCTTTCTGACCAGGGAATTCTTTAAGTGAAGCAGCCTCTCCGTCATCTGCCGGCGTACTTGCGGTGGCAAAACCGTGATGGAAGCCCGAAAAATTCCCCTCAATTCCAATTTCTTGTCAATTTTTAGCCAATTGCTTCGCGCAAGTCGGTAGAGCCCCGCGCGGCGCCTGGCGGGTCGCCCGGCTCCCGAGCTTCCGTGCGGCGATCGTGGCCTTTCGTGGTGGGTTTTCCGGGTTTACGAGTCAAATCCGTGCACGCAGGTTAGGGAGCTTCGGGAACCTGCTGGCGAGGCTACGTATTCGTGCTCGGGGATGCAGAAAGTCGCGAAACCCGCCAAGTGGCCCTCCTTCGTCTCTTGCTTCCGCGCGCTCGGCCGTCTGAATTCGCTGTCTACTTAGTCTCCCTCGCTGCCCACTTGGCCGCCCGCCTGCCCTTTTTCCCTCGCTGCCCACTCGGCCGTCTGCCTGCCCTTCCTGCCCCGCCGTCCACTTGGCCGCCCCCGCCTCCCGCTTCCATGCGCCTTGCTGTCTGAACTCGCCGCCCGCCCCGCCGTCCTCTGGGCAGCGAGCCTGCCGATGCGTCCGGCAAAACGTAGTCACGCCTGCGC
>CAVHXL010000071.1:0-7404 GCA_963639885.1 bacterium | reverse complement strand
TACTTACCCTTGTGCAACTTGCGGGTTGACCTGGGATGGGTAACATTTGTTACCGTCAGCGAAGAAAATTGCCGAAAAAGGCACCTATATATAACTTTCTCTTGTAATTCGTGTAAACCAGGGTGTACAATTGCGCCCATCAAGTCGGTTATCCCTGTGTAACTCACGACCAGCGGTCGCTTCAGACCTGGGCGTTCGAGCGGCATCGCAGGAATACGACCATTCCCTTACTACAGACGAATAGCTTGCGAGCGAATGCAAATGCGCGCGCGTGCGGCCGACTTGTCGTTGCTTGGTTCCCGCTGCCGGCGCTCCGCCGGCTTCAGGATCCCCTGGAAGCCGAGGATGCGGCATCGGCTCGTCAGGGGCTATCCAATAAAACACGCCGCAAAGAAAGAGGTGGTTCGCTATGAACACCGAAGTAGTGTACACGCGCCGAGGCTTTGTCAAAGTGGCCGCCGGCGCCGTTGCTGCGGCCGCGCTGGTTGCCGCCGGTGCTGAGTCGGTTGACTTCAGCAAGGCGTTTGCGAGCACGACCGATGGCCGGGCGCTTGGAAGTGCCGTTGCAAAGGCGGATATGGAGACGGGCGTTTGGTACTCTGCCTCCGTGAACTTGTATGTTCCGGCGAAGTTGAATTTTATTGTTCACATGGATGCTTATCTGACTAATCTCACAACTCCGACTAGCCTTTTCGGCGATAAACCTACAACGCCTGTTGCGGACAATGGTTTCGTACGCTTGAATTCCGATGGCACTTACTCCGTCTACGTCGATGAGTTCAACAACACGTTTGGTTTGCTGACCATTGGTGGGAGCGAGGATGGCGGTTCTGCAAACGATGGATCCGGCGTTGTTGCGATGACCCGGAATACGGTTGAATGGAGTGTATCGGCTTACGAGAAGCGCATCGATGCATTGAGTTTTACTCTTCCTGCCGGTTACACCGGCAATCCCACATTCGATGCGACGGAATATGCCAACTTCATGAACTTCGGGAACAAGACCTGGGCTGTTACTTTGCTGGTTGACTTCAGCACGGTGAAAACCATCACGAATGGCGTTTCTGCGCCTGCGGGTTTCTAGGCGATACCTGCTTTTGTTTAGTGGGTGTTGCGGGGTGTTATCGCCCCGCAACACCCATGTGTCTGCAATGCACTTAGTAAGAGAAGGGAAGTGAGATGGAGAAACGCAAGCAAATAAAGTTGCGCAAATTAGCGGCTAGCAAGATTCTTTCCGTTGTTTGCGCGCTTTCCCTTGTAACTTCACTTATCCCCACGCAGGTGACGTACGCATTTGGGGCTGAGGACTCAAGCTTCCAAGTGTCGCAACAAAACTCTTCCGAGCCCAGCGACTACTACTACCTCGACACCATCTCCGGCGCGAACTGGGCGCTCAGGGTGAGCACCGCCGACTCCGGCATGCCGGCGGCGGCCAGCCTCGACGACCTCAGCAGCTGGTTCGGCGCGGCCAACGTGGCGTTCTCCGCCGACGAGGCCGCCGACGAGGCCGCCCGCGCGGCGCTGGCCGAGCTCTACGACGTCTCCGACGCCTCGGCGGTCGCGGTGGGCTCGTTCAGCCTGCCGGGCGGAAAGGCCATGCCCTCCGACGCGAAGCTGACGGCCTGGCGGCTCAGCCACGGCCAGTCCGTCCCCGCCTCGTCGCTCAAGGCCTGGTCGTGGGACGGCGAGTCGCTGGCCCCGATCGAGCTGGCCGACGACGCGACGCTGTCCGGCCTCACCTTCGACGCCGGCGGAGCCTCGTTCTCCCTCGAGCCCGGCCAGACCGTCGTGGTGGCCGACGCCTCGGCCCTGACCGAGAAAACGGAAGACACGCTTGAAGCTGGAACGTATACCGTAACGGCTAACCTGTATATCCCTGGTTCGGAAAACATTGTTCTTCCAGGCGTGCAGGTGTACATGTTGTGTCCGACGTTTGCCCCTACCATTCCAGTTTCCGATAACGCGAAGATGGTGGTTGATGAAAATGGTAACAAGACCATTAGCTTTGCTCTGAACAACGGTCCTTCCGATGTGTTCACGCTGCAGGACATCGCGGGCGCTCCGGGTGAAACCGAAGTGTCCAACGTGCAGCGCATCAACGAGGATCTGCTGTACGGTACGGAGGTCAGCACGAATACCAAGTGCTATGGCCGCGTGGGTTCGTTCGATGTGAAGCTGCTTAACGACAGTGGTGACTACTCCTTTACTGCTTGCAAGGAATTCCCGACTCCGGTAAGTCGTTACACCACTATGCAGGTCAGGCTTTCGGTTGATCTGTCTAGCGCTCGTCGAAGCTACGTTGAGCCGGATAACGCCTCCGATGCGGTTTCCCGTGACTTCGTGGATTCCGTTACGGGTTTTTCCGCCAAGGTGACCACAACGGAAGCAAGCGTTGCCGCCGCACTGAAGAATGACGGCACGAAGCTCGTTGTGGATAGCTCCGCTTCCGGCGATGCATTCAAGAACGCGCAGAGCGCCCTGACCCCGCTTTATAACGGGGAGCTTTCATTCGACTTTTACAATACGAACCTGGTTGACGCTTCGGGCAACCAGGTGAGGCTTGCTGGCAACACCAAGGTTGAAATCAAGCTGCCTACCTCCAAGAGCGACATCTGCGACGTAGCCCTGCTGCAAAACGGTTCTGCAACAACTCTGCTTGAGAACGAAAAGGCCGAGGGCGGTGCTTTCTCGATTACTCGTGAAAAGCTCGGCGCCTTTGCCATCGTCGATAAAACCAAAGCCAGCAAGTGGACAAGCAAAACGCTGACAAACGGTGAAACCGGCTATTCTTGGACGGAATCATATACGGATGCAGCCTCTAAGAATGGAAGCGGCTCCACGCCTGGAAGCATCTTGTCGAGCATTGTCCGATTTGATGTTTCCGTGGTGAGCGATGCCGGCACTTTGGCGGATTGGCAGAAATGCATTGACGCTGCATTTGATGAAGGAGCCGGGAAGACGAACGTGACGAACGCGTTTGGTTGCTTCCCGCGTAATTTTAACCTCAACCAGGTTGTTGATACGTGGTGGCAAGGTGAAAGCTTGCGTACCCTTTCGGTTCCGCGTACCGACGGTGACGGGGTCACTTCCGATACCAAGGCGTTTTTGGTTACGGTTGCCGACGGCGTAACGAGTGCGCAGCTTCTTGCCACGGACGTGACCGATAGCAGCGTGGACGTTGCCGTGTTCCCCATCACGCTTACAAGCGATGAATCAAATGAGCGTCTCATCAGGCTCTTCAATGGTGAGGGCAGCCAAACGAATTCAGCGTATGACGGCTACGGCAAGTCTTACATTGTATTCGCCTCAGGCGTTGACGCGAAGCAGTACGAACGCACGTTCGTTGGTGAAGATGCAGCGGCAGATGTGAGTTATAAGGTTTCCACTTATAAGAGCGACGTTGCGGCAGCTTTAAGGCAAGCGAAAGGGAGCTTCAGCGCATATGATTCTACGGCAGACGAAGCATCTTCCATCAAGGACGCTTTCGACGCTCAGCTCAACATCAACCCTACGTTCCGCGTGTTTAACGTGGATATTATGGGCGTAGACGGAAATAGCGTTTCCCTTGGCTCTGACGAGGAAACCGAACTCACTCTAAAATCGGCCTATTCAAGTAGCCGTATCTATCAGTGGGACGGGTCGAAGTTGACCTTGCTTACGCAGGGATCCGACGATTCGCTTACGGTGAAGAACGCGGCGTTGGGGGCGTACGTCCTCGTCGATGCGAATACGGCTCGCCCCAAGCAGTATTCGTTTACCTTTACGGACAAGGAAACAGGTATTGCTGCGTCGGTTTCTACGGCGTATAAGCCGTGGGCTGAGGCTTTAGGCGCCGAGGGCGTTTCCTTAAAGGTGACGAAAGCTAATGCGGACAGCGATAGCTATAAACAAACGGTTGAACTGCTGAAGCAGGAGTATGTTCAGGAAGTTCCCTTCGCGATTTACACCGTTGAGCTAGTGGACAAAAGCGGCGAAGCCATCAACTTCGGTTCGGGCTTCTATCTTTCCCTTTCGTTTCCTGCGGCCGCTGAATCGAGTTTGTATTCCCTGTACGAAACGGACGGCACATACTCTATTACTAGCCGATCTGCATCCGTAGATGAAAATGGAGTGTTGCAAACTAACAGCGTGATACCCGGTTCAGCGCTTGTTCTGGCAGACGCATCAAATGCTGATAAGCGCCAAAAGTACAAGAGGACTTTCACTGCACAGGTCGATGGCCGTGACCTTATTGTTGATGTTGCGTCGTCTGAGCCGTGCATGGAGAAGTACTTGAAGGACGAAGGCGCGGCAACGCTTGAAGTCAGGAAGATTGACTCGAGTGACGCGTTCGAGTCAGCTATGAAGGCCTCGGCGTACCGAGTGCCGGAATATGTGGGTTACTCTATTCGCTTGCGTGGCGCTGACGGGAGCTATGCTGAACCGAAGTACGTAGGTGTTAATGGCGACTCCTATACGACGATTACCCTATCAAATTTGTTTGGACCTGAAACGTGGTCGTACAATTCCGCGCTTTACGGCACGTCGGGAACTCAGCAGCCTTTCGATTTGATTCAATGCGCTTCGGATGGCTCTGTGGTATGGAGTGGTAAGAAAAATGGACGTGCAAGCTATGATTCTCTAAATGTTGTAGATGAATCTGATGGGACTAAAACCTTCAATGGTCAGTGGGTTTGCCGAGTTAATCTGGGTGGTTTTGAAGATTGCTATCTGATTGACGACCAATGGGCTTGGTTGCAGTGGACCGATGTTGAGGTGCCTGCCGCCAAAGAATTCGTGTTTACCGGCAAAGAGCAGTCTGCGTATACGATTTCGTCTGTTCGTTACGGCGTTGATTCCCGACCGCTCGTCGAGGTTGTGTCGGGTGATATTTCGGCCACCGAGGTGGGCGAGTATACGTGCACCGTCCGTCCGACCCTTTCATTTGCGAGGTGGGCCGGCAGCGAGGGCGACGATGCCCGCGCTGAGCGCACTTTCACCTGGAAGATCGTGGAAGCGGGTGACGTTAGCGCGCTGACTCAGCCCATTGCCGAGGCGCAGGCGTTGCTTGATGCCGCAACGGTTTCCGCCGATGGCAAGGATGTCATGTCCAACGCCCAGTGGGTTTCCCAGACCGACCACGATGTGCTTGCTTCCGCCATTGCCGATGCTCAGACCATGGCAGATAGCACGAAGGCCGTTGCCAAGACGGCGGTGGAAGACCAGGCTGCTGCGCTGGCCGCTGCCGTGACGGCGTTCAAGGCTGCGCAGAAGGCGGGTCTGAAGGACGCCGGTACTACATATAGCGTGACGGCGAACCTGAGCATGCCGGGCGAGTACAACCCGGTGCTCCCGGGCGTGACGGTTTACGCGAACAACCCGAACAACCCGTTCGCCGACAAGGCGGGCAACTCGCCGGTGCTCGACGGCGGCTCGGCCGAGGGCGTGGAGAACACCGCCCCGACTACCCCCCTGTCCGACAACGCGACCATCTTGGTTGCACCCGACGGCACCAAGACGCTCACGATCGACCTGCCCAATCCTGTCTTCACGGTGCAAGATCTGGGCACGTGCGAGGCGCTTGAGAACGTGAAGGTTGAGACGAAGGAGCCCGCCGACAAGAGCGTGTGGGATTACGGCAAGTACGACACGCGCATCTGCCGCGTGACGATCACGCTGCCGGCGGACGCCGTCACCACCGGCGTTCAGACGTACACGTTCACGGGTAGCAAGCTGTATGCGGTGCCGGTCAACGCCGACATCCAGCCCGAGGCCGGCAAGCCCGCGCTGAACCTGACGATCGACTATTCGACGGTCAAGACCTCCGAGGCCGTCGACGCCTCCGTGCTCGCCTCCGCGGTGGCCGACGCCAAGAAGCTGGCCGATGGCGCCACGGTTTCCGTCGACGGTTCCGATGTGAGCAGCAAGAGCACGTGGGTGACCAAGGAGGCCTTGGCGGCGTTCAACGACGCCATCGCGAAGGCTTCCGCGGTGGCGAACTCCGCCCTGCTGAGCAAGCAGATGGTGACCGACGCGACCGAGGATCTGCAGACTGCGGTCGACGCGTTCAAGGCGGCCGCGAAGCCGGGGACCAAGCGCATGGTCGTCGACCGCCTGTACGGCCAGACGCGTTTCGACACCGCTTCGGCCATCTCATCTGCTGGGTTCGATGCGGCAAGCACCGTTGTGATCGCTTCCGGCGCGAACTTCCCCGATGCGCTCTCGGCGAGTTCGCTTGCCGGCGCTTATGGCGCACCGGTGCTGCTGACCGACCCCAACGCGCTTTCCGAGCAGGTGGCCGCGGAGATCGACCGTCTTGGCGCGATAAGGGCCGTGATCGTCGGCGGCGACGGTGCCGTTTCGCAGGCTGTTGCCGCTTCGATCGAGGCCAAGGGTCTTGCGGTCGAGCGCGTGTACGGCCAGACGCGCTTCGACACCGCCATCAAGGTCGCCGAGAAGGCGGCGGAAGCGGGCGCTTCGAGCGCGACGGCCATCGTGGCGAGCGGGGCGTCCTACGCCGATGCCCTGACGGCGAGCCCTTACGCTTACAAGATGGGTGCTCCCATCTACTTGGCCGACGAATCCGGCGCGCTTTCCGATGCAACCATCGAGGCGATCAAAGCCGGCGGCTACGAGAAGATCCTTATCGTCGGCGGCGATGGGCGCATCTCCGCTGATACCGAGGCTGTGCTAGGCGCCGTTGCCGATGTCGAGCGCTTCTCGGGCCAGACGCGCTACGAGACCGCGGCGAAAATGGCCGCTTTCTGCGTGAGCGAGGGCATGTCCTACAGTGGTGTTGCCGTGGCTTCGGGCGCCAACTTCCCGGATGCTCTGGCGGGTGGCGCCTTGTGCGGCAAGCTCGGCAGCGTGCTTTTGCTCGCGGGCGGCTCCGACGAGGATTCCGCGTTCGCCCTGAACGCGCTTTCGGAGCATAGTTCCTCTATCGAGAAGGCGTTTGTCCTAGGTGGTGATGCAGCCATTTCCGACGAGCTGTTCGAGAAGATCGAGGGGGCGCTTGCCCTGTAGCGTCGCATAGGGCGCGAAAGCGCTCAAACGTTCAAGACGCCTTATCCGGGCGGGTCTGCATTCGCGGGCCCGCCCGGATTTGTTTTCGAGTCAGGTGCAGGTGCTCGGTATGGAGGCGTCGGTGGGGCGCTTGAAGGCGCCTTCGCGCTCTTCGGGGTCCTTCCCGGCGTGGGTCGAGCGCTCCAGTCCTACGAAAGACCCGCTGGGGGCCGTGATCTTGCAGTGAAGGCACTTGGGGCCGAGAGAAAACGAGCCGCCTCCTGTTTCTCGGGCATGAGAAACGGGAGGCGGCTCAAAGCGTGGTTGCTATGGGAGAGCGCCCGAAGGGGAGGGGTGCGCGGAATTATTCCCCGATCATCTCGGAAAGGGTGCGCCAGCCCAGCTCGGCGCACTTCACGC
>CAVHXL010000070.1:881-9436 GCA_963639885.1 bacterium | reverse complement strand
GCTGAAAAGCGCCGTGACGAAGGTAATCTATCAGATGACCTTCGCGAACCAGCGGAACATAACGCTCGGTGATGTACGCGCACTTCTTGAAAACCATTTCTCAGGCGGTCCGAGCAAGAGACTCACCGTCGATGATGTCCAAAGGGAAGCCGAGCGCTTCTTCAAGGTGAGCCATGCGGATATCACCGGAAAGAAGAGGACGAGGAACATCACCCACGCAAGGCATGTGACGATTTACCTCTGCAGGGAGCTGCTCGATATACCGTACGAGGATATCGGCAAGAAATTCAACAGAGATCATTCTACAGTGATGTATTCAGTACGTATCGTGGAAGAGAAAATGAAAGAGAACAGGGTCATGCGAGAAGAGGTGGAAACCCTCAGACAGCTGATCAGGGAGAGCTAGATACCACGGTGATGTTTCACGTGAAACATCACCAACCTCAGAGAAAACAAGCGACTCGGGAAAACCTGTTGAAGAACAGCTCAGTCGCTCTTGAAAACTCGGCAATGTCTGAGGAAAGATAACAAAGGCAATAAACTCGGTAGAAAGCAGGCGCAATCTATGCACAGGCCAAAAAGGAGAAAAGAAGCTAACTGACATGGGCATTCGTTAGTTATAAACAAATTAACCGAGCTTATTATTACAACTATAAAACCTTATAGAAATAAAGAAGAACGAAAGATAAGAAAGAGGTCAGTGTGAAATTCAGCATCAATCAATCCGAACTTCAAAATGCTCTGTCGATCGTATTGAAGGGTATAGCGACGCGATCAACGCTCCCCGTGCTTTCAGGCATATACCTGGAAGCGAAAGACGATCATCTTACGATGCAGGCAACCGACCTAGAGCTCTCCATTCAGTACACGGCACCTGCATTGATAGAGGAAGAAGGGAAAGCAGTATTCCCTGGCAAGCTATTCTTCGATATCGTCAAGAACCTCCCGGATGCAGCAGTGCATGCGGAAACCGCCGATGACTCGGCGATCATAACCTGTGATTCGTCATCTTTCTCGATTAAAACACTCGATGCGGAAGACTTCCCCGGTTTTCCCCATGTCAATACCGACCAAGCTATATCGATCCCCTTCTCGCAATTCTCGTCGATGGTGAAGCGCGTTGCGCGTGTTGTGTCGAAGGATGAGAGCAGGGCTATCCTCACGGGTGTTCTGATCACTTTCGAAGGCGAAACCCTCAAGATGGTGGCAACGGATTCCTATAGGCTGGCGATCACCGAGACGAAGCTTGATGAGCCGGCAGCGGAGGGCTTCCAGGCGGTCATAGCTGGTTCTTTCATGCAAGAGCTCGCCTCCTTGCCAAGAACGGATGAGGGAATCACCATCGCCTTGGCGGAAAATCAGATCGTAGTAACCTACCAAGACACTGTTTTCATCAATCGTCGAATCGAAGGCAACTTCCCCAACTATCGACAGCTGCTCCCTGATTCGTATAACACGCGCGTCAAAATTAATGTCGATAGCCTGGTGTCGGGCGTCAAGCGCGCCTCGATTTTGAGCCAGCAGAGTTCTCCCGTGAAGTTCTCCATCGACACTAACAACCAAATGATTCAATTGTCCGCCGCAGCACAGGATGTCGGTTCGGCGCAGGAGACCATTTCCTGCCAGGGAGAAGGGGAATGCGTCGATATCGCATTCAACTACGCATACGTTCTTGATGGCCTGACGTCCGTTGATGAGGACGATGTCTATCTTGAGATCCAGGGGAGCATGAAGCCTGGCATCTTCAAGGCGGCGGGCAAGGAGAACTTCCTGTATCTCGTGATGCCGGTTCGCATTTCCTAGGGTCGATAACAGCTACATGGGGCTTCGCGTAGAACATATCTCGTACAGGGATTTCAGGAATTATGAGCATTTGGAACTGAGCGACATCGGTTCCCTAACCGTTTTCGTGGGGCCGAATGCCGTCGGCAAGACGAACATTGTCGAGGGCATTCAGCTCCTTACCGCGCAAACCTCGTTCAAGCACCCAACATCAGTACAGCTGATAAGGGAAGGTTGCGATCATGCGAAGCTTGCGGCCGATTTGATCGATGGCGACCGAATGCTTTTGTTCGGCTTGGATTTGGCAGAAGGAAAGAGGAAATTCTCCCTTAACGGGAAAGCTAAGCGAGCCGTCGACCTTAAGGGCGTCGCGCCGTCGGTTGTGTTCGCTCCTGATGATTTGCAGCTCGCGAAAGGATCGATGTCGCGCCGGCGGGATGCGATCGATTCGGTTGGATCCCAGATATCGAGGAACCATTACGAGATACGCCGAGACTGGGATAAGATTCTCAGACAGAAGAACGCATTGCTTAAAGACGGCGCGGATCCCGTTCTGGTAGAGAGCGTCAATGATGTTGTGGTTACTTGCGGTGCTCAGCTAACTTGCTATCGCTTCGCGTTGTTTCTCAAGCTTTCGAGGCTCATGAGGGAATACTATGCGGAAATCTCCGGTTCTACCGAATGTTTTGGCGCTCGCTATGTTCCCTCATGGGTAGAGGCGGGTCAACCCTTTCCAGAAGAAGGACTTCTTGATCGAGAGACTGCCCGATCAAGCTTGCGATCCGCGCTTGAGGGGAAACTGCACGAGGAGATCCGTCGCAAACGGGCTTGTGTGGGTCCGCAAGCGGATCGTGTCGAGTTTTTCATCGATGGTAGGCCGGTATCGGTTTTCGCCAGCCAAGGGCAGCAACGTTCGGTTGTGCTGGCTTTTAAGCTGGCTGAAGTCACCTTGGTGAAAGAGATGCTCGGGCTGCAGCCTATCTTGCTGCTTGATGACGTCATGAGCGAGCTCGACGAGCATCGCCGTCGGGCGCTTGTCCGGTTCGTTTCCGATGATATGCAGGCCTTTATAACGACGGCGAACCTTGCATACTTCGACGATGATCTAATTGATAGAGCGCACGTGGTGAATCTTCCCATCGACCACGCTCCAACGAACGGGGGCCGCGGTAATGGCTAGGCAGGGAATGGTCTTCGGCGCCGATGATATTCTGCGTCTATATAAAGCTCACCTAGGCGTGTCTTCCCCGGATGCACTGCGTCAGCAGCGAATCGCCGAGGTAAAGCATAGGTGGAGGGTGGCCGTGGAGGCCGTGTACGGGGATTCTGCACAGCTGGTCCTTGATCATACGAACGCCGTTTACATCATGCGCCCCGAGGACTCGGATGATAAGGCGGCGGCAAGGGTTCCCGCGGGAAAGACGCTCCTGCTTGTTTACTCTGACGACGCGATGGTTCGATCGGATATCGATGCGCGCCAAGAATTCCTCAAGATGAAGCTCAACGAGCAAGGAGAGCATGTCGAGGCGGTTGCCATCAGGGCGTCGAGGCAAGGCATGAAGACCCGGCATCCGTTCGCCACGGCGCATCGCGTTGCTGAAGATGGCGCGCTCAGCCAATCTTCCAGGGTTGAGCCCACGCTGGATCCCGCCTTGTCGGCCGAGCTTTCCGAGCAGGCCGAAGCTATTGGGAGCAAGAGGCTGCGTGAATCGATTCTGAAAGCGCTAAAGGCGAATACAAAGCCAATAGCTGATGCTGATGGGAAAAATGATAAAGAGTAGGCAGATAGCGTCTTAAACGGCGTCTGAATGCCTAAATAAGGTATGAAGAGGCAATGCTTGAAACCTCTCTATGCTAAAATATACGTTCGGTTGTATACATCCCCACAATCATGAAGGAGCGTGTCAGTGGCGGCGAAACCTGATCATTATGACGGCTCGGATATCCAGGTCCTCGAGGGTTTGGAGGCTGTTCGTAAACGTCCCGGTATGTATATCGGATCAACCGGTCCCCGCGGTCTTCATCATCTTGTGTATGAGGTAGTCGACAATGCGGTTGATGAGGCCTTAGCGGGATATTGCAGCAATATCGAGGTGTGGATTCATCCTGATAACTCGATTACCGTAGCCGATAACGGCCGAGGTATTCCCGTTGATGAGCATCCGAAAGAAAAAATTCCCACGGTTGAGGTCGTGTTGACGATCCTGCATGCCGGCGGCAAATTCGGCGGCGAAGGGTACAAGGTTTCCGGCGGCCTTCACGGCGTTGGTGTTTCGGTTGTCAACGCCCTCTCTACGCGCGTTCAGGTAAACGTACGTCGAGATGGCAGCGAATACGAGATCGATTTCGATCACGGCAAAACGGCGACGAAGCTTCATGTGGTTGGCGAGGCTGATACCACGGGCACGAAGGTGACGTTCTGGCCTGACCCTGAGATTTTCACCGAGACGACTATTTACGATTACGAAACCCTTGCTGCCCGCTTCCGGGAAATGGCCTTCCTGAACAAGGGTCTCAGGATCACGTTGCATGATGAGCGATCCAACCCTTCGACTGAGCTCTCGGAAGTCGCCGAGGAGGTCCGCACTGAGATTTTCGAGGCGCAGGGTGGCATCATCGACTTCGTTAACTATCTGAATAAGGGCCGCGAGACGCTGAATTCCCCGATATATTTTGAGGCGGAAAGCGAAGATGGCACGGTTGAGGTCGCGATGCAATGGTCGACATCGTATTCCTCGAACTCCGTCATGGCTTTCGCGAACAACATCAACACCCATGAGGGTGGCACGCATCTTGATGGTTTCAAGCAGGCGGTGACCCGCACCATCAATGAGTACGCGAGAGGGAAGGGCATCCTCAAGGAGAAGGATAGCAACCTATCCGGTGATGACACGCGTGAGGGCCTTGCCGCCGTCGTGTCTGTCAAGCTTCATGATCCGCAGTTCGAGGGGCAGACGAAGACGAAGCTTGGCAATACCGAGATCCGTCCGTTGGTGCAGAACGCGGTGACCAGGGGCCTGTCCGAATATCTGGAGGAAAACCCTGCGCCGGCGAAACGCATCATCGGCAAGGCTTCGCAGGCTCTGAAAGCCCGTGAAGCTGCCCGCAAGGCGCGTGAGATGACCCGTCGAAAAGGCGTCCTTGATTCCTTCGCGCTGCCGGGAAAGCTCGCCGATTGCTCCTCGAAGAAGCCGGAAGAGTCCGAAATATTCATCGTAGAGGGCGATTCCGCAGGCGGTAGCGCAAAGCAGGCGCGCGACCGTAAAACCCAGGCTATCTTGCCTTTGCGCGGCAAAATCCTCAATGTGGAGCGTGCGGGCCTCCATAGGGCTCTGTCGAGCGACACGATCAGCTCGCTCATAACGGCTATCGGAACGAACATCGGAGAGGATTTCGATGCGGATCAGGCACGCTATCACCGCATCATCATCATGACCGATGCCGATGTCGACGGCGCCCATATCCGCATACTGCTGCTCACGTTCTTCTATCGCTATATGCCTGAGCTGATCAACCGTGGCTACGTGTATATCGCTTGCCCTCCTATTTACGGCGTGAAGAAGAAGAACACCCGCTCAACCAAGATCGAGCGATATATCTATGACGAGAGCGCATTGAGCAGGGAGCTTGCCGCTATGGGCGGTTCCGAGAAGTTCGATGTGCAGCGCTACAAGGGCCTCGGCGAGATGGACCCCGAACAGCTTTGGGAGACTACGATGGAGCCGGCGAGTCGTACGTTGCTGCAGGTGAGCATTGATGACGCGGCGGAAGCCGAGCGATCGGTGAGTGAGCTTATGGGCGATCAGGTTGAACCTCGCAAGGAATTCATCCAGAAGCACGCCCGCGATGTTCGCTTCCTGGATATTTAGGAGATATGAATGGCAGATAACACCGATAATCGCGACGGCGCCGGCGTCGGCGACGAGGGTCTTCCTGAGGATATCAAGCACCTCGTCGAAGCGGCCGAAGAAGATGCAGCCACTCAAGATGACGAGGATCTTTCGTCGGATGAGGAACCCGAAGTAGAGCGAAAGAGCGCCTCGTTCGTGAGCGAGGAGGACAAGGCTCGTTCGCTTATCGACATGTCGACGATCGAGAACCCGCACGGTTCGATCATCGAGGGTGCCAACGGTGGCGAGGGAACCACTGTTAAGGCTGCGTATCTGGGTAAGGAGATGGCGGCATCGTTCCTGGAATACTCCATGAGCGTTATCGTCAGCCGCGCTTTGCCTGATGTTCGCGACGGCTTGAAGCCCGTTCATCGTCGCATCCTGTACGCGATGAATGAGTCCGGTTACACGCCGAATCGTCCGCATATGAAGTCCGCCCGTACCGTCGGCGACGTGATCGGCAAGTATCACCCTCATGGTGATTCGGCTGTTTACGACACGATGGTGCGCCTTGCGCAGCCGTTCAGCATGCGTGTGCCTCTTGTCGATGGACATGGTAACTTTGGCTCCATCGATGGAGACTCCGCGGCTGCTATGCGTTACACGGAGGCTCGTCTTGATAAAGCGGCGATGGAGCTTTTGCGCGACCTCGATAAGGAAACGGTTGATTTCCAGCCTAACTACGATGAAAGCCTCGAAGAGCCGAAGGTTTTGCCGGCGCGTTTCCCGAACCTGCTGGTTAACGGCTCGAATGGTATCGCCGTCGGCATGGCGACGAACATCCCTCCTCACAACCTCGGCGAGACCATCGATGCGACTTGCTTGATGCTTGATAACCCTGATGTCACCACCGATGACCTCATGAAGGTATTGCCGGGCCCGGATTTCCCGACTGGCGGCATCGTCATGGGGAAGAAAGGGGTCGTCGACGCATACGAGACCGGTCGCGGTAGCCTGAAGATTCGTGCGAAAACGAAGATCGAGGAAGGCAAGAACGGCAAAAATTCGATTGTTGTAACCGAGATCCCCTATCAGGTGAATCGTCAACGTTTACTTGAAAAGCTCGGCGAGTTGGTTCGCGAGAAGAAGCTTCCTGAAATCTCGAATATTCACGATGGAGCCGACCGGCATGGTATCGATATCATCATTGAGCTGAAGAAGGATGCCATCCCCCAGGTTGTCTTGAACAAGCTGTTCAAGCATACGCAGCTTGAGGTGGGATTCGGCGTTATCATGCTTGCCCTGGTCGACGGCGTCCCCCGCGTTCTGTCGCTCAAGGAGATGCTGCATTACTACATAGCTCATCAGGAAGACGTAATCGTCCGTCGTACGCGTTACGAGTTGACGAAAGCCGAGGAGCGGGAGCATATTCTGGAAGGGTATGTTGTAGCCCTTGATAACATCGATGAGGTTATCCATATCATCCGCTCTTCTCAGACCGATAAGGAAGCGGCCTCGCGCCTGACCGAGCGGTTCGGCTTGACCGATAAGCAGACCGCCGCGATCCTCGAGATGCGCCTGCGCCGTCTTACTGGCTTGGAACGCGAGAAGATCGAAGCTGAACTCGCAGAATTGCGCGAGAAGATCGCATACTATAAGCGTGTGCTGTCCGACCCGCAGCTGGTTCATGAGATCATCAAGGAAGAACTTCAGGAGATCAAAAAGAAGTTCGGCACGCCGCGTAAGACTCAGCTTTCCGCCGATGCGAAGGAAATCGATATCGAGGATCTTATCGCTGAGGAGCAGATGGTGGTCACGGTCACCAAGACCGGGTACGTAAAACGCCTGCCTGTAGCAACGTATCGCCAGCAAAAGCGCGGCGGTAAGGGAATGCAGGGAGTGAATCTGAAGGACAATGACTACGTTGAACATCTTTTCATAGCTTCGACGCATTCATATATGCTGTTCTTCTCGACGAGGGGCAAGGTCTACCGTCTGAAGGTTTACGAATTGCCCGAGGCGTCCAGGCAGGCTCGCGGCACCGCCATCGTGAACCTGCTGCCGTTGGAGCAGGGGGAGACGATCAGCGCCGTTATCGCGACGAAGGATTTCCCGGAAGACGAGTATCTGATGTTCGCCACCGAGCACGGCATGGTGAAGAAAACGTCGATGGAGCTATACGATCGTACGCGCAGGGATGGTCTTATCGCTATCAATTTGAAAGACGGCGATAGCCTGATCAGCGTGAAGCGTGTTGCACCCGGTGAAAACGTCATCATGGTTTCGAGCGCGGGTAAGGCGATATTCTGGCCCGAGGATGAGGTTCGCGCTACAGGTCGCGGAACCATGGGCGTGAAGGGCATGAACGTCCCCGCTGCGGCGAAGCTCCTCGGCATGGAGATCGCCCGTCCTGAAACGGACCTGTTCGTCATAACCGAGAAAGGGTACGGAAAGCGTACCAAGGTGGAGGAGTATCCCTCCCATCATCGTGGGGGTCAAGGTGTATTCACCATCACGATGACCGAGAAGAAGGGCCTTCTGGCAGCTATGAAGGTGGTTGCAGCTGGTGATGAGATCATGATCATGTCCGAAGAGGGCATTGTCGTGAGAACCCCTGTTGATGGCATCTCGGAGCTTGGTCGCTCAACGCAGGGCGTACGCGTGATGAACGTTGCGGAAAATGACAGAGTGACCGCCGTTGCTATTTCTACTAGCGAAGATAACGACGCCGAGGATGAGACTGCCGTTTCGGAGGAAGGGAAGTCAGACGAGGCGGCGAAGGAAGTCGAAAGCGATGTCGCTAGCGAATAACCTCGCATTGCATTTGTGATTCGCATATGATGCGGGCCCGATGTTTCACGTGAAACATCGGGCCCGTCTTGCGATAGGCAACAAAAAGTGGACTGCGGCCCGGAAAGGGCTTTGAGGGGGTGTGGATTATCC
>CAVHXL010000070.1:0-871 GCA_963639885.1 bacterium | reverse complement strand
GGATTATCCTGGCTCTTACAGAAGAATCGCCCATCCCTCTTTGAGGCGCGCGGCGTTGGTGCCTTAAGAGGGATTCGTTTTCGTTCCCCGGAGTTAACGGATTCGCCTGGTTCGGATAGGGAAGTTAGCTCAGCGAGAAGTCCTCTGGGGTCACATCCTGAATGAAGGAATGGAATTCGGACATCTCCTGCTGTATAGAGCTTTTGTCCATTGTTTCCTTCCGGATATAAGGGAATGACGCCTTGTCGAGGACATCATCTTCGATAAAAAGGGGAGCATGCTGCCTGAGGGCCAAGGAGATGGCGTCGCTTGGGCGGGCGTCAAGATCGATTAAACGGCCGTGTTGCCTCAATGAAAGCCGTGCAAAGAACATCGCCCCCTTAACGTCGTTGATGACCACATGATCAACCTGCGTATCAAGGTTGGTGAGGGCATCGAGAAATAAATCATGCGTCATGGGGCGATAGAATTTCGTTTTATTGAGAGCGATGCTTATCTGAGTCGCCTCGGTAGCACCCATCCAAATGGGAATGATTCTCAACTTTTCTCTAGAGGCAGTGTCTTCGATTGGTTGCAGAACCAAAATGGAGGGGCCTGGTGCCGAGGATACGATAAGGGTGCCCACGGTGACGGGAACCAATAATTCCCCCTTTCAACTGTCTTCGCAAAAAAGCGCCGCAAAGAAATCTGATGCTTCTTCGATGGCTGTTCAGCTGAAAAGATTATAGGTGAGGATATAAAGCGCCAGCGCACTAAATTTTAGTAAATCCGCAGGTGAATAGCCAAATTTTCAAATTATTAAAAAAGTTGAAAATTATTGTTGACCAAACTCGAAACGTCTGGTTATAATGGTCGAGCACTTTTTCAAGGG
>CAVHXL010000069.1:0-9480 GCA_963639885.1 bacterium | reverse complement strand
CGTCGGAAAACGCCGAACGGGAATGGATGACCACGTTGTATTTGCGGGCGAACTCAACGGCGCGCATCTGCAGCACACCGGCGCCGGCGCCCGAAAGCTCCAGCATGTCCTCGTAATTGATGCAGTCGAGCTTCTTGGCTCGCGGGCAGATGCGCGGGTCGGCGGTGTAGACGCCGTCGACGTCGGAGTAGATCTCGCACACGTCGGCACCCAGGCCGTGCGCCACGGCGACCGCTGTGGTATCCGAGCCGCCGCGACCGAGCGTGGTGATGTCGCCGTTGGGATCCATGCCCTGGAAGCCGGCGACGACGGCGATCATGCCGCGGTCGATGGCGTCGCGCACGCGCTCGTTGTGCACCATGGCGATCTTCGCCTTGTTGTGCATGCTGTCCGTCTCGATACCCGCCTGGCGGCCGGTGAAGCTCATGGCCTTATAGCCGCGCGCCTCGATGGCCATTGCCAGAAGCGTCATGGACACCTGCTCGCCGGTCGACAGCAGGCGATCCATTTCGCGCGCAGGCGGGTTGGGGTTCAGCGACGCGGCCAGTCCCACCAGCTCGTCGGTGGTTTTGCCCATGGCGGAAACGACGGCCACGACGTCATGGCCGGCCTGCTTCTTCGCTATGAGCTTTTTCGCAACCATTTGGATGCGTTCGGGGCTGGCAACGGACGTGCCCCCGAATTTGCATACGATAAGCGACATGAGGTTCCTCTTGTAATACGGGTTTCAGTCGAGTGCCACTATAGCAAACAACCCCGCAAGCCTTCGTCAAACGAAGGCTGCGAGGTCGTTTTTTCACAGCGAACGTATGGATTGAAGCGAAGGAGAAACCGCGCCGCGGCGCGCCTTTTCAAGCGGCATTACTCCACAAGGAGACGGAGATAGCGCGCGGCGACCCGGTAAAACGGAATGCGCGACTCGCGCTCGCACGTCCGGCAGAAGTCCCCAGCCCACGCCCGAACATGATCTTCGAGGAACCGCCCATATGCCGCAGCGGGCGAACCTCCGGGAAGCGAGCGCCCGCCGAGAAGGATCCCGTCGGAAAAGTAGCCGGCGGCATGACCCTGCCCGGAGTCTGCAGCGCATAGGGCAAGCGCTTCGAGCAGCTCGCACTCGGTGGCGATGTGGTCGAGCGGCTCGTTGGAGCCCTCGGGGCGCGTGAAGCCGCAATCCATCACGAAGCACTCGACCTCCACGGAACGGGGGTTCACGAACAAAAGGGGCTTCACGCCGTCGGCCTTCGCCTGCCATACGCCCTCATATGGGCTGCATGCAGGCTCCCCCGGGCCTTCGAACAGGCGCGTCGCCTCGATGCGCAGCGTGCGGAAAAATTCATCGAACGCGGCATCCTCGAGCGGAACCCGCTCGCTCGGAAGGTCGGCGCCGAATCCGTCGGGGATGCGCAGGCCCAACCCCTCGACGATCTCGCATGCCGCAGCCACCCATTCCCCGCTCGCCACCGACTTGGCAAGCTCGCGCGTCGGGTAGCGGAAGTTCAGCGCTGCAAGCTCCCATGCCGACGCGCGCACCGACCACTCTTCAACGGAAGTCCCCTCCATCGCAACTCCTTTCCAGCAGAGGCGTTCATCACCAAAGCGAACGCCGCCACGACCAACCATGCAAGCGAGCGTCGCCCCCACGACGCCGCATGCAGCCAAATCCCACGCGCGCCATCCGAGCGCGGCATCCCTAAAACTGCCGCGCCCGGAGAACCGCATACGTTCGAATCGCCCCTACTTGCTGCCCGTAGGCCTCAAAGGCAGGTACCTTAAGCCAAGCAGCAGAAGCAGCACGCACAGGGACAGCACGCCGATAGCCACGCCGAACTCGATGGGCTGCGGCGCGTAGACCATGCCCTGATAGGCGCCATCGAGGCCCGCCTGCCAATTGGTGATCGTGTACTGGGTGTTCACGCCCGGCATGTCGAGGTTCGGAATCTGGAAGCCGCCGACCAGAATCTGCACGCGCTTGCAGAACACGCCCGCGATAACGAAAACGGAAGCGACGACTACGCCGAGGTTCGTGCGCAGCTGAGGCACCACCAACACGGCGACGGCCACAACCATGAGAACGATCTGCGTCCAGAACACCGGGGCGAGCGCCCCCGAGGTGAGCATCGCGACGACTTCCGAGCCCTCAGCGCCGAAATACCCGCTCGTCAGAAGGTCGCAAGCGTAGAAGTACAGGTCGACCAGCACGAACACGGCAAGCATCTTCGAGAGGTTGACGACATGCCTCTGCTCAAGGTCGAGATAGCCCGCCTTGCGCAGCGCGATGCACACGATCAGCACCAACGCGGTGCCGCAGTCCAGGGCCGAAGCCACGAACCACGGGCCCATCAGCGCGGTGTGCCAAAACTCATGCGCCGGCGCCAAGCTGAAAATCCAGGCCGTGACGTTGTGCACGAGGATGGCCACGATAAGGGCCACGACCGAGATGACGCGGATGGCCGAATGGGACAGGGCCCCGGCGTCGTGGCGCAGGTAGGCGATCAGGTACACGACGGACAGGATGAGATACGTGCTCAGCACGATGATGTCCCACATCAGCGGGCTGGTGAAGTTCGAGAACACGAACAGCTCCCACAGGCGGGCCGGACCGCCGAGGTCAACCACGACGAAGCCGATAGCGGCGCACGTGCAGCACACGCTCGTCCAGATCGCCACTTTCGAGATGCCGCCGAAGCCCTTCATGCCGAAGGCGTTAGGCACCGAGCTGATGATCAAACCGCCGGCCGACAGGCCCACGAAGAACATGAAGCACGTGATGTACAGGCCCCACGAGTCTAAGTTTCGCATGCCCGTCTGCACCATGCCGCCGGTCAGCTGCATGATCCAGCAGGCGATGCCCGCGACGGTGAGCGCGGCCGCAACGGCGATGGCGATGCCCAGGCCACGTCCGCCCCAAACAGTACGTTTCGGCTTGACTGCGGAAGCAGAAGCCACGAAATTAGTTTCAGCCATGATCAAGCCTCCCTTACACCAAGTAGTAGACGGACGGTTTCGTGCCGCGATCGGTCAGAAGCTGCTTGTACTTCCGCTCGCGGATCAGCTTCGACACCTCGGAATCCGGGTCGTCGAAATCGCCGAAATGGCGGGCGCGGGCGGGGCAAGCCTCGATACACGCGGGGTCGAGCCCCTTTTCGACGCGGCCGTGGCAGAGTATGCACTTCTCGACCGTATGCTTCTGATGGGTGGGCACGTCCCCGCCTACCGGAAATGCGATGGCGTAGGAAGGCTCTTCCCAGTTAAATGAGCGCACACCGGTGTACGGGCACGAGGCGATGCACATGCGGCAGCCGATGCATCTGTCGTAGTCTTGCAGCACGATCCCGTTTTCGGAATCCTTAGTCGTCGCCCCGACGGGGCAGACCTTCACGCAGGCGGGGTTTTCGCAATGCTGGCAGTTCAACGGAACGTAGCTCATGCTGTTGTTCGGCCACTCGCCGGAAGGCGTATCCATCTCCTCGCCACCGTTGGTGAGGATTCGATTCCACCAAATGCCACGGGGCAAATTGTTCTCGTGCTTGCACATCACCGCGCACGTATGGCAGCCAATGCAGCGAACCGTGTCGATTACCATTCCAAGATGCATGACTACGCCTCCTTCTCAACCTCGACGCGCACGTCGTAGAAGTTGTAGTTGACGGACATGGGGTTGACCTTCCTCGTCCCCATCACCGAATAGCAGCCCTCTTTGAACTGCTCCTCCTGCCAGCCCTTGGGTATCCATGCGATACCGCTCGGGAGGCCGTTGCTGACGACGCAGCGAACCTTGAAGCTCCCGCGATCGTTGAAGACCTTCACCGTGTCCTCGCTCTTGATGCCGCGCGTCTGCGCGTCGGATGCGGAAAGGTAGATCGTCGGCTCGGGGCAAAGCTCGTTGAGGGTTTCGTTGCCGAACCACTGCGTATGGGTCATCCATCGGCTATGGAACTGCAGGAATTGCAGCGGATACTTTTCGGCCAGCTTGTCGTCGGCAACCTCGAGGGTCGGCTCCCAATAGGGCATCCGTTCCTTCTCGACGTAATCCTCCCAGTCCTGGCCGAAGTCGTAGCGGGGCTCGGGTTCGTCGCAATACAGCTCCACCAGGCCGGAATCGGTCGGGAACTTCTTCTCGCTCTGAACGAACAGCTCGTCATCGGAACCGACCACGCGAATCGCCTTCTCCTTCTTAAGGCGGTCGTAGTCGATGCCTAACTTTTTGAAGCTCTTGGAGTCGATGATCTCGGTCAGCCATTCCTCGGCGGTCCTGGTGGGCATTTCCTTCTCCAGGCCCATCGCCTGCGCGATGAGCGTGAGGATCTCGAAATCGCACTTGGACTCGTAGAGGGAATCGATGGCCTTCTCGGAAATCGCCAGGTAGGGATTGCCGTTGTTGATGCGGAAATCCTCCTGCTCAAGCCAGTAGCTCGCGGGAAGCACGATGTCGGAATAGCGGGCGGAATCGGTGTAGTCGATGTCCATCGTCACCACGAAGTCGAGCTTCGGCAAGACCTCGTTGATGTACGACGCCCGGTCGGGCTCGTTGGACAGCGTGTTGGCGCTGGTGATGAGCATCGCCTTGATCGGGAAATCCTCGCCCTTGTACTTGCCGCTGACGATGACGTCGCGCAACGCATTCGGAACGAGGTCGCTCGACGACTCCTTGCCCTCGACGGTGGTCCAGTCGGAATTGACGCTCACATGCATGCCGCTGTTCCAGAGGGAGCCGTACGTCGCGCCGTGCTTGCCGACGTTGCCGGTGATGGCCGAGAGCTCGCACGCGGCGTAGGACCACAGATGGCCGTTCCAGTAATGGTCGATGCCGTACATGCCGGCCAGCCACAGGGGATCGCCGCAGGTGTAGATGTCGTACAGGTAGTCGAGGTCGTCCTGGGAAATGCCCGTCTCCTTGACGGCGCGCTCGCACGTGAACTCCGACACGCGCTCTTTCAGCAGGGTGAACACCGTGTCGCACTCGATGCCGTCCACCACATACGTGCCGAACAGCGCCGGGTCCTTCGCGTCGCTGAACAGGACAGCCTTCCCCTCGGCGTTGTCCCACACGTAGAAATCGTCGATGCGGCTGTCGTCGCCCGCGGCGGCACGGGCAGCGATGAGCTGCGCGTACTCGGACGTGTTCGAGTCGTCTTTCCCGGCGGCGATAAGCGCGGCCAGCTCCGAATCGAAATCGGATTGCTTGAGCGTGGTCTTCTTGTCCCGGCGAACGAGCACGGGAGCCGTGGACCTCGTTTTGCAAAACGCCTCGTCATAGGTTTTTTCGCTGAGGACCTTGTTGAGCAAGGCGAGGGCAATCAGAGCGTCGGTGCCCGCCTTGACCGGGATATACCGGTCGGCCTTTGCGGCCGATGCCGAGAAGAGCGGGTCGATGACGGTTATTTTCGCGCCATGGTCGCGGGCGTTCAGGAAGGTTCTCCACGTCTGGGGACTCGTCCAGACGGGGTTGAATCCCCAAACGACGATATTCTTGGCGTTCACGGAGTCGGCGGTCTCGTTCGTCGAGAACGTGCCGATCACGCGAAAGGCGGCATATTCGAACGCCTGGTCGATGCTGAATCCCTGCAGCGTCGCCTCCGTCGCATTCGCAAACCGGGCAACGAACGCGCCGGCCCCGTTCAACGAGCAGCTATTGCCGCTCAAGCGCGAAATGACGAGCGCCTGCTTGCCGTACTTATCCTGCACCGCCTTGAAATTCGATGCGACCTCGCTGATGGCCTCGTCCCAGCTGATGCGCTCCCACTGGCCGGACCCGCGCTCGCCCGTGCGGCGCATGGGATATTTGATGCGCTTGTCGCTATACGTGCGCTCCTGCATGGACAGGCCGCGCAAGCAGCAGCCCGTATACAGGTTGTTCTCATACGCCTTCGGAGAGAGCTTCACGACTTTGCCATCGCGCTTATGCACGTTGTACAGGCAACCCTGAGAGCAGTTCGAACGGCAGATGGTAGTGGTTGTCGTCTCTCCCCCGGCATCTTGACCGGCGCCTTGTTCGGCGCATGCGATTGTCTTAAACGCACCCGCCCCCAGCACCGTGGCGGCGCCGGCGGTCGCAGCGGTCGTCTTAAGAAAGCTTCTGCGTGACAGGGCACGGCCATGACTTTCCCTTTGCGACATCATTCCTCCTCAAAAGATTTCGCCAGGATATCCCTCTTGCGATGCATTCATCCTTGCCGGATATCCCCCTTGCGGCTTGCAAGCCGCCCCTCTGCACCGCTTCGCCCTCACATGACCCGCGGTGCAATCTGACAAGAATCGGCCAATCCTTGATTGGCATATTATCGCAATGTCTTGCGACAATCAATCAATCGAATGATGCTTCTTTGAGGATAGAACGACCGCCCCCGCTACCCCTCCGGACGATAGCGCGCGAGACGTTCTTTCACGAGCGCCTTGATGTCCGCTTCGGTCAAGCCGGCTCCCATGCAAGCCCGGATCATGTCGTCGACGAGCAGCTCGACCGGCGAGCTGCAGGCGCCCTCGGCGTCGCCCCCCTTCCGCTCGAGAACGAACGTGCCTTTGCCGCGGCGCGTCGAGATGTACCCCTCGCGTTCCAAATCCATGTAGGCGCGGTTGATGGTGTTGTAACTGATATCCAGGTCAATGGCGAGGGCGCGCACGGTGGGCAACTTATCGCCCGGCCGATACTTGCCCGCACCGATAAGGTAGGCGATGCGATTCTTCACCTGAATCCATACGGGCAGGCCGCCCGAATGGTCGACTTGGAACCCCTCCATGGGGTTTGCGGCGGCCTCCTTCATCGGGCGCTACCCTTGTCGAGCGCATCGGCCAAGCTGTCCGACAGGGCACTCGGCATCGTGACGACCGTCCCCTTCGACGTCTTCACCGTCTCGTATTGCTGCAACATGGCGCGCAACCGCAGTGCCGCTGCCGGGTCGCCGTACGCCTGCGCGGCCTCGGAAAGCATGTCGGCCATGTCGGCCTCTGCGGAAGCGACCGTCATGCGCGCGTTCTTCTCCCGATCAGCCTGGGCCTCAAGAGACATCGCGTGCTGAAGATCGTCCGGGATAACGATGTCTCGCACCTTCACCGAGATGACGTCGACGCCCCATTCCGCCGCCTCCTTCTCGATGTCCGCCTCGATCTCGCTATCGAGCTGATCGCGACGCAGGGCGACCTCGGCAACCGTGGAGCGCCCCACCGCCTCGCGCATGGCCGTCTGCGCCAAAAACGACACGGCGGCATAGTAGTCCTCCACCTCGGTGCACGCTTTCTCGGCGTCGCGCACCATCCAGTACAGCACGGCATCGACCGTCACGGGCACGAGGTCGGCCGTCAGCGTTTTCTCGGCATAGAACGGCGTGGCGACGATGCGCTGGTCGACGCGGATAGTGCCGTATTCGAGAATGGGAATGGTGAAGTACAGCCCCGGGCCGGCGACGTGGGCGAACTTGCCCATGCGCAGCACGACGACGCGCTCCCACGACAGGGCGATATGCACCGACGAAACCGCAAGCAGGGCGAGCACGAGCGCCGCCAAAAGCTCGACGATCCCCACCGCGCCCGAGGCGAGATGGCACGCGATCGTCACCGCGGCGAACACGAACGCGAAGACGGCGATGCTGAAAACCGTCGCGCCGTTTCGCGAAGACCTATCCGGCACGAACGAGGTCTCCGCCTGGATTTTGGCTTCCTTGTCACGAGCGTCGTAGGGAAAATCGATCTGCATCCGCCGATCGGCGCTCCTTTTCCTACCTGAAAACATGTGCAACCCTTCCTTTCAGCCGCGGCAACAGCCGCGCGTTTTCCTTATATGGTCGCAAGCGAACTCGCAAGCGTCGCCGCCTGCGTGACGTCGAATGCAGAAATATCCACCACGAGCGAGCGAAGCGAAACACCGCCCACGAACACGCACAGCATCACCCATAGCGGCCATGTGCGGCCATCGCCATACGTGGCAAGGCACTCCATCGCGATCGGCAAAGCAAGGCCGATGACGACAAGGCCGATCCAGAACCTCCAGCGAAGCGGACCTGCCAGCAACGCGTATGCGGCGTCACTCGTTCCGTTTGTCGCCCAGAGCCATGCAACGTATGCGGCAAGACAGACGGCTTCAAGCAGGATGACCGCGAAGTCCGCCCGCGCGAGAGCGGAAAGCGGCGAGGATAGCGACATGCGGCCTCCCGTAAACGTCAGCGCTCCCAAGCACAAGGCGATGCCGCACGAGGCGCTCGACAAGACGAAGAGCGCGACGAGCAACGGCGTCTGCCATGCGAGCACCGCCGCGATCCCGCTCAGCAAAACCCCCGTGTATGCGGCGACAAGCACGCCCGCGAGCGCGCCCGCGATTCCCCCGGCAAACGAGAACCGCGCAAGCAGGCGATCGCACGCGAAAAGGCTTGCGGCCGCGAACGCCACCGAAAGCACGAGGGCGGCAGCGAGCGACCACGCGCCCAGAGACATGACCGAAAACGTCGGTGAAAGAAATAGCGAGAGCGCACGATCGGCACGCCCGAGATCGGCAAGCAGGCAAGCGCACGCAAGCCCGAGCGCCACAAAGCACGCCGACCATGCGATGGAGAAGAATTTGCGAGGCAGGCGCAGCCGTCGCGATGCAATACGCGGGGAATTCACCGCTTCCAAGCACGAAAGCGCGAGCACCGATCCACCTCCCATGCCGCCAAGAAACAGATAGCACACGACAAGCGACCCGAATACGCCCATGAATCCCCCTTTCGCAAGCGCAAGCATTGTCGCAAAACCGCAATGTAATCAGCCAAGTATAGCAAGCCGCGCCAAACAAGTCGGCCTCACTTGCCTATCGACAGAAAGGAGCAGGAGGGGGCGGGCGTTGGCGGGCGGTCGGCCTCAAACGGAGAGCGCACCGAGGACGCGGCGGGCGGGTCGTCTGCCGACGGGCAGGACGAGGTCGTCCCGAGTCGTTGGCAAGCGTGACCACCTGGAGGGTTTCACCACTTTCTGTATCACCGTGCACGAAAACGAGTCCCCGCTGGCAGGTTCCCCGAGTTTCCGAGCCTGCGTGCAGCCGTCAGCTACAGAAACTCGCGTAACCCTCCACCAAATCGCGAAAACCCGTGCACGGCGCTACAGGAACTCGCGAAACCCGGCACGGAAGGCCGAAATCGCTGCACAGAGGCTCGGAAACTCGGAAAACCCGCCAGCCAGACGCGCCCAGCTCCGGCCTGGCGGAACCTGGAGGCGCAGAGCAATGCGCATGCGTACGCCAGCCAAGCGTGCCCAGTTCCGACCTAGTGGAGAACTAGGCCGGAATCGACATGGATGGTTAATCAGCTTCCGTGAGCCTGGATTTAGCCACTTACGCCTGCGCATATGCGGCAGGCTTTCGGGTTAGGCCAAGCGCGCGTCAATTCTGGTCTAACAGAGCCTTCCAGTATCTTGCTTCGAGAACGCCGCGCGCAAATTGCTGGTCACATTACGAGAAGGCGGCGAAGGTTATGAGGAACACGATCGAGACCGCCCACATGAGCGGGTGGATTT
>CAVHXL010000068.1:0-9571 GCA_963639885.1 bacterium | reverse complement strand
CCTTAAGTACAAGAAGTGCCACGGCAAGGACGCCTAAAGCAGCTTCGCGGCATCCGTTGCCAAGGCGGGCTTTGCGCTCGGCGTTCCTTCCGGCATGCGCTGAACCCGGCGTCCGCTGTGTGCTGAAATCAGCTCGCGTCTTTCGGGCGCTCTTATGCAAGGGTCGAGCACTCGCTCGGCCCTTGCTTGTTTCGGTGTCGGCTCTCGTAAGCGGCCGCTCCTCGGCGCCATCCGGCCTATTCCCCGCTTTCTTAACCGAGATTTTACGGGCATCCCTTTTGCCTTGAGGGTGGCAAAGTTTTTCCCATCAGGTAGAATACGAAAGTCTGTAAACATTGATTTGCGGCGCGGATTTGCCGCGGGGAAGCAGGTGCCGTATGTTCAGCAATCGATTCAAACCTGGCGTGTTCACGCGCGCGGCTGTGGCGGGCGTGCTCGCCGTCGGCCTCGTGCCCGTCTCCGCCTTCGCAGCCGAATCCGCGGATGGGGGCGTTGGTTCCCTGATCGCTGAGATGGCCGATAGCGAGGTGCACGCGCTTGACGCCGTCGCTTCCACGGGCAATACGGATCTGCTTAAGGTCACGTCTTCTTCCGATGACGGCTACTCGTCGCTGTCATCGGCCGCGATGCCGACCTCGTTCGACTTACGTGACCGCAATATCGTCACCCCGGTGAAGGACCAAAGCCCCTGGGGTACCTGCTGGGCGTTTGGCACCCTCGCTGCCGCAGAAACCTCCATCCTGAACAAGCTCGGTCTTACTTACGGCGAGTACAACCTCGACCTTTCCGAGTTGCAGGTTGCTTATTTCTCCCGCACCCTTTTGCCCGAGGGTTCCGGTTCGCAAGCAGGGGAGGGCGGTACCACGATTGATAACTACCCGCTCTTGAACACCGGCGGCACTTCTTATATGGCGGGTTCGATTTTCGCGTCGGGCACGGGCCCCATCTCCGAGAATCTTGCTCCGTATAAGAATAAAGAGAACAATACCAGCTCCTATCGCGACCTTTTCGGCAACGATATGGCGGAAATCAAGAAAAAGACCGACCCCACCTTCGACGTTGAGGCTCCCATGTGTTATTCGATGGAGGGCGACTGGTCCGTTGACGAGGCGCTTCGCTTCCAGCAGACCTACCAGCTTGAAGACGCCAACCTCCTGCCTTCCCCATGCACGTTGCTTACCGATGAGATGGGCGTGAACGTTGTCGGCTATGAGTATAATGAAGAGGGCACCGCAGCTATCAAGCAGCAGCTTTTGGAGGGCAATGCGGTGCAGATCGGCTTCGCGGCCGACACTTACATGCCGGGAAAGACGAGCGATCCGAAGTATATCAACACCGACACCTGGGCTCATTACACGTGGGAGGCCACCACATCCAACCATTCCGTCGCCATCGTCGGCTGGGATGACGACTATTCCAAGGACAACTTCCTTGATGGGCACAAGCCCGAGCACAACGGCGCCTGGATCGTGAAGAACAGCTGGGGCTCTACCACCGAGGATTTCCCCAACAATGGCGGTGGCTGGGGAAATGAGGGCTACTTCTATATTTCCTATTACGATCGCTCGCTGTCGGATCCCGAGACGTTCGAGTTCGATGTCGACGATGAGGTTTCCAATTCCACGCTCGTGACCGACTCCTATTCCTACATGCCGGTCAGCAGGCTTTCGAGCGTCTCCACGAACGATCAGGTCAGCATGGCGAACATCTTCACCGCTGAGCAGGATCAAAAGATCGATTCGCTATCCACCGAAACCGGCTCGACGTTCATGACGGTTGATTTCGACGTTTATCTGCTTGATGACGATTCGGTCGAACCGACCGATGGCAAGCACGTCGTCCACAAATCGGAGACGTTCGACTATGCCGGATTCCATCGTGTTGATTTGAACAACGGCATCATCATGAAGGAGGGCCAGCGTTACTCGGTCGTGGTGACGCAGCGTACCGTTGATGGCAAGTATCAGGTTTTGCAGCCGGGCAGCCTGAGCAAATACGGCGCCGAGCAGAACAAGATCAAGTCTTATTGCGTCGGCGTGGTGAACAAGGGCGAGTCGCTTCTGCATTCAAGCGCGGGTTGGACGGATTGGACCGATTACATCGTCGAGCTTCGCGCCCAGATGAAGAAGGCATGCGAGATGGCCGGCCTTCCCGATTATAGTGAATGGCTTGACTACGACAACGTCCCCATCAGGGCGTACGGCTCTCTGTATGCCACGCCCACGTTCTCGGATGTGAGCGATGACGACTGGTTCGCGCCGGCCGTGGCGAAGGTCGCCGACGCGGGGCTGATGCGCGGCTACGAGGGCGGCGATGAGTTCGGCGTGGGCAAATCCCTCACGCGCGCGGAGCTGGCCACCATCCTGTGGCGCGACGCGAACCCCGCCGACGCCGAGGCCTACGACCGCAGCGCGGCGAACGCCACCGCCATGGACGACGTGGCCGACGGCGCCTTCTACACCGCCGCCGCCAACTGGGCCGTGGCCTCGGGCGTGATCGAGGGCTTCGAGATGCCCGACGGCAGCCGCGAGTTCCAGCCCGACCGCGCCGTGACCTTCGAGGAGGCCGTGAAGATGATCGCCCGCTACCACGCGGCGATGCACGGCGCCGACGTCGAGGGCGACGAGGCGGCCCTCGGCGGGTTCGCCGACGCGGGGTCGGTGTCGGAATGGGCCCGCCCGTACATGGCCTGGGCCGTCGAGTCCGGCCTCGTGGGCGGCTACCCGACCGGCGATGGTTACGAGATCCGTCCGGCCGATGCCACCCCGCGCGAGCGCGCCGCCCGCATCGTCTCGAACGCGCTCGAGGCGGGCGTCCTCGACTAGGCAGCCCGCATCCTCGGGGCGCCCCGGGGTGCGGCGAGGTCATGTTCAGTATCCATGACGCGGCCTGGTGCGGGCCGCGGAGAGGAAGGTAGATAATGTCGAATCGATTCAAGCCGGGCGTGTTCACGCGTGCCGCTATGGCTGGCGTTCTGGCCGCAGGTCTCGTTCCCTGCGCCGCGTTCGCAGGTACGTCCTCGGGCGATGCATCAGATGATGCCTCGACGGTTTCGGCCATTGCGGCTATGGCCGAGCAGCAGGCTGAGTTGCTCGATGCGCTCGATGCCACGGGCAGCACTAATTTGCTGTACGCCTCAAACGATGTGGATGGCACCTCAGATGCTGCCCTTGCATCGGAGTCGTGGCCGTCTAGCTATGATTTGCGAGAAAAGGGCCTGGTCACCCCTGTTAAGAGCCAGCTGCCTTGGGGTACGTGCTGGAGCTTTGCCGCCATTGCAACCGCAGAAACGTCCATCTTGAACAAGCTGGGCCTTACCTACGACGACTTGAAGCTCGACCTCTCCGAGCGTCAGCTCGCCTGGTTCTCTCAGACGGTGATGGCCGAGGGGTCCCAGGCCGGCGAGGGCTCAACCGCCTTTGATCCGGATAAGCGCCTCGATACCGGTGGAACCCCGTTCTCCGCCACGTCCATCTTCGCTCAGGGCATCGGTCCGGTTCTCGAGAAGGACGTTCCCTATAGGAACAACGATGGAGAGGAATGCACGGCCTCGTTCCGTGAGATCTACGGCGACGCGCGTGCGGACGCGATGGCGAAAACGAATCCCGATTTCGACGTCGATGGCAAGGATTGCTACGCGCCTTGGGGCGATTGGAGCGTTGACGAGTCGTATCGGTTCAAGACCGTCCTGCAGCTCGAGGACGGCAGCATGCTGACTTCGCCGGCGACGCTGACCAGGGATTCCTCCGGAGCTTTGAAGTACTCCTACAACGAAGCCGGAACTGCGGCCATCAAGCAGCAGCTTCTCGCCGGCAACGCGGTGCAGGTCTGCTTCCATGCCGATACGTCGAGGCCTGGTGAATCGTCTGCATCGAAGTACATCAACACCGACACTTGGGCGCATTACACCTATGAACCCCAGGACGCCAACCATGCCGTCACCATCGTGGGCTGGGATGACGATTATTCGAAGGATAACTTCAAGGAGGGGAGCAATACCCAGCCTTTGGCCAACGGCGCCTGGATCGTTAAAAATTCCTGGGGCTCGACCACAGAGGACTTCCCCAACAACAACGGTGGCTGGGGTGTTGACGGCGAGGGGTATTTCTACCTGTCCTACTACGATCAGTCGATTACCGATGTGGAGACGTTTGATTTCGATGTTTCCACGCTGAACAGCTCCGATGATCACTACATCATCGACTCCTATTCGTTTATGCCCACCCTGTCGGTGGACGCGCAGAGCGCTGACGACAAGATCTTGATGTCGAACATCTTCACCGCTGAAGAGGATCAGACGGTCAAGTCGTTGTCGACGGTGACCGGCACGAACAATGTGACCGCTTCATATGAGGTGTACCTGCTCGACGACGATGCGACCGATCCGACCGACGGGAAGCTCGTTGCGCGCGCATCGGAGACCTATGAGTACAGCGGATTCCATCGCACCGATCTTGCCTCGGGCGTGACCATGAAGAAGGGTCAGCGCTATTCCGTCGTGGTGACGCAGCGAACCATAGACGGTCGCTATCAGTTCGTGCTGCCGTATGGCTTGGGCAAGGAAATCTCAGAGAAGCAAGATTCCCCCTGCTATGAGACGGCGGTGGTTAACGAGGGCGAGTCGATCCTCTACTCCGAAGGAAAGTGGGAAGACTGGACCGACAGCATCGCTGAGATTCGCAAGGAGATCCACGACCGCGCGGAGAAGCAGGGGTCTACCGACACGAGTGAGTGGCTCGAGTATGACAACCTCCCCATCAGGTCGTATGCTTCCCCCTACACCACGCCCACGTTCTCGGACGTGAGCGATGACGACTGGTTCGCGCCGGCCGTGGCGAAGGTCGCCGACGCGGGACTGATGCGCGGCTACGAGGGCGGCGAGGAGTTCGGCGTGGGGAAATCCCTCACGCGCGCCGAGCTGGCCACCATCCTGTGGCGCGACGCGAACCCCGCCGACGCCGAGGCCTACGACCGCAGCGCGGCGAACGCCACCGCCATGGACGACGTGGCCGACGGCGCCTTCTACACCGCCGCCGCCAACTGGGCCGTGGCCTCGGGCGTGATCGAGGGCTTCGAGATGCCCGACGGCAGCCGCGAGTTCCAGCCCGACCGCGCCGTGACCTTCGAGGAGGCCGTGAAGATGATCGCCCGCTACCACGCGGCGATGCACGGCGCCGACGTCGAGGGCGACGAGGCGGCCCTCGGCGGGTTCGCCGACGCGGGGTCGGTGTCGGAATGGGCCCGCCCGTACATGGCCTGGGCCGTCGAGTCCGGCCTCGTGGGCGGCTACCCGACCGGCGATGGTTACGAGATCCGTCCGGCCGATGCCACCCCGCGCGAGCGCGCCGCCCGCATCGTCTCGAACGCGCTCGAGGCGGGCGTCCTCGACTAGGCGGCCCGCATCCTCGGGGCGCACCCGGGGCGCGGCGCGAGCGGCCGGGGCGCGGATCGCAGGGTGAGTGGCCGTGGCGCCACCCCGCGTCCTGCGGGGCGCACCCGGGGCGCGACCTGCGCTTTGCGGGGCAAGCGGCAAGGCCTCGGGGCGCGGGGTGAGCAGCCGGGGCGCACCCGGGGCAGGGCAAGGGGCCAGGGTGCCGCCCGCATCCTCGGGGCGCGATCTGCTGGCCGTCCTCGCCTGGCCGCGCGAAGAATTCATGCAACGATGCGGACGAGGGATTCGTCCGCATCGTTTTGCTGATACCATGAACAAGCTATGGATAAAGAACTTAACGATATCGAAGAGGTTGCCGCCCGCGTCGCGGACGCGCGCGGCTTTCTGCACATCGACGACAAGACGGCGCAGCTCGTGGCGCTTGACGCCCAGATAGCCGAGCCTGGCTTCTGGGATGACGCGGCGCGCGCGCAGTCGGTTTCGAAGCAGGCGAGCAACCTGCGCGACACCATTGCCGACTACCAGCGCGCCGAAGGCCTGCTCGAAGACGCGCGTGCCGCGCTGGAGTTGGCGGGTGAGGACGAGGCGTTCGCCGACGAGGCGGCTGGCGCCCTTCGCGCGCTCGATGAGCTGCTCGACCAGCTCGAGATCGCCAGCTGGTTCACGGGCCGCTTCGACGACGGCGACGCCATCCTCACCATTTCCCCCGGTCAAGGTGGTCTTGAGGCCCAGGATTGGACGGAGATGCTGTACAACATGTACGCACGCTATGCTGACTCGAAGGGTTGGAAGGTGCGCGTGCTCGATCTGGTTCCCGGTGCGGAAGCGGTCGGCCTGAACAAGGCGACCATCCAGATCGAGGGTCGCCTCGCTTACGGCATGCTCAAAAGCGAGCTGGGCGTCCATCGCCTCGTCCGCATCAGCCCGACCGATGTCAAGGGCCGCCGTCATACCACGTTCGCCGCCGTCGAGGTGCTTCCGGTGCTTCCCGACGATGTTGAGGTCGATTTGAATCCGGCCGACGTGCGCGTCGACGTGTATCGCTCATCGGGTCCGGGCGGTCAATGCGTGAACACGACCGATTCGGCGGTTCGCCTGACCCATATCCCGACGGGTATCGTGGTCACCTGCCAAAACGAGAAGTCGCAGCTGCAGAACAAGGATGCCGCGTTTCGCGTGCTCAAGGCGAAGCTCTACGAGATCGAGGAGCAGAAGCGCCGCGACCAGATCGACGAGCTGCGTGGCGAGCGGATGGACAATTCCTTCGGCAGCCAGATTCGCAATTATGTTCTGTTCCCGTATCAGCTGGTGAAAGACGTGCGTAGCGGTGTCGAAACCGGTAATGTGGACGCCGTGCTTTCCGGCGACCTCGAGCAATTCGTGGTCGGTTACCATAAATGGAGGGTTTCCCAATAGATTCGTGCGCGATCATACGAATCTATTGATAAAGGTCAAACGACTGTGGAAGGACGATCGAATGTGTGAGCTTGACAAGCAGGCGGCGGACATACGCATCGATATCGTGCGCATGATTGCTGAAGCGGGAAGCGGCCATCCCGGCGGATCCCTTTCCTGCGCGGATATCCTGACCGCGTTGTACTTCGGTGGCGTGATGAACCACGATCCCGAGAATCCCGCATGGGAGGGACGCGACCGCTTCGTGTTGGCGAAGGGCCATGCTGCCCCTGCGCTCTACGCGACGCTTGCCGAAGCGGGCTATTTCCCGCGCGAAGAGCTGATGACGTTGCGCAAGCTCGGCACGCGCTTGCAGGGTCATCCCGATTGCAATCTGTGCCCGGGCGTTGAGGTTTCGACCGGCTCGCTGGGCCAGGGCCTGTCCATCGCCTGCGGCATTGCGGCGGGGATCAAGCTTGCCGGCGCCGATCAGGCCGCCATCACCTTGCTCGGTGACGGCGAATGCGAGGAGGGCCAGGTCTGGGAGGCGGCCATGTGGGCCGCGCACCAAAAGCTCGACAACCTGATCGCAATCGTCGATCGCAATTGCCTGCAGATCGACGGCGACACTGCCGATGTTTGCGACCCAGGCGATATCGGCGCGAAATTCGTTGCTTTCGGCTGGGAGACCACCGAGGTCGATGGTCATGACATCGCCGCTCTCGTGGCGGCGTTGATGGCCGCGAAGGCAGATCGCTCCGGGCGCCCGCATGCGCTCATCGCGCGCACGGTGAAGGGCAAGGGCGTGTCTTTCATGGAGAATCAAGCCGGTTGGCATGGCAAGGCGCCGAACGCCGAGCAGGCCGCCCAGGCGCTTTCCGAACTTGAATCCGCTGCTAAGGAGGCATAAGTCGTGGTTATGCTTGCAAATGAGGAACAGTCCCGCGTCAAGCGCGCCACGCGTGCCGCTTATGGCGCCACGCTGGTGGAGCTGGCGAAGGCCGGCATGCCGGTCGTCGCCGTCGATGCCGACCTGACCGGTTCGACCACCACGAAGAAGCTGATCGAGGGCGGGTTCGCTGATCGCCTCTTCAACTGCGGCATCGCCGAGCAGAACATGGTCGACGTCGCGGCCGGCCTTGCCACGTGCGGCAATATCGCCTTCACCGGCAGCTTCGCGGTGTTCGGCACCGGGCGCGCCTATGATCAGATCCGCAATACCGTGTGCTATTCCAACCTCAACGTGAAGATCGCCCCGACGCACGCCGGCGTCTCCGTCGGTCCCGACGGCGGCAGCCATCAAATGCTCGAGGATATCTCGCTCATGGCGGGCCTCCCGAACATGCGCGTGCTCGTTCCTGCCGATTATGCGGCCGCTGAGGCGGCCATCAAGCTCGCGGCTGAAACCCCGGGTCCGGTTTACGTGCGCATGGGCCGCGCATCGGTTCCGGCCGTGTATGCCGACGGGGTCGATCTCAAGCTCGGTCGCGCCTACGTTTTAAGGGAGGGCTCCGATGTGACCATCGTTGCCTGCGGCGTTGAGGTCGAGCAGGCGCTCGTTGCGGCGGAAGAGCTTGTTGAGCAGGGTATTTCCGCTGAGGTGATCGATGCGTTCAGCGTTAAACCGCTTGATCGCGCAACCATCGTGGCATCCGCCGCGAAGACCGGAGCCGTCGTCGTGGCCGAGGAGCATTCGGTGCACGGCGGGCTCGGCTCGCAGGTTGCCCAGGCGCTTTGCGAGGAGCATCCCGTCCCGGTCGCGTTCGTGGCCATGCAGGATCGTTTCGGCAAGTCGGGCGAGTTCGAGGAGCTTCTCGCTTACTTCGGGCTCGACTCCAAGGCGATTGTCAAAGCTGTGAAAAGGGTCATCGCATAAATCGCTTCTGATAGAATGGTTCACGTCTCAGTACATCACTACTTGAACGGAGCATTCTGTGACGAACAACAAGAGCCAAGGGGCTCCTGCGCGCCAGGGTAGGCATGCGGGTTCCCATGCGGTTCAGATGCGGCAAGCTGCCTCGCAGCTGTCGGCGTCGCTTCCCGCGCTCGATATCGATGATGCACCTCAACAGTCGGGTACGCCTGTCATCACGTTCGACCATGTGACGAAGGTGTACCCGGCTCAGCCGAACAAGCCGGCGTTGAACGACATTTCCGTTCAGATCTATGCTGGCGAGTTCGTGTTTTTGGTCGGACACTCCGGTTCCGGTAAAACCACGTTCATCCGCATGCTCATCCGCGAGGTCAAACCTACGCAGGGGCATATCTACATCGCCGATGAGGATCTGGCCAGCATGCGCAATTGGCGCGTGCCTTATCTGCGCCGTAACATCGGCTGCGTGTTCCAGGACTTCAAGCTTCTGCCGAACAAAACGGTCTTCGAGAACGTCGCGTTCGCCCTTGAGGTTATCGGCAAGTCCCGCCACGTTATCAAAACCCAGGTTCCCGAGGTGCTGCGCTTGGTGGGCTTGCAGGATAAGCTGAACAAGCGTCCCGATCAGCTTTCCGGCGGCGAGCAGCAGCGCGTGTCCATTGCGCGCGCTATCGTGAATCGTCCTCCGGTGCTCATCTGCGACGAGCCGACGGGCAACCTTGACCCGCAGACGTCTCGTGGCATCATGGACCTGCTCGAGCGTATTAACCGCACCGGTACCACCGTGGTTGTGGCAACGCACGATCGCGAGATGGTTGACAACATGCGTCGTCGCGTTATCGCGCTTGACCGCGGCAACTTGACGCGCGACCAAGATCGAGGGGTGTACGGTTTCGATGTCTAGTTTCTTC
>CAVHXL010000067.1:0-9672 GCA_963639885.1 bacterium | reverse complement strand
GCCGCCGAAGGGCATGAGCACCGTGGCCGCGCCGATGGTGGAGTCGAAGCGCTCGGACAAGCCTTTGTTGGAGCAAACGTTCAAATCGCTGACCAGGGACGTCATGCGCTCAGCAAGCGTTTCACCCTTCCAGGTGCGCGCGTAAGCGCTGGCCTTGCCCACGTGCACATCCTGATGCTTCGGGGCGCCATTGGATGCCAAGAACTCACGGCTGACGTCGACGATCGCCTCGTCGTTCCACATGATGCGCACGCGCGGCTCGGCCGTGACCTCGGCGATAACCGTCGCCTCCAGGTTCTCCTCATGCGCGTAGCGCAGGAACTCGTCCACATCGTCGGCCGCAATGGCGCAGGCCATGCGCTCCTGCGATTCGGAAATGGCAAGCTCGGTACCGTCGAGGCCGTCGTACTTCTTGGGAACCTTGTTCAAGTTGATGCGCAGGCCGTCGGCCAGCTCGCCGATGGCCACCGAGACGCCGCCCGCGCCGAAGTCGTTGCAGCGCTTGATCAGGCGGCACGCCTCGCCACGACGGAACAGGCGCTGGATCTTGCGCTCCTCAGGCGGGTTGCCCTTCTGCACCTCGGCGCCGCACGCCTCCAGGCTGTCGAGGTTGTGCTCCTTGGAGGAACCCGTCGCGCCGCCGATGCCGTCACGACCGGTTCGCCCGCCCAGCAGCACCACGACATCGCCCGCAGCCGGGGTCTCGCGGCGCACATGATCGGCGGGCGTGGCCGCCACCACGGCGCCGATCTCCATGCGCTTAGCGACATAGCCAGGATGATACAGCTCGTTGACCTGGCCCGTTGCAAGACCGATCTGGTTGCCGTAGCTGGAATAACCCGCGGCGGCGGTGGTGACCAGCTTGCGCTGGGGCAGCTTACCATCAAGCGTCTCGGAAATGGGGGCCAACGGGTTGGCCGCGCCGGTCACGCGCATAGCCTGGTACACATAGCTGCGCCCCGACAAGGGATCGCGAATGGCGCCGCCCAGGCAGGTGGCCGCGCCGCCGAAGGGCTCGATCTCGGTGGGATGATTGTGCGTCTCGTTCTTGAACAGGTACAGCCAGTCCTGCTCTTCGCCGTCAACGTCCACCTTACACTTCACGGTGCAGGCGTTGATCTCCTCCGACTCGTCCAGGCCGGTCAGAATACCCTTCGCCTTGAGCCACTTCGCGCCGATGGTTCCCATGTCCATCAGGCACACGGGCTTTTCCTGGCGGCCGAGCTCCTCGCGCATCGCCTGGTAGCGATCCCAAGCCGCCTGCACGCGCTCGTCATCGATAGCGACATCGGTCATCTCGGTACCGAACGTGGTGTGGCGGCAATGATCGGACCAATAGGTGTCGATCATCTTGATCTCGGTGATGGTGGGGCAACGCCCTTCCTCGGCGAAATAGCGTTGGCAGAAGGTGATATCGGCCAAGTCCATGGCCAAGCCGCGCTCGTCGATGAACGCGGACAATCCCGCCTCGTCAAGCTCCAAGAAGCCCTCGAGCACCTCGACCGGCTGCGGCACCGGCTGGGGCATATGCAGCGTCTCGCGCTCAGCCAGCGACGCCTCGCGCGCCTCAACCGGATTGATCACGTAATGCTTGATAGCGGCGAGCGCTTCGTCGGTGCAGCCGCCCTCGATGACGATCACCCTAGCGAAAGCCACATTCGGACGCTCGCCCTGGCTGATCAGCTGGATGCACTCGGCGGCGGAATTCGCGCGCTGGTCGAACTGGCCCGGCAGAGCCTCGACCGCGAACACACGCGCGCCGTCGGCCGCAAGCTCGCGGAACACGCTGTCAACCTGCGGTTCGCTGAACACCGTGGGGACGCATTGCTCGAACAGCTCCGCGTCTATGCCATCGACATCGTAACGATTGACCACTCGCAGGCGGGCGTCACTTGCCAGACCCTCGGGTACGGCCGTGCGAAGCTCGGCGAGCAGCTGGCGCGCCTCGACGTCGAAACCGGGCTTCTTCTCCACGTAGATGCGGGAAACCATGGGCATCCTTTCCATACAGCGGGGCGAACCCCGAAAACGAGCGCGGACACCCAACGGGTGCCCGCATATCCGAACGTTACCTTCAGATGAAAGCGGGCGTGACTGTGCGCCCAGCCTGCGCTATTGCTTGTCCTTTTTCTTGAACAGACCGCCGAAGAGGGCTTTCTTCCCCTTTTCCTCGGCCTCTTTGCGCGCGGCGTCAACCTCTTCAGGGCTTTTCTCCCGCTTCTCGGCGGCAAGCTTCTCGGCCTTCGCCTTTTTCTCAGCGGCGCGCATTTCCTTGGTGGGGTGCTTCATAACCTCCTCAGCGTACTTCTGGCGCGCCTTGCGACACTTGGCGAAGTCGATGTAAAGCGCGGCGATGATGAACACGTAAGCCAAGGCCAGCGTCGTGTAGGTAACCGGCTGAGGCATGCCGAACGAATTGCCCGCGAACGAGAAGCAGGTGAGCACGATGGCGGCGACCAGTGTGATCCACCAAATGCGGCGCAAGCGACGGTATTCCTCGGTCGGCGGATTGTAGAACTGGCGATCGCGCTCTTGCGCTTTGGCGCGCTCGGCCTTGCGATCGGCCTTCTTCTGCTCCTTGGTCTTCTCCGTGGGCTGCATGCGCACGGACGCTGCCGCCTTCGTGGCAGGCTTGGCCGATGCCGCCGACTTACGCGTGGCGCCTTTGCGGTCGTCGGAGGTGTAGCGTTCGTTCAGGGGGTTGCGTTGGGTCATCTTCGTCTTTTCTAGAAATCGGGAACTTACGGAACTTGCAGGGAAAACAGCTTGCGAGGGTGCCATGCGTCGAGACGCGCCCCGCAAGCCGTGATCTTACGCGAACGGGAACTTCTCACCCGTGATCTGCTCGTATGCGGAAATGTACTTCTGGCTCGTCTTCTCGATGACGTCGGCGGGCATGTGCGGCGGCTCACCCCGGCGATCCCAATTCGCCGTCAGCCAGTCGCGCACGAACTGCTTGTCGAAGCTTGCCTGATCGCGGCCGGGCTCGTATTCATCGCCGGGCCAGAAGCGGCTGGAGTCGGGCGTAAGCACCTCGTCGGCCAGGATGATCCGCCCATCGATAACGCCGAACTCGAACTTGGTGTCGGCGATGATGATACCGTTCTCGGCCGCATGGTCGCGCGCCGTCGAATACACCTTGATGGCCAAATCGCGCAGCTGGGTTGCCGCATCCTGCCCGATCAGCTCGGCGCAACGCTCGAAGCTGATGTTCTCGTCGTGGCCGCCGATCTCGGCCTTCGTGGAGGGGGTGAAGATGGGCTCGGGCAGCTTGCTGGAATTCACAAGGCCCTCAGGCAGGCTGATGCCGCACACGGTGCCCTGCTTGTTGTACTCCTTAAGACCGCTGCCAGCCAGATAACCGCGCACGATGCACTCGACGGGGAACATCTCGGCCTTGCGCACCAGCATGAAGCGCCCCTTAAGGTAGTCGGCGTAGGGAGCGAACTGCTCGGGCAGATCCGCCACATCAGCGCTGATCAGGTGATTGCCGATAACGTCCTTCAGCTGATCAAGCCAGAACAAGGAGATCTGCGTCAGGACCTCGCCCTTATGCGGGATCTCATCGGGCAGGATGAAGTCGTATGCCGAGATGCGATCCGTCGCAACCATCAGCAGCTTGTCGCCCAAGTCATAGATGTCGCGTACTTTGCCCTGCGCATCCGGTTTGATATCGATTCCGCTCATGAGTCCCGCTTCCTTCCGTCCTTGCGTTTCGCGGCTGGCTTATCGCCGGCGACCCCGGTCCATCGCAGCCGGCGAGCAACCGGCCGCGATGGACTTCGCCGCCCTTTTTCGCTGCTATTATCCGACTATTTTTCGTCGTCGTGGGGCTTGCCGAACGGTATCCCCGTTTTCTGCGTATACCTAGCAACCCATTGGCCCCTCTGCTCACGCTGCTGGGCACGTTGGGCCTGCTGGTGCTCCTTCTGCTGCTGACGCTCGCGCTGTCGAGCTTCGCGCTGCTCGCCCTCCTCGGAATACAACGGGAGCAAGATGGTGAAGCAAGCGCCCTTGCCCTTCTCTCCCTCGACGGTCACGCGGCCGTTGTGCCGATCGACGATCTCCTTGACCACCGAAAGCCCGATGCCGAGCCCGCCCCTCTCGCGCGTGCGACCCGCGTCGGCGCGCCAGAAACGGCTGAACACCATTTTCGCCTCTTCGGGAGACAAGCCGATGCCGGTATCGCGCACCGCGATCGCGCACATGTCGTCAACGCTCGAAACGCTCACCGTGATGGTTCCGCCCTCGGGCGTGTAGCGAACCGCGTTGGAGATGAGGTTCGCGGTGGCCTGGCGGATCATGTCCGAATCGCCGCGCACGATCACGTCGCGCTCCACTTCGTATACGAGCTTCAAGCCGGAATCGTTCACGTATGCCTCATGCGTCGATATGATGCCGCTGATCAGGTCACCGACATCGAGCAGCTCCTTCTTCATCGGGGTGCTGCGGTTCTCAAGACGCGAGAGCTTCAGGATGGCATCCACCAAACGCGACAGACGCTGCACCTCGGAATTCACCGTCTCAAGACGCTCCTCGTTGGGCTCGAACACGCCGTCGACCATGGCCTCGACCGTCGACTGGATGGCCATGAGCGGCGTTCGAAGCTCGTGCGCGACGTCGGTGGTCAAGCGGCGCTCCAGCTTCCGGTCTCGCTCGATGCTGTCGGCCATCTGGTCGAACGTCATGCCCAGACGCGCGATCTCGTCCTCGCCCTGAATGCCGGTGCGCGCAGTCAGGTCACCTTCCTTGATGGCTCGAGCGGTCGACGCCATCTTGTTGATGGGCCGCACCAAAGCACGCGCGAACAGAAATCCGATGCACGACGCGAGCACGATGGCCAGCACGGTGGCGAACACCATAGCCTGATACGAATTGCTGGAGAACTCCTCGTCGGCCTGCGTGAGCAGGGCCTCCGACCCGTAAACCCAGATGCGAACCGACCCCACCGCGACGCCGCCGTACTCGATGGTGGCGGATGTGAACTGCTGGCTCGCGGTGGCCGGCGGGGCAAGCGTGCGAACAGTGCCGGAAGAATCGGAGCTCGACGAGCTGGACGACGACCCCTTCGACGAACCGCCCGTGCTCCCGTCGTCTATGGTGATGGCCGAGGAATCGTAGACGGTTTTTCCGCTCGCGTTGTCGATGATGGCGACGCCGACGCCGCTGTTAAGGCTTTCGGCATACTTCGCCACGGCTTCAACCTGCGGATCATGCAGGGTATGTGACGATGCGTACACCTCCTCGATGCGCGTCGCCGTGCTTTCGGCGAGCGACTTCATGTTCTCCTGCGTGTAGGTGTGGAAGTGCTGCTGCCATACGAAGGACAAAACGCCGATGGCGACGAGCGCCGTCATGGCGGCAATGAAGGCGAACGCGCAGGTCACGCGCGTGGTGTAGGTCAGACCGCTCCACCAGTTGCGCACCGCGTCGACGATACCGCGGCGGCGCCGGGCCTCGCTGGGGCGCTCGAGCACCACCGACCCGCTTGCGTCGGGCGAGGCCTGCTCGGGCACGCCGGATGAATTCCCCTGTTCAGGATGTTCTTTCGATTGCTCCATAACAACCAGCATCCAATCTATTCATCGAAGGTTCCCGCCTGGAAATACGAAGGCGCGGCCGACCTGACGTCGACCGCGCCTTCGCGGAAAAGCGAAGTTTCTACTGGCCCTGCTTGGTGGGGTCCTCGAAGCGATAGCCCACGCCGTGCACCGTGTGCAGCCACTTCGGGTTGCGCGGGTTGTCGCCGATCTTGGCGCGCAGGTTCTTCACGTGGGAGTCGATGGTGCGCTCGTAGCCCTCGAAGTCGTAGCCGAGCACCTTCTCCACCAGCTCCATGCGCGAGTACACGCGACCCGGATAGCGGGACAGCGTCGTCAGCAGCTTGAACTCGGAAGCCGTCAAGTCGATTTCCTTGCCGGAAACCATAACCTTGTGACCGGAAACGTCGATGGTCAGCTCGCCGAACTCGAGCACCTCGCGCTGAGGCTCGGAATCGGCGTGCACGCGACGCAGCAGAGCGCGCGCACGGGCAACCAGCTCACGCGGGCTGAACGGCTTGACCAGATAATCGTCGGCGCCGAGTTCCAGGCCGATGATGCGATCCTCGACCTCGCCCTTCGCGGTCAGCATGATGATCGGCACGTCCGAGTTGTCGCGGATGGCGCGGCAGACGCGCTCACCGGGGACGCGCGGCAGCATAAGGTCAAGGATTACCAGGTCAAAGTGGTGCTTCGAGAATTCCTCAAGGGCCTCTTGGCCATCGCCGACGGCGGTAACCCAATAGTTTTCACGCTCAAGATAGGCAGTCACCGCGTCGCGGATGGCCTTCTCGTCTTCCACCAACAGGATGCGGCGGGTTTCATTGCTCATGGTTCACTCCTTAGGAAGTCGTTGTTCCCATGCGGCACAATCAGCACACGGCCCCCTTCGGGCACGAGCGTGCGAAAGCGTTTGGGTTTATTGTAGCAAGTGGAGACGAACGCCCTTGCCGCTGTAGTCGAAATGACATAATTACCACCATGGTAACCCGAAGGACAACACCCGGCGGCAACGCACGCCGCGCATCTCACGCAGCCCCCCGTTCGAACAGGAAAACAACTGTTTCATCAGGGGCAATGGGAAATAGAGCACCATCACGCGGCGCTCATGCCGGACGTGCGCAGGCACGCGAGCGGGCGCAGGCCGCAGGCGCGGCGCAGGCATCCCGCCGCGGGGTCGCGGCCAAGGACGCAAGCCGCGCGACCTTCGTCGGCGGCAGCACGCCCACCCCTCTTTCGGGCATCCCCGGGCTTGGCGGCATCGGCATCGGGTCGTCTTCCCCATCCACCGGATTTGGCGGCGCGAACGGGCAGGCTCGGTACTCAGCCGGCAGCACGCTGCGACCGTCCATCGGCGATGAAGGTCACGGCGAGACGCTCATCACGCGCCGAAGGCTCCTTCTCGGCATCGTTGGCATAGGCGCGCTCGCCGCCATTGGAGCCGGCGGCGCGGCTATCGTGTCCTCCGGCGATTCCACTCCGACCGTCAGCACGCTGCAGGTACCCCAAAGCAACGTGACCGACGCGACCTCGCTCGACCAGGTCGACGATGCCGGGGATTGCGTCAGCCAAACCGGCGAGTACGACCTTCCCTATGGCACGCTCGTCTTCTGCAACGACGACAAGTACGCCGCATGCCTCATCCCGACCGACGGGGCCAAGCCGCTTTGCCGGATAGCCATGCTCTCGCTTTCGTCCGGCACCTATGAAACCGTTATCGACAAGGCGCAAGGGCAGGACGAGGGCTTCGAGATCTATGACGTTCGCGCAACCTCGCAGGCCATCATCTGGATCGAGGCGGACATCCTCGACGGCATATGGCGCGTGATGACGGGAAAGCTCGGATCGAACGCATCGAGCGTCACCGGCGTCCAGAAAATCGACGAAGGCGCTTGCGGCGAAACGGAGACGCCGAGCATCGCGGCGGTTGGCAACAACCTGTTCTGGCAGGTCATGCCCCAATCGAGCAGCACCGTTTCCTCTTCCAAGCAAACTCTTCAGGTCAAGCGCGCGGCGGCCGGGTCATCCACCGCCGAGGTGATCTACGAGTCGACGGGGCGTGCGGCGACAGCGCCTTACGCGACCAGCGACGCCGTCGTCATCACCCCGCGCAACCCTGATTCGACTTCGTGCTACCAGCTCACGCGCATCGATGCTGCATCCGGCGATGTCACCGACACGCTCACGCTGCCCGCATCGATGAAGCCGATCGAGGCCGGATGGGGTGTGGCCGGATTCAACTTCGCCCTCGACGCCACGTACAGCTACGGTGACGGTATCGCCAACCTGGGAACCTACACGCCGGCGAACATGCCCTCGAGCAGCTACGATAACGCGAAATGGGTCCGATTCGACCGCACGCCGACCTGCGCGCCAGCCTGGTGCGGCAACTTCTTCATGGTGAAATCAACGAAGGCCGTCTGCGGCGTCGACGCTGATGGCAAGCGGTATTTCGTCTTGGATGTCCCCAGCGGCGCCGACGACTGGGGCGAATGGCTCGCCTCGTCCGGAGCAAGCAGCACCGTGGTCACTTATGCAAGCATCAACTACACCTCGACCAGCGGCGACGAGACGAAATGCTGCCGCGTGCGCGTCTGGAAGGCAAAATAGCCAACGACGAATGGGACGAATTCCCGTTCTCGGACGACGAGCAGCGCACCCAGCTCGATGCGAAGGGGCTTGCCGCCCTCGGCGCATCGCTGTTCGCATCGGCGCTCGCGTTGAGCGGCGGCCTTTGCTTCCTGATGTCGATGCCCGGCTTGCTGCAGGCTGGGCATCGACCCCCCATATAAGCCCCGCATCCGCAATGGGCCGGCTGGCGAAAAACTCGACACCAGCCGGCCCATTGCCGTAAGAGGCGAAGCGAGCACGAAAAGCATCGTGCGCCTCGGGAGCCCGACGAAGGAAAGCTTCCCTAATTGCTTGAATCGCATCATCTGCGGCGATGGATGGGATACAATCGCAGGCATGGAACCCATTGCACACATGTATACCGACATGCCGCAGAAGTTCGGCATCCCGCGCAACAGCTTCGTCGCGCCGCACCTGCAGGGACGCATCGTGTTCGAGCCGAAATTCGCCGTCGATGCCGCAGTTGACGGTCTTGAGGAGTTCACGCACCTCTGGGTGATCTGGCAGTTCGAGAACGGCGAACCCGGCGGGACGGCGGAAGACGTCGCCGCCGGCGCGCAGCACGCGCGGGCGAAAGGCTCCGCCGCAACATCCATCGCCCGCAAATGGTCGCCCACGGTGCGTCCGCCGCGCCTTGGCGGCAGCAAGCGCAAAGGCGTGTTCGCCACGCGCAGCCCGTTTCGCCCCAATCCCATCGGGCTAACCTGCGTCACGCTCGACCGCATCGAGTTCACCGACGCGGGCCCGATCATCCATGTGCTCGGAGCCGACCTGCGCGACGGAACCCCCATCTTCGATATCAAGCCCTACATCCCCTACGCCGACAGCCACCCCGAGGCGACCGGCGGCTGGATCGAGAGCGCGCCATGGAAGGAACTCGAGGTAGTTTTCCCCGATGAGCTGCAGGAACTTGTTGATCCCGACAAAGTCGCTGGCCTTATAGAAGTGCTTCGGCAAGATCCGCGCCGCGCCGGCAGCAAGCATGAGCCCGATCGAATCTACCGCATGGCCTACGCCGGTCGAGACATCGCGTTCAAGGTAGACCGCACCGTGCTCACGGTCGTCGCCGTATATTAAAGGCACCAACAACCCCGCACGCAAAAAAAGCTCGGCACCAACAGGCGCCGAGCTTTTTCGATTGCAAAGCCATGCGGACGGATTACATCACGCACATTCCCCAGCGATCACGCTCGGAGGCAGATTTGAGACGTCAGTCTTAGTCGTCCCAGATCTCCGGGTGGATGAGCGTGCAGTCCTTGACACGATTCGGGAAGTAGTCAAGGCAGTCGCCCTCACGATAAACGTCCGCGGTGGAGCAGTGCAGGCCGCCGCCGAACGGATAAGCATCGCGCAGGTCGACCGGGATGACGTTCATGCCCAGCTCGTCCATCTGCTGCTGCTGGTAAACCTCGGAGGCCTCGACGATAACCGTCTTCGGGTCGAGCACCAGGCAGTTCATGGACAGCCACACGGAGCTGTAGCACAGCGCGGGCGGCTCGTC
>CAVHXL010000066.1:731-9755 GCA_963639885.1 bacterium | reverse complement strand
GCGCCGGCCTGTCGGCGTTTTTCGCGGGGCTGATCATGCTGGTTCCCGTGCTCGGTAACGCCGGATGCACGCTGGTCGGCGGGCGCATCATGGACGGGCGAGGGGAATGGCCGCTGCTGCCGGCGGGGTTCGCCGCCATCGTCGTCGGCTTCGCCCTGATGGCGCTGCTTGCCCCTACGCTCTCGCTGCCGGTGATGTTTATCGCCGCCATGCTGGTGACGTGCGGGACCGGTTTCATCTTCAGCCCGTCGCAGACCGCCGGCTTGCGTACCTTGCCGCAGGAGATGAATCCTTTCGGCGTGGCGATTTCGACCACGTTGGTGCAGGTGGCGGCAGTGATCGGGCCTTCGCTATATACGGGTATCCTCTCCACGGGGCAGGCCGGGGCGCTCTCGGCGGGCGCTGCGGCGGGCGTGGCGCTGGCGCAAGGGTTTTCCGCGGCCATGGTGGTTGCGGTCGTCATCGCCGCCGTCGGGTGTGCCATCGCCTTTGCGTACGCCCGTGCCGCAGTTCGGCGTGACCGGAATCTTCGTGCAGGCGAGGGCAGCGCGTGCGCCGACGTTGTAGAATAGCGAAACCACAGAGGATGCCTGGTGAAGCCGGGCCGAGAAGAAATGAGCAACGTATGGCCATCACCGGCAAGCAGATTCGTCAACTTCGCAGCCTAGCGAACAACATCAAGCCTACCGTCATGGTTGGTAAAGATGGCGTGACCGCAAACATTATCAAGCAGGTTGACGAGGGGCTTGAAGCGCACGAACTCATCAAGGTAAGCGTGCTGTGCGAAACGGGAAGTCAGGCTGCTGAGGCTGGACGTCAGATCGCCGATGATGCCAATGCCGAATTGGTGCAGGTTATCGGCAAACGCGTGGTGCTGTATCGCGAAACCTCCCGTGAGGACGTGGAGAAGATCCAGCTGGCGAAATAGCGGCTCCGCTGGACCGCTAGACCCAGCCATTGTTATTTCAGGCAGCGGCAGAGCCATTGGTTGCCGCTGTCGGCTACGTGGGGGCAGCCAATGCACGACGACTTGTGGCACGTTTCGCCGCTTTGAGGCGCAGCGCAGAAATCGTGCAGGTCAATGGCCGGGTTTTCCGCCTCGGGGTCGATGTTTGCCGTTGCGCCGGGCACATCCGGCATCTTCTCGTCCGCGAGTTGCATCGCACGGATGATCATGCTGGCAAACTGACGCATCCCGAGTGCGGTGGGGTGCGTCCCCTCAAGCGAATCGTAATCGCGGCCGAAGGCGCGCACGTCGGCGATTCGACATCCTTCGGCCGTTGCGGCGTGGCGAATGGCCTCGTTGTATTCATCAAGATGGAAGCCGCGTAGCCGATAGGTGAACTCCGGGTGGTCGATGCCTTGCGTGCGGCCGGGCAGCAGGGTCGAGCAATAAACCAAGGCATTCGGTGCGATCTCGTGAATATGCTGCAGCATCCGCTGATACGCTTGCCCGAAAAGCAGCACGGCGTTGCCGGGCGCGATGCCCGCCTCTGCTTCGGGGTATTGGGCCAAATCGGTGCATCGGGGCGTCGCGTGCCCACGGCCGGCTGCCTGCGCTGCCGCGCCACCCCATCCGAAGTCGTTGATCCCGATGAAAACGATGATGACGTCGGGAATCTCCCCGTTTGCTCCCGCCAAAGCCTCGATGCGTTCCCGGCTGCAAGCTGCTGGGAATCCCGCTCCCTCAACCATACTTCCCGACCAGGCGTTATCACGAAGAAGCGTGCCCTTAAGCGCCTTGATCACCTGTGCCCACCAGGTATCCGAGGGTTTGGTGACGCCCGTGCTGCCAAGTCTTTCGCCGCTGTAGAACAGCGTGAAGCCTTCCGGGGTAACGCCCTCGAAGGTCGATATCGAATCTCCCAAGATGGAAAATTTCAGGCCGGGCATGTCGTCTCCCGTCGTCGATCGGTTCCTCGTTCCTAATGGCGGTGCCTGTGCATGGTAGCAAAAGGTTGTTTCGCGGGTATGCTCACCATATAACACCTATAAACCTATAGGGCAACAGGTTGATTTAATCGGCGAAATAAATCTCGAAAAGCATTTTGTTGTTGCAAGGCGATGCTAGCGGTTCGGTTTCCTGGCTGCCCATTTGCTGATAGAGCTTCAAAAGCGTGATCTTATCTGGGGAAACAGGAGCTTTAATTTGCGAATATCGTCTATTTCCATTGACGTTGTACAAAAAACGTTGTACAATGGAAGGAAGATTCGAGTTTGGAGGTCGGCATGGGCGAAGCAATGGTGACGGGGCGCATGGCCCCTGGGAAAAAACGTCGCGGTGCGTTGGTTCTGCAGCGCGAGGGCATCAATGCCTCGCAGGCTATCAACCGCATGTACGATCGCATCATCGAGGACGGCAACGCCGAGTTTCTTACCGATCGCTGCGTCGCGGATGACGAGTCGGCATGGGTGCGCGCCGCGGAATTCGTGGACTCCATTTGCACGAAGCGCTCCATCGTCTGGACGGGCGACCTTGCGGGCTCGACTGATGCAGGCGATTCCCCGGCTGTCGATGCGCGCACGAGCGAGGCGGCAAGCTCCGACGTGGCTGATGCAGCTTCCTTGACGACCGACGCCACGACGAGGCAGGTGCCCACCGCAACTTCGCAAGCGGGTCGATAGCGATGGCTCAGGCGAAGCTTTTACTCGGCACCGATGTGGTGGCCGATTGCCTTTGCAAGCAGGGAGATGACTATCGCGAGAACCGGCTCATGATGATCGCCGGGCGGGTAGGCGAGTTCGATCTTTGGATCACCGCTGGTCAGATGATCGAACTCTTGAATGTTCTGAGCGAGGGCGGAAACCCCCAACTGGTTCCTCGCGCGCTTGAGCAGCTGCGCGGCCTGCGCACGTTCGTTCAGGTGCACGGTTTGGACGCTTCGCAGATCGACCGCGTGTTGGCAACGTCGTGGAGAAGCCCCGCGCATTCGCTGCTGTTCGAGGCCGCAATGGACTTGCGCGCCGACTTCGTCGTCACGCGCGACGCGTCGGCATTCGAAAGCAATCTGGTAAAGACGACCGACCCGCGCGGCGTGTTCGCTTGGCTTGAGGAAAATTTCGAACTCGTATATGACGACGAGGGGATCGAGCCCGCCGAATAGCGTTGGCGAAGCCCCTGCTGCGGGAGGGGTCGCCATATGGGATGTTGCCGGCTTCATGCCTCTTGGGGCTGTCGTGTTGACACCCGTTCGTCATCTTCTTGTCACTTGACACGCTAGTGCACCCGACTACAATCATTTTTAGCACTCACGGGTTGAGACTGCTAAATACGCCCTGCCACCTGCGGGGCGTCCTATTCGCGCCGAAAGCCGTCGCCTCGCAAACTCCTGCGGCGGCTAAGCGCGAACGGTTTGTTTCGGCCCCAAGCACAGACGTTATGGAAAGGGAGCGCTGCGTATGCGCAAATTCAAGACAGAGAGCAAGAAACTGCTCGACCTGATGATCAACTCCATCTACACCAATCGCGAGATCTTCCTGCGCGAGCTTATCTCAAACGCATCCGATGCCGTCGACAAGCTGTATTTCAAGAGCCTAACCGACAGCTCCGTCGAGCTGTCGAAGGATCAGCTGGGCATCAGCGTCGCCTTCGATAAAGATGCGCGCACCATCACCGTATCCGATAACGGCATCGGCATGAGCAAGGACGACCTGGACCTGAACCTGGGCACCATCGCGCATTCCGATTCCATGGCCTTCAAGCAGGAAAACGCCGAGCAGCAGGGCGATGACGTGGACATCATCGGCCAGTTCGGCGTTGGCTTCTACAGCGCGTTCATGGTGGCGAAGTCCGTGCGCGTCGTGTCGAAAGCCTACGGCTCCGATGAGACGTGGGCTTGGGAGTCCGACGGCGTCGAGGGCTACACCATCTCCGAGGCCGAGCGCGCTACGAGCGGCACCGATATCGTGCTGAGCCTGAAGGACAACACTGAGGAGGAGAACTACGATCAGTTCCTTACCGAACGTGGCCTGAAAGACCTGATCAAGCGCTATAGCAACTATGTTCGCTATCCCGTGCGCATGGAGGTTCAAAAGAGCCGCCAGAAGCCCAAGCCCGAGGATGCCGGCGACGACTACAAGCCCGAGTACGAGCAGTACTCCGAAGAGGAAACCATCAACTCCATGGTTCCCATCTGGAAGCGCGGTAAATCCGATGTCACGGACGAGGAATACAACGAGTTCTATAAGCAGACGTTCCATGATTTCAGCGATCCGGCGCGTACGTTCAGCATCCACGCCGAAGGCGCCATCTCCTACGATGCGCTGCTGTTCATCCCCAGCCGCGCGCCGTACGACCTGTACAGCAAGGATTACAAGCGCGGTCTTGAGCTTTACAGCTCCAACGTTTTGATCATGGACAAGTGCGAAGAACTGCTGCCCGAGCATTACAACTTCGTGCACGGCGTCGTCGACAGCCAGGATCTGCAGCTCAACATCTCGCGCGAGACGCTGCAGCACAACAGCCAGTTGCGCGCCATTGCCCGCAAGGTCGAGAAGAAAATCACCTCAGAGCTGAAAAAGATGCTGAAGAACGACCGCGAGGCCTACGAGAGGTTCTTCGAGAATTTCGGTCGCTGCCTTGAGTACGGCATTTACACCAGCTACGGCATGTTGAAGGATGAGCTGGCCGAGCTGCTGCTGTTCTACAGCGCGAAGGAGCAGAAGCTCATCACGCTTGACGAGTATCTGGCTGCCGCCCCCGCTGACCAGAAGTCCATTTACTACGCCGCGGGCGAAAGCGTGGACCGCCTTGCCAAGCTGCCTATCGTCAACACCGTGCTATCGAAGGGCTACGACGTGCTGCTGTGCGTGAAGGACGTCGATGAGTTCTGCTTCCAGGCCATGCATTCCTATGGACCTCTGCCCGAGCAGGATGCCGAGGGCAACGATATCGAGGGGACCGGCCCCAAGGAGCTCAAGAACGTCGCGTCCGGCAACTTGGACTTCGCTTCCGAGGAGGAGAAGAAGGAAGCCGAAAGCGTCGAGAAGGACAACGAGGATCTGTTGAAGGCCATGAAGGAGCAGCTTGGCGATGCGGTGACGAAGGTGGCTGTGTCGACGCGCCTGACCGACGCCCCGGCTGCGGTGACCACCGAAGGCCCCGTTTCGCTTGAGATGGAGCGTTTGATGTCCCAGATGCCCGAGGGTATGGGCGAGATGAAGTCGCAGCGAGTGTTGGAGCTCAACGCGAAGCATCCGGTTTTCGACACGCTGAAGGCGGCCCAGGAAGCCGGCAACGACGAAAAGGTCAAGCTGTACACGGACATCCTGTACAACCAGGCGCTCATCGTGGAAGGCATGCCCATCGCCGATCCGGTTGCCTACGCCAACGCGGTGACCAAGCTGATGTAATCTCAGGTTGAAACGGTTTTGAGTTGCGGCGGTCTTCGGGCCGCCGCAACTGCTGCTTGCCGCCTTTTGCGCTATCATAGCCGCATGCAAAAACGCGCGCGCGACATATACCATGCAATCGAGCGTCCTCTGATCAGCTTCACGGCCGTGCTGTTGAGCTGCGTGGTTTTCCTGATCGTGCTGTGGTCGATCACCATCGGCGTCCGATTCATCGTGGGGCTGTCATGATGCACGGCCTTTGCCCGGTGAGCACGATACGGCGATAGGTGGGCGCAGCATGTGGCAACGTTTCTCATGGTATGACGTCAGGGTTATCGGGCATTATCTCGGTGTGCTCGTGCTCTTCTCGTCCGTGGCTCTTTTGGCGCCGCTCATCACCGCCATCATTTTCCAGGAGTGGACCCCGGCCAGCCATTATCTGCTTTCCATCGGCATCTCGCTGATCGTCGGGTCGCTGCTGCGCCTGATGCGCGTGCAGCCAGGACGCCTGAACCGCCAACAGGCGCTTGCGATCACGGGTTTTGCGTGGGTCGTTCTTGCGTTCATGGCGAGCATCCCGCTTTGGATGTCGGGGCATTTCGACACCTTCCTCGACGCTCTGTTCGACGGCGTTTCGGGGGTGACCACGACCGGAGCCAGCATTATTTACGATTTGGACCACCTTTCGTATGCTGACAACATGTGGCGCTTCACCATCCATGGCTTGGGCGGCTTGGGCCTGGTAGTGGTCGCGTTATCGTTCGGCCTGTTCGGGAAGGGCTCGGGCGGAACCTTGTTCGTTTCCGAGGGTCGCAGCGAGCACGTGGTTCCCAACGTCGTGCAGACGGCGCGCTTCATCTCGAAGCTGACGCTTGGCTTCGTGATCGTTGCCGGCGCCGTGCTCGCCGTCATGTGCGCGTTCGACGGCATGGAAGTCCCGCGCGCCATCCTGAACGGGCTGTGGCTGTCCATCTCGGCGTTTTGCACCGGCGGCTTCACGCCCATGTCGAACAGCATCCTGTATTACCACTCCATCCTGATCGAGTTCGTGCTGATGCTGCTCATGATCGTCGGCAGCGTCAACTTCGTGTTGCATGCGCGGCTGTGGAAGGGACGCGTCGACGACTTCTTCCATGATTTCGAGATCAAAACCATGTTCATCTGGGTCTGCGTCATGGCGCTTGTGTTCGCCGCCTCGATTTCCGCATCGTCGGAGTTCTCGAATTTGGCGACCATGCTGCGCCGCGGCGTGTTCATGGTCGTTTCCGCATTCTCGACCACGGGTTTCCAGAACATCACGACCAACCAGTTGACCACGTCGCTTACCTCCGGCGCATTCTTGGTGCTCGCGGCGCTCATGGCCGTCGGCGGTGGAGCGGGCTCGACGTCCGGCGGTATCAAGTTCAGCCGGATCGCCGTCATCATGAAGTCGGTGGTGTCGACGGTGAAGGAGACCATTTCCCCGGATTCGGCGCGCGTCGTGGTGTCCTATAACCATGTCGGTCGCCGTATTTTGACGCCTGACGTGGTCAAAGAGGCGATGACCGTGTTCGTTTTGTACGTGATCACCTACGCTATCGGGGCGTTCGTGGGCATAGCGCACGGCTACGAGGCGACGCAGGCGATTTTCGAGTCGGTTGCCATGGCCTCGAACGGGGGCATTACGTCGGGATTGTGCTCGCAGGGCATGCCCTTCACGCTTGAGCTGTTCTACATGCTTGAGATGTGGGCCGGCCGTCTTGAGTTCTTGACGCTGATCGCGCTGATCGTCAAGCTTGTCGCTTCGCTCAATCCGCGCAGGTTGGTGAAGCGCTCATGATGAGGATGCTGTTGGAGAAGCTTGCCACGCGCCACACGGCGGCCTTTGCGCTCGCCCTTGCTGCGGCGCTCGCCTTGCCTGCTGTCTTTCCCCAGCTAGCGCGGGCCGATGAGGTGCCTGCCCAGGAAAACGAGGTTGACGTGTCGCAACTGCCCGACAGCTCGTTCATTTACGACACCTCCATCATCGACCTGAGCACGGCCGATAGCTACTACGACAAGCAAACGGTGCAGGTGACCGGCGAGGTCATCGGCGACAAGATCCTGGTGGATGCCGACGACGAGCATTGCTGGATCACGCTTTCGGCATCGGGTTCGACCACCATGACCACCTTGCTGTCGTCGGCCGCGAGCACGGCTTCCACCGCCCAAACGACTGCTCAGCTGTCGAAGGCGAGCTCGATCGCAACCACGACGGTCTACATGACGAAGACCGCCGCCGAGAAAATAGACCTGTACGGTAAGTACGGGCAGAAGGGGACGACGCTGCAGGTGCGCGGGACGTTCCATCTGGCGTGCGCGGAGCATTCCGGCGTTTCGGATATCCATGCGCAGGTGATCACGGTAACCCAGAAGGGCAAGGTGACGCCCGACGTGTTCGATCCGGTGAAGTTCGTGCCGGGAATTTCGGCCATCGCGATAGGCTTGGGCCTGATGGTTCTGTTCCGTTGGCTTCAGGAGCGGCAGCGCTAGGATGTTGGCGAAGTTGGCAAAGGTTTGGCGGCGGTGCGGCGTGGCCTCGGCAAATGGCGGAAGATAACGAAGGATGAGGGACTTTTGCAAAAGGCGCAGGTAATCAAGCTCGACCGCGGATACCCGCTCGTGCGGCTCGAAAGCGGGCGCATGGTGCGCTGCGAGCATGCCACGTCCCTCGTCAAGGGCGAGAAGGTTCGTGCCGTTATCGGGGATTTCGTCGAGGTCGACGTTCCCGATGGCCACGACAAGGGCATCATCACGGCCATTTGCCCGCGCACGCGCGCTTTCGTGCGAAAGGACCCGACCGAGCGAGCGGTTGCGCAGGTGCTCGCCGCGAACTTCGATCGCGTCATCGTCGCACAGCCCCTCGCCGAGGTGAACATGCGCCGCCTTGAGCGCGAGCTCGTGCTGGCGTTTGAGACGGGCGCGGCCGTGACGGTCGTTTTGACCAAGGCCGATCTTGCCGAAAGCGAGTCCCAAGTCAACGAGGTGGCTGAACGGGTGCGTGCTCTGACAGGTCCCGATGTGAAAACGCTTGTGGTGTCGGAGAACGATCCACGCAGCGTCGAGGCGGTTCGCGTGCTTATGCCCGAGGGCACGACGACGGTGCTGATAGGCAAGTCTGGTGTTGGGAAATCGAGCCTGGTCAATATGCTGGTTGGGGCGCAGGTGCAGCAAACGGGTGACGTTCGCGAGGGCGATGGCAAGGGGCGGCATACCACGGTGAGCCGCGAGATGGTAGCCGTTCCCGATGGCGGGTTCGTGGTCGACATGCCGGGCGTGCGCGGCTTGGGGCTTTGGGATGCCGATACGGGCATCGGGGCCGCCTTCTCGGATATCGAGAAGCTGGCGGAGCAGTGCCGGTTCCGTGACTGCAAGCACGACAACGAGCCGGGTTGCGCCGTACGCTCCGCCGTCGAGGCGGGCAGCATCGCGCCCGAGCGTTTCGCCAGCTATCAGGCCTTGAAGCAGGAAACGGCAAGCTTGGCGGAGCGTCGGGAGGAAGCGCGGCGCATGCGCGGCGAGAAAGCGAGCGATAAGAAGGGCGGCGGCAAACGCGGAGCCGGCAGGCGCCCCTCCGGCAGGAGCCGGAGCCGCAAGCGCTCACAGTAGGCTCGGCGGCCCCGGTTGGCGGGGCTGGCGGCGCGCCCGGCAGGGCTGGCGTCGGCTGGCGGGGCC
>CAVHXL010000066.1:0-721 GCA_963639885.1 bacterium | reverse complement strand
GCTGGCGTCGTGCCTGCCAGCTCTCCCAATGAAGCCGGCGTCGGTTGGCGCGCCCGGCAGGGCCCCTTGCAGAGGTCGATCTTGCACGCGAATTCAGACGTGGAAAAAATGTAACAAATGTTACCCCAGGGTATTTCTTTTGAAAGTCACCTCGGGTATACTCCCGGTTCGCAAAGGTGAACAATGGGTAAAGTCTAACTGTTTACCTTATATAAGAATATGTCATATTGCTGACGAACCGGGAAGGACCCTGCATGGGAGAAGGAAGCAAGGGAGGACGCATCGCTCGCTCCGGGCTTGCGTTGACGCTGGTGGGAACGCTGATGGTGCCGTCTACGGCCGCGTTCGCGATGCCGCAGGACGCCGATGGGCAGCCTTCGGCGGCAAGCGCCGTCGAGCAGGCGATGCGCCAGGCTGCGTCGAATGGCACTGATGAGCAGGGCAACGTCACCATCATCGTGCAGCTTGAGAACGGCGGCACGCAGGGTGTGAGCTTGTTCAGCCGCATCATGGGAAGCGTGAACCAGGACCGTCACAGCTACTTCAAGAACCAGATTCGCGACATGGTGAGCGAGGAGCAGGCGCAGGGCATCTCGCTTTTGAGCTTGAGCGACGCCGACGACGCGGACGACTCCGGCGACGCAACCGACGATAGCGCCGCTACTGCCGAGCAGCCCGAATTCCAGGAGCTCTACGACTACTACAACGCCATCGACGGTTT
>CAVHXL010000065.1:0-9834 GCA_963639885.1 bacterium | reverse complement strand
GGGGGGAGTGGAGTGGGGCGTGGGGCGCGGGGCGCGGGGTGTGGGGCATGGGGCGGGGCGGCGTGCCGACGGCGGTGGCGAGCGGCGCAGGCGAGTGGTGCTGTGGTTGTTGCAGGGGGCGAGACTCGTCGGGCCGCGCGGGAAGAGCGGAGCCTGCGCTGCGAGACGGATTTGGGTTGCCTGAAAACGCTGCCCGTGGCTTTCCCATAGCACAAAAATAATTTCTGCGAGTACCATACGTGGTACTCGCAGAAATTTCTTCCGAGGTATCATCGCGCGAAGAGGTTGACCGAACGAAGCAAGTGCTTCCCGGTCAAAGCTGCGAGGAGACCGCTTGCCGCTTGCTCTTCTTTGTTAGCTGCCAGCTATTATTCGGGACGGGGAGAATCGCTAGAATAGTAGTAGCGAGCTTATTTCCGACAGGCGCTATCGTTGACGGATTTTGGCGAAGGGATTGTTGTATGGATGAGGAAAGGGTTGTTGAGCTGCATAAATCTGATGACTCGGGCCTCTGCGTTCCGTCGTTCGTCGCGCATGTTTCGGAAGATGGCGAGCGTTATGAATCGGTCGAGGGTCACCTAAGGGTCGTTTCGGAGATGGCCGCGTGCTTCGCCGATGCCTTCGGGGCTTCTTCTTGGGGCTATGCTGCGGGTTTGCTGCACGACGTAGGTAAGTATTCGGACGGCTTCCAGCGCAGGATTCTCCACGACGGTCCGAAAGTGGATCATTCCACGGCGGGCGCTTTTGAGCTGAAAGGCTACGCAGCGGGCATGCTTTCCTACTGCGTAGCAGGACACCACGGGGGACTCCCCAATGGTGGTACGGCGGTTGACGACGGCGGATCACTGCTGGGAAGGTTAAAGCTTGCCGGTCGCGGGGGAATTCCTGATTATTCGACGTTTCGTAACTACATCGATGTTCCCGAGATCAATCCGCCTGCGCTTAAAGCCTCGCCGAAGACGAGCGAAGACATGGCGTTCTCTCTGTCGACGATGACGCGCATGGTGTTCAGCTGTCTCGTTGACGCCGACTTCCTCTGCACTGAAGCGTTCATGATCGGGGAGTCGCGTGAAGGCGTTCGAGCTGATTCGCTCTCTGTGTTGCGAGATCGTCTTGAATTCCGTCTCAGGGACTTTTACCCGCCGAGCGGGCTGGTCAATGAGGCTCGTTGCGGCATGCTCGATGACTGCCTTGCGGTTTCGCGGAAGAAGCCCGGAATGTTTTCCCTCACGGCTCCCACAGGCAGCGGCAAAACATTGGGGTTACTTAGGTTCGCCCTTAATCATGCGTGTGCAGAGGGGTCGAGCGCGCGGCGAGTTATCTGCGCCATTCCCTACACTTCTATCATCGAGCAGAACGCTACTGTGTATCGCAGCGTTCTCGGTGAGAACAACGTGCTTGAGCATCACAGCTTGTTCGACTATGGCGATTCTGGGAAAGGTAATCCGGAAGACCCGAACAACTTGCTTAACCGGATGAAGCTGGCTTCGGAAAATTGGGATGCTCCCGTGATCGTTACCACGAATGTTCAGTTTTTCGAGTCGTTGTTCGCGTCAAAAACGTCGCGCTGTCGAAAGCTACATAATATCGCGAACAGCGTAATTCTTCTCGACGAGGCGCAGATGATTCCGACGAAATTCCTATTGCCGTGTGTAAAGGCGCTAGCCGAGTTGGTGAAGAACTATGACTGCACGGTGGTTTTGTGCACGGCGACCCAGCCATGCTTGGAGGAATATTTCCAGAGGGAAGGCCTCTCGGTTGACGAGATCTCCAGCAACCCGCAACGGCTTTCGGAGGCGCTCGTGCGGGTGACGTATCGAAGCGATGGCAAGCTCGGCGATGAGCAGATCGCGAATGCGCTGCTTGAACATGATCAGGCGCTCTGCATCGTTAATAGTCGGAAGCAGGCGCGCTGCCTTTTCGACCGTCTTAGTACCTCCGGTTGCGCCGACGGCATCTACCACCTAACCACCATGATGCACTCCGTTCACCGCAAGCGGATGTTAGCGCAGATCACGCGGCGGTTGCAGCAGGGGGAGCGCTGCATCGTGGTGGCTACGTGCCTGGTGGAGGCAGGCGTTGATCTCGATTTCCCCGTGGTGTACCGAGCCGTTGCGGGCGTCGATTCGCTTGTGCAGGCGGCGGGACGCTGCAATCGTGAGGGGAAGCGCACGGCGCAAGACAGCGTGGTGCACCTGTTCATCCCGGCCGAGCCATACAACGTTCCGTCTGAAGTGGGGCAGGGGGCGCAGGTTGCGCAGAGTGTTTTGCCCGGTTTGCTGGATGCCTCGGTCGAGCCCCTTGATGTCGAAAGTTGTATCCCCGCGTATTTCCAGCGTCTGTATTTGGCGAAAGGCGAGGGCCAGCTCGATGAGAAGAAAGTCGTTGAGCGCATGTCGCAGAGTGTCCAGCATGACAATATTGCCGTCTTCCCCTTTGAAGACGTGGGGCGCGACTTCAAACTTATCGAAGAGGGGTCAACCCCGCTGGTGGTTCCCTGTGCGGAAAACGAAGACGCAATAGAGCGGGCTCGCGACGGAATTCTTTCGCGCGGGGGCTGGCGAATGCTGTCTCGTTATTCGGTTTCTCTATATGCTTCGGATCTCCGCGCGCTTGATGAGGCGGGCGCCGTTGAGCCGTTGACTCCCGATACCTATGTTCTTCTTGACGAAGGCTTCTATCGCGATGATGTCGGCTTGGACATCGCGCGAGCAGGGGGTGATGCCCTGTTCTTCTAATGTTAGCAAAGCGAGAGATGCGGCCACTGCGGCCACGTGCAAGGAAAGGAGGTTTTGCATGGCATTCGGCTTTAGAATAGAAGCATGGGGCGAAAGGGCGCTGTTCACGCGCCCCGAGTTGAGCGTCGAGCGAGTTACCTACGATGTGATAACGCCCAGTGCGGCAAGGGGTCTAATTGAGAGCGTATATTGGCATCCCGGCATGTGCTACGTGATCGACCGTATCCATGTGATCAACCCGATACAGTTCAGCAGCGTTCGGCGCAACGAGGTGACAAAGAAAGCTTCGGCGGTTGATTTGAAAGCAGCTGTTTTGGGGTCGAAGGATTTGCCCTATATCAGTTCTCAGGAAAACATCGCCCAGCGCGCATCGCTTATCCTGACGGATGTTCGCTATGTCGTAGACGCCCACTTCGTCATGACCGACAAGGCAAAACCGGAGGACAATCCGGGAAAATTCTGCGACATACTGAAACGACGTTTGCGCAAGGGACAATGCTACAGCCATCCTTATTTCGGCTGTAGGGAGTTTCCGGCGAACGTGAGTTTATTGGAGGGTGAGCTTCCGCCGGGGGCCTATGACGATGCGCCGGAACGCGATTTCGGCATCATGCTGTATGACATGGATTATTCAAATTCTGAAGACATTACTCCCATGTTTTACCGCGCGGTCATGCGCAACGGCATTATTGACGTTGCGGGAAGCGAGGTGTACCGATGATTATTCAATCGTTGGCACGCTACTATGACCAGCTTCTCGAAAATCCCGATAGCGGCATTGCAAGGCCGGGATGGTGTTCGCGTCAGGTCAAATATTTACTTGAGCTTTCCCCTGACGGGAGCCTGAAGGCCGTAATTTCCTGTGGAGACGGGAAGCGTGGACTGGAAAAAATCGTTCCGGAACAGGTGAAACGCACCAATAATCCTCCTGCATACTACTTATGTGACACGTCTTCGTATGTGTTGGGCTTTGACGGGAAGGGGAACCCCGAGCGCAGCCGGGAGTGTTTTAAGAAATCTAAGGAATTGCACGAAAAGATTCTTGCAGGCTGCACCGGGCCCCTTGCTTGTTCGATTGTTCGGTTTTATGAGCAATGGGATCCCGAGCAGATCGATTTTGACGCGGTCCCTGGGCTTTCCGACGAAGGAATTCTTGCGAATGCAAACATCTCCTTTTGCTTGACCGATGGAACGTCATGGCTGGAGGCATGCGAAGATGCGGAGGCTCAATCTGCCTGGGATGCTCGTTATCGTGACGCTGACGGGCAGCAGGAAATGATTTCGCTTGCAACGGGAAGAAAAGCTCCTATTGCTCGCTTGCATCCGGCCATCAAGGGTGTCGTCGGCGCACACCCCTCTGGCGCCCCACTCGTTGCATTCAACTCCAAATCGTTTGAGTCGTATGGGCATGCGGGTGAGAAGGGCCGGAATGCCCCCGTAGACGTCGCGAGTGCGCAAGCGTATGCGACGGCGTTGAACTACTTGCTCGCGGATCGTCAACACCATGGGCGTCTTGGCGATACGACGGTGGTATTCTGGTCGTCCTCGCAGTCTTCCGACCAGGGGAATTGTTCGATACTGTCACTTGCGCTAGGTTTTGCGCCTGTTGACAGCGGAGACGAGCAATTGGCGAATCAGCAAAATTTGAAGGCCGTTATGGATAGGTTGTCCGCGGGGAAGGCGACCGACCTCGATGGCGTCTCGTTGGGAGACGAGTTTTTTCTGCTCGGGCTGGCTCCGAACAAGTCTCGTCTTTCGGTGCGCTTTTTCCTCCGGGGCTCGTTTGGCGAGATGATGCGTCATGTTGCTGATCATTATCGTATTTCCGATGTTCCCCGCGCGCTTCGAGAATACCCCTACGTGTCTCCATATTGGTTGCTAAAGAGCCTGGAAAACCCAAACGCCAAAAAACCCGTTATCAGCTCGCAGCTCAGTGCGCCACTGATGCAGGCGATTTTGAGGGGCAGTCGTTATCCGGAGGCAATGTACGAAAACGTTCTGCTGCGCGTACGAGCCGAGAAGACGGTAAAGCGTGAACACGCGGCACTCATTAGGGCGTATCTAATTAGGAATGCGAAAAAAAGCGAAAGAGAGGTTACCGTGAACGTAAATACCGCCAGTAAAGATATTGCCTACACGCTCGGCCGTGCGTTTTACGTGCTCGAGTATATTCAGGAGGCGGCGAACGGGAAAGCCACCATTGCCGATCGGTACCTAAGCGCCGCATGCGCAACGCCGGCAACAACGTTTCCCGTCTTGCTGAAGCTGAGCGTTGCCCACCTCGCAAAGCTTTCGAGAGAGATGCCTGGGATGGGCATCAATCTCGAAAAACAGCTCGGCGAGCTGATGTCGCAGCTCGGGACAGGGCTTCCCAAGCGTTTGTCGCTGGTTGACCAAGGGAGCTTCCTTTTGGGTTATTACCAGCAAAAACAAGCTAGGTACACAAAGAAGAACGACCAAGAAGAGTGCAAGTAATCCCACTTCGTTACGGAGGCGTATCATGAGCAATCCTATTTCCAACCGCTATGATTTCGTGGTGTACTTTGATGTCGAGAACGGTAACCCGAACGGAGATCCCGATGCGGGAAATATGCCGCGTGTCGACCCGGAATCGGGCTATGGCCTGGTTACCGACGTGTGTCTTAAGCGCAAGATCAGAGACTACGTAGAGACGGTGAAGGAGGGTGAACCGGGTTTCGAAATCTATATCAAGAAGGGCATTCCGCTGAACACGAGTGACAGGCGCGCCTTCGATCATTTCGATGTTGATCCCAAAGAGATTAAAAAAATGAAGAAGGGCGATCCCGAGCTTGACGTCAAACTGCGCGATTTTATGTGCCAAACGTTCTTTGATGTGCGTACGTTTGGTGCGGTCATGACAACGTTTGTGTCGAATAATCTGAATTGCGGTCAGGTGCGTGGTCCCGTCCAGCTTACGTTTGCTCGGAGCGTCGATCCGGTTATTCCTCAAGATGTACCCATTATGCGTGTCGCAATTACCACGGAGAAAGACGCTGCGAAAAAGAACACGGAGAGGGCTCGTAAGTACATAGTTCCTTACGGTCTGTATCGCTGCGAAGGCTTTGTGTCGGCAAACCTTGCTCGTAAAACCACCGGATTTTCTGAGGATGACCTCGAGCTTTTATGGAACGCCATAATCAATATGTTCGAGCATGATCACTCGGCGGCGCGGGGGAAGATGGCCGTGCGTTCGCTGATCGTGTTCAAGCACGAATCCGAACTGGGCAATGCCCCTTCCTACAAGCTGTTCGATGCGGTGAGCATCCGGAAAAAGCCTGGCGTTGAGGCCCCTCGCTCGTTTAAGGATTACGAGGATATCGTTATCGATGCGGATTTAATCCCCGAGGGTGTTGAGGTTGTCAGCAAGCTGTAGGAGCAATTATGTATCCGGACGAAGAGTTTCTCGCGCTTTCCGGCATTCAGCATTTCGCGTTTTGCCGCAGGCAGTGGGCGCTTGTTCATGTGGAGCAGCGGTGGCAAGAAAACTTCTTAACGGCATCTGGCCAGGTGGCGCATCGCCGTGCTCACGATGAGGAGATGCGAGAACGTCGAGGTGATTTGCTGATTGTGCGGGGGCTTTTTGTCCGATCTTGCGACCTGGGGATTTCCGGCGTGTGCGACGTGGTGGAGTTCCGTGCATGCGAAGACGGCGTTCCCTTGGCGGGTGAGGAGGGCTTGTGGAAGCCCATTCCCATTGAGTACAAGCGCGGGAGGTCGAAGGCCGACGATTGCGACAGACTGCAGGTATGCACCCAGGCTATGTGCCTCGAGGAAATGCTCGGGTGCGACATAGATGGCGGTTTTTTGTTCTATAAGCAGACCCAATCTCGCGAACAGGTCGTATTTACCGACGAGTTACGTGAAACCGTTCGCGACGCCATTGATGAAATGCACCGTTTATTCAAACGCGGATACGTGCCGAAGGTGCGCAAGGGAAAGCACTGCGCTGCATGCTCCTTGATGGAAGAATGCTTGCCGGCGTTGCAGCAGCGTTCGGTGCAGTCGTACATCGAAGACGCGCTGGAGTGGTCGGAATGAAAAGAATCAAGAATACGCTGTATGTGTTCACCGAAGATGCCTATCTGGCTCTTGATGGTGAAAACGTTGTTGCCAAACATGGAGGGGAAGTTTTGGGGCGCGTGCCGCTGCATGCGCTTGAGGGGATTAGCTTGTTTTCGTACGCGGGCGCGAGTCCTGCACTGATGGGAGCATGTTGCGAGCGCGGGATTCGTCTGTCGTTCTTTTCTCCGTCAGGTCGATACTTGGCAGATGCCCGGGGTGGTGTTGCTGGTAACGTGTTGCTTAAAAAGGCCCAGTTCAAAGCTTCAGAGGACGGATCCCTTTCGTTGCCTATAGCGCGAAATTTCATTTTGGGGAAAGTGTTCAATTCGCGATGGGTGCTGAATCGGGCTTTGCGGGATCACGGCCTTCGCATCGATGGGGAGGCCGTAAGGGATGCGATTGCGCATTTGGCTGACGCCTTGGAGGCTATTCGTGCGTGCGATTCGCTCGAATCCCTACGAGGGATCGAAGGTGATGCGGCGGCGGTTTATTATTCGGTCTTTGACGAATTGATTTTGCGCGATAAGGACGATTTTCGCTTTGCAGGACGATCTCGTCGCCCGCCGAAGGACCGCGTGAATGCGATGTTGTCCCTGTTTTATTCCTCGCTTGCGAGAGATTGTTCGTCTGCGCTGTTGGGCGTGGGGCTTGATCCCGCGGTTGGTCTGATGCATGCAGATCGACCGGGAAGGGATTCCTTGGCACTCGATTGCATGGAGGAGTTTCGCCCTGTGTTCGTTGACCGGTTCGTCCTCACTGCCATCAATAATCGAGTGGTGGGTTCCTCAGATTTCGACGTGCGGGAAACGGGTGAGGTTCGTTTGACAGATGGTGCTCGAAAGGCGCTGTTCAAAACTTGGCAGGAGAGGAAGCGCGAGCAGATTACGCATCCTTTCACGCGGGAGAAAATGCCGCGTGGATTGGTTCCCAACGTGCAGGCTCAGCTGTTGGCGAAGTGCCTTCGCGGCGACTTGGGCGCGTATCCTCCGTTTCTGTGGAAGTAGGAGGATAGGAATGGTGCTGATTACTTACGACATCGATACCACCGACGCTACCGGCAGAAAACGTTTGCGGAGAATAGCGAAGATCTGCGTGAATTATGGCCAGCGTGTGCAAGCATCGGTGTTCGAGTGCGACGTGGATGCCGCTACGCTGGTCACGCTGAAGGCGACGCTGTTCGAGGTCATGAACAAGGAAAAGGACAGCATCCGCATTTACCATTTGGGGAATAGCTGGCATGGCAAAGTGGAGCATTATGGCGCGAAGCCGAGCTATGACCCCGAGGGCTTTCTGGCATTGTAGGTGCGCGAGTGCGAGCATGGGGCGAGCATGGGTGATTCGGGAGGTTCGCGCCGATATTGCATGGGTCCCGGAGTTCAGTGGCGCTTTTTTCTCGATGAAATTGGCTTGTGCACTTTGAGAACGCAATAGAGATGCGATACTGTAAGCAGTGCTACTAAATGTAGCGGTCGCTCCCCACACGGGGAGCGCGGATTGAAATCTGGTCAGTGCCATCCGTTTTCGCTCCTGTTCCGTCGCTCCCCACACGGGGAGCGCGGATTGAAATGTTTCTGCTGTGTTTATTCTCGAATCATATATATGTCGCTCCCCACACGGGGAGCGCGGATTGAAATGGGGCGTTGCCGTACATGTTGACGCCGATTGGCACCGTCGCTCCCCACACGGGGAGCGCGGATTGAAATCCGCCGTATCCCGTCACGTGAGCCGACACGGTTAGCGTCGCTCCCCACACGGGGAGCGCGGATTGAAATGAAAGCAATGCCGGGAGGGAGTCCTTCCCGGCGCGTCGCTCCCCACACGGGGAGCGCGGATTGAAATACCGTGTCCGTCCCGATGGTGCAGACCGCGCGCGGGTCGCTCCCCACACGGGGAGCGCGGATTGAAATGTCCAGGTGCCCGAGCGGTGCGAGGCGGTCGTGGTCGCTCCCCACACGGGGAGCGCGGATTGAAATTCCCTGCGCACTATCGCCTCGCTCATTCCTCGACCGTCGCTCCCCACACGGGGAGCGCGGATTGAAATTTCCATGCCCCCACGGCATCCTTGAGCCGCTTAGTCGCTCCCCACACGGGGAGCGCGGATTGAAATTCCGGTCTCGTGGACATAGAGGACCGCTCGAAGGTCGCTCCCCACACGGGGAGCGCGGATTGAAATGAGGACGGCGGGAACTGCGTGTGCCTGCCCGGAGTCGCTCCCCACACGGGGAGCGCGGATTGAAATCCTGGACCAGCTGGACAAGGACCTGGCAGGCCTGTCGCTCCCCACACGGGGAGCGCGGATTGAAATAAGCAATCGCCGACCCGTTCGGGCGGCGGCGCAGTCGCTCCCCACACGGGGAGCGCGGATTGAAATGTCTTGAAGAGATCCTGGCACCTTCCAGCGATGGTCGCTCCCCACACGGGGAGCGCGGATTGAAATTCCAGGCTGTCGCCGAGCGTCGCGTCGGTGACGGTCGCTCCCCACACGGGGAGCGCGGATTGAAATATGAGCCAGGTGGACACCGTGTTCTTCATGGAGGGTCGCTCCCCACACGGGGAGCGCGGATTGAAATGCGAGGGAGAGCGCGGATTCCATGCTGCTCACGGCGTCGCTCCCCACACGGGGAGCGCGGATTGAAATGACAGGGCGAACGCGAACTCCTCGGCGCTCAGCCGTCGCTCCCCACACGGGGAGCGCGGATTGAAATCTACAAAGGCCTGATCATCAGGATCGGCGGGGACGTCGCTCCCCACACGGGGAGCGCGGATTGAAATTCGCACACCCCGTAACCGAAACCGACAGAGTCATGTCGCTCCCCACACGGGGAGCGCGGATTGAAATGCTGCCGGCGCCGCACGGCGCGGCTATCCCGGAGTCGCTCCCCACACGGGGAGCGCGGATTGAAATCGTTGAGCCGGTGCGCCGTGTCGCGGAACAGGTCGTCGCTCCCCACACGGGGAGCGCGGATTGAAATGAGGACGCGAAGGCGGTGTGGCCATGAGCGACGCGTCGCTC
>CAVHXL010000064.1:2851-10028 GCA_963639885.1 bacterium | reverse complement strand
TGTAGATGTTCATGCGGTTCGTGCCCGCCCCGATGATGCCGCGCAAACCGGCGGTGCCGAAGGAAAGGTCCTGGAAGAACGCATCAACCATGGCGGAATCGTCGCCCGCATCGGCCGCCGCCTTCATCTCGGCAAGCTCGACGGCTATTTCGGCATCGGCAGCGTTGTCGATCCAGGTTTGCAGCTCGGCGCGCACATCGCGTTCGCTCATAGGTTCGCTCCTTTTATCGGGCCCGCCGCGATATATCAGCGGGGATGAGGCCGCCGCGCACGGCGCGCCCTCGGTTTTCAGCTGCGGCTATTGTAAACGATGCGCAACCTGCCCGCGCGAACAAGACAGCATCGGCGCAACCGCGCGAACCATGCCGTACAATAACGCCCATGGAAAAGACCCTTCTGAACATACTTGACGCCCTGCGGCAAACGCAGGCTCCCTTATCGCCGAACGCCCTCGATCGAATCATTCGCGCCAGAAATCGCGAGGTCGCCGGGCCTGTTCGCTACGTGGCGAAAAAGCAGCTCCTCCCCTTTTACCAAGACGTCAAGGAGCACGACCGCGCGAAGTGGCAAGGGTGGAACGTCGACGACGCGCTTGAGGCGCATCTTGTGCGAACGCTTCAGGTCAAGCCTCGTCGCACCGCCTCAGGCGTTGCGACGGTGACCGTCCTCACCAAGCCTTGGCCCTGCTCAAGCGCCTGCCTGTATTGTCCCAACGATATCCGCATGCCCAAAAGCTACCTGGCCGACGAACCCGCTTGCCAGCGAGCCGAGCGAAATTGGTTCGACCCGTATTTGCAGGTGATGGCGCGCTTGCGCACATTGCACCAGATGGGACACGTGACCGACAAGGTAGAGCTCATCGTGTTGGGCGGAACCTGGAGCGACTACCCGCTCGACTACCAAATCTGGTACATGCGCGAGCTCTTCCGGGCCTTGAACGATTTCGACGATGAGGCCACAGCCCAAGCGCAATGCGAAACGCGGCAAGCACTTTATCAATGCGCCCATATCGCCCGCGAGCGCGACGAGATCGCCGCGCTCGTCGCCGATGCCCAGCAGCGCGTGAGAGCCGGCGAGGCCACGTACAACCAAACGGTTCGCGAGCTGTATGCGACCGATACCGCCCATGGAAAATGCCGGCGAAGCGGGGCACCCGCGGCCGCGGCGGCACCTGCGCCCTTGGCGAAGGCTCCCGCGAACGGATGGGCCGCGGTCGCGCAATGGCAGACCGCAACGTTTCCGGAACTTGAATCCCAACAGCACGCTAACGAAACATCGGGTCATCGCTGCGTTGGGCTCGTCGTTGAAACGCGCCCTGATGTCGTGGGGCCTCGCCAGCTGACAACCCTGCGCCGCTTAGGCTGCACGAAAATCCAAATGGGAATCCAGAGCCTCGACGAGGACATCCTGCGCGCGAACCATCGCGGCATCGGCGTTGAGCGCATGCGGCGGGCCTTCGAGAGCGCGCGCATCTTCGGCTTCAAGACGCATGCTCATTTCATGGCGAACCTGCTCGGAGCGACACCCGAATCCGATGCCGCGGACTTCAAGCGGATGGTTGCCGAGGACGCCTTCAAGCCCGACGAGATCAAGCTCTATCCCTGCGCGCTCGTCGACGGCACGGGGCTTGTCAAGCACTGGGAAGACGGCACCTGGCATCCTTACAGCGAACAGACGCTTATCAACCTGCTCGCCGACGATGTGCTGGCCACGCCCGCCTTCACGCGCATTTCGCGCATGATCCGCGACATTTCCGCGCACGACATCATGTGCGGCAACAAGAAAGTTAATCTTCGCCAGCTAGTTGACGGGGAGCTCGCGCGTCGCGGGCACCCGATCCACGAGATTCGCTCGCGCGAGATAACCTTCGGGACAACCGACGACACGGAACTTGCCCTTGACGAGGTCGCTTACGAAACGACCAATACCCGCGAACGGTTTCTGCAATGGATCACCCCCGATGGGCATATAGCGGGGTTCTTGCGCCTGTCCCTACCCGACCCCGACTATGCGCGCATGCACGCTGGCGAGCTTCCCATAACGCCAAACGAGGCTATGATCAGGGAGGTTCACATATACGGGCGCGTGGCGGGGCTCGGCAGGGGCGAGCAGAACGCACAGCATCGAGGACTTGGCCGGGCGCTCGTGGAGCGAGCTTGCGCCATCGCGCGCGAGGAGGGCTACGAAGCGATGAACGTGATCAGCGCCGTCGGCACGCGCGGCTATTACCGAAAGCTCGGGTTTTCCGACAACGGTCTTTACCAGCAGCGCAAGTTGTAGGCGGAGGGCGGCCGAGCAGCCGGAGTGCAGCCAGGCGGGCGCCCACGGCTGCCAGACACGCAACCGCGAGAACCGGCACCGCGCTTCTCGTGCTTTGGGACGGAGAGCACGCTGCTCGCGGCGCCGTAAAGGGGCGCCCAACCATAAAAATGCCTCCCATTTCCCATGTACGGGAATGGGAGGCATTCAAAAGTCAACCTTCATTCGAGAGCGCCGTCTAACGCGATGCCAACGTGCGCTTGGACGCGCAGCGCTACTTGACGGTGAGCACCGGGATATCGGTGGCGCGCAGAACGCCGAAGCTGACCGAGCCGAGCATGCCGCGAATAGCGCCCAGACCACGGCGACCCATGACGATCAGGTCGCATTCGTTCTTCTCGGCAAAGCGGGCAAGCGCATCGGCCGGAGACGTGGCGGCAACGGCTGCGATCTGCAGACGATCCCCCATGCCCTCTATTTCCGCCGCAAGATCCTTCTCGACGTTCGCCTTGGCCTCATCGAGCACGCGCTGCACGATGCCCTGATACTCCTCGTAGTCGAGCATGCCGTAGGGAACGCCATCAAGCGAGCCGGCCGTGTTCAGCGCGTCGGCGCCAACATAGCTTGAGGGAACCGCGTGCACGATGGTGATCTTCGCGTCGGGATCGTTCGCCGCCAGGTCCTTCGCATACGCCAGGGCGTTCTTCGCATGCTCGGAGCCGTCGTAGGGAACCATGATGTTGCTGAACTTCATATCAAGCCTTCCTCTCCTGTTGCGCCGCCCGCGCGGGCGTGCGCTTGAACGGAACGTCCCCGCATCCCGGGAACCGCTGGCGAGCATTCAGCACGCCGAAGCTGCAGAACACGTTTACGCGATTCATCACGCAAAACGCATGCCTTAACTCAATTCCGATTATACCCCAAGGAAATACGCGGAAGCCCTTCGATATCCAATCCGAGGCGTTCTGCGTACGCAAGCCACTGTTGGAAGGACGCATCCGATATCGCGTGCTCGATGCCGCATGCTTCGCGATCGGCCGTTTCCTCATCAATTCCCAGTTTCTGGGTAAGGAATGCGTAGAGAACCTTGTGCCTGCACAGCACCGCGACGCCGCGGGCGAACCCATCCGGAGTCAGGCGAACGCCTCCATAAGGCTCTTGATGCACCATGCCCTCTTCCCGGAGCACGCCGATCGCCTTGCTCACGGACGCCTTGGTGACGTTAAGCTCGGTCGCGATGGCCACATTGCGAACAGGCTGCGTCAGCGATCCACCGAGGATGATAATGGCTTCAAGGTAATCTTCGCTTGAAGGAGTTAACTTTTCCAATGCTGTTCCCTCCCCTTACAGCCCCCGATAAAAGAAAGAGGCAACGGGAAGAAGGGGGGTCTTCCCGTTGCCGTGATATGCAGTGAATAGCCAGACGAGAGGAGCTTTCACTGCCGGGTAAGCAATGGTTTCGCCGTTTAGGCTTCGGACTGGTCGGCTGCTTTGCCGAACCCCTTTGCCTTTCGACATGGGTTAGATTACGCTAACCGTTAACCCAGTGCAACTATTTGTTAGCTCCCCTACATTTTCTTCATAATTAGCCGTGGCATACTCTCTGGAGCCACCAAACGAGCAGCATCACGCGACGAGCTTGGATTTCTCTACCTGCTCGACAAACCAATAGGTGAGCTTCGAGAGCATCGGCCGCAAAAGGCCCAGCACGATAAACGGGATGAGGAACGCCAGCTCAAGGCAGATCTCTATCCAGAAATCGTTCTGATACACGCCGAACGATGCCGCGCGCATGGCGTTGATGATATGCGTCGCCGGTAAAAACGGGCTGATGTTCTGGAAAAACTCGGGCAGAAGCTGCAACGGGAACGAGCCGCCGCCGCCTGTCACCTGCACGATGAGCAGCAGCACGGCAATCGCCTTGCCCAGGTTGGCGAACAGGCTGACCATGGTGTAGACGATGAATCCGAACACGATGCCCGCAACCCAGAAGCAGATAAGGTACAGCAGGGGATTTTCCACCTGCACGCCCACGAAAAGCATGTCGCCCAGGCATAGCACCGTCGACTGCATAAGCGAGACCACGGCCGTCGCGCCCCAGCGCCCGAAGAACAGCTCATGGGACTTGGGGTTCTCAAGCCCCGCCTCGCGCTTCGCTCGCTCGGAGACCACCGGATTCACCAGCACCATCATGAGCAATGCGCCAACCCACAGCGCCAGCGTGGTGTAAAGCGGCGACATGGCCGAGCCGAAGTTGTCCGCCGGGAACACGGCGATGCGCTCGACGCCCACCGGAGCCGACACGGCCTTGGCCAGCGCGGTCGGGTCGGAGCCGATGATCTCCTTGAGCTGGTCGAGGTTGCCGGAATTCAGCGCGGTGGTGATACGCGACGACAAGTCGTTGAGCCTGTTGGCCGAGGCGCGCAGTTCGCTGGCCATGGCCTCGATGCTGCTCTGCGCATCTGACAGCTTGCCGGAAACGGTGTTGGCCGACGATTCGAGACCCTCGCTCACGCCGGAAAGCTGGCTTGCACGAGACGAAAGGTGGCTTGCGGCCGTCGACACGCTCGCGGCAAGCTCCTCAAGGCCGGGCTTGAGATTCTCGTCGTAATCGGTTTTGAGCGCCGAGATATCAGCGCGGGCCTCCTCGACCTTCGTCTGCACATCGGAGCGCTTCGATTCGGCATCGCCTTTGCCTGACTCGATGGAATCGGCACCGGAGTTCAAGCTATCGCGCAATTTTTCAAGCGAGGCAATGGAGGTATCGAGCTGCTTGATGACCGATTGGATGGCGGGCTTGTACTGCTCATCCACGTTCGCCTCAAGCTGATCAAGCTCGGAGCGCACAGCCTGGTACTGCTCTATCTGGGCGTTGACGTCATCGGCTCGGTTGCGCAGGTTCTGCGCGCCGTCATCGGCGTTCTTCCCCATCTGGTTGTACACCTCGTCGATGGAATCCGACACGCCATCGAAGCTCGCGCTCGATTGCGCGAGCGCGTCCGAAAGCGCGGACACCGACGACTTCATCGCGTCGCCAACGGTGACCGCGCCCTCCTTCGCGCCCGTCGCCTGGCCCTCGGCCTGCGTGAGGGCATTCTGCGCATCGCCGAGCAGCTTGTTCGAGCTGTCGACGAGCGTGCGCGCGGACGAGGTGAGCGCGGCATAGGAGTCAAGCACATCGGCCGCGCTGTTCATCTGATCCGCCGATGACGAGATGGTCGTCGAGAGCTTGGTGAAACCGCCCGAGGCATCTCCCTCCTCGAGCGCCGTCGAGAACGTGTCGACCAGCCCCAGGGCAACATCGGACAGCGTCTCCGCGAACGTGGTGTTCACCTGGGCCGAAACCTTGCTCGACGCTTGGTCGGTCACGCGCGGGGCCACCGCGTTCTTCTTCTCGTTCTCGTAATAGATGATCTGAGCGTTTTCGGCATCCGAGGTGTAGAAGCTCATCATGTCGCGGCTGAAATTCTTCGGGATGACCACGGCGGCGTAGTACTTGCCCGACTTCGCGCCGTCAATGGCGTCCTCCTCGGTGGTGAAAACCCAGTCCAGCTGGTCGTTCTCGCGCAACGCCGACTCAACGCTGTCGCCGACGTTGATCGTCGTCGGCAAGAGCTCGCTGTCGAACCCTTCGTCGGAATTCGCGACGGCGACCTTGAGGTAGCCGGTGTTGTCGAACACATTCCAGCATGCGATGACGTTGTAGCACGTGAAGATGGACGGCAGCAGCACAAGCGCCAAGACGAACACGACCGTGATGACGTTGCCGAACAGATGCTTGACGTCATAGCAGAACAGCTTCCAGATATTATGCATGGTTGCCCTCCTGCCCCTTCTTTGCGGACTTCTTGGCTTTCGCAGAGGGGTTCGCATTTCCCTTCTTGTGCTTCTTGGCCTTGTCGTGCCCATCGTGCTTGTCATGCTTCTTGGCCTTACCAGCCGCGACCTTACCAGCTGCGGGCTTGCCAGCTGCGACCTTGGCGCCGGACGCAGCGTGCTTGCCGGCCTTTCGGGCGCCGTCCGCGCCTAAGGGCAGCTGGGCGTCCTTGGCGGCATGCTCATCGCGGCAGACGCCATCAGAGGAAACATCCCCTGCAGGCGAATTCGGGCTCGTCGGCGCCGCCTTGACGGGCCTCACCGACGATACACGCCGCCGGCGCTGCCTTAAGTGCCGCAGCTCGAGGGCGTTCAACGACTGCAGCTCGATGGCGACCGCGGGCATCTCGACCTCAAGCAGCTCCTCGTCATCTTCAGGCCGCTCATGCGCGGGAGCAGTCATTGCGCTCGGGCCGTCGAACACGGCCTGCTTGCCGCTCGCCGCAAGATCCATCAGCGACTCGCTCGATGCGGGATTCGAGCCGGAGACGCCTTCATGCGGCCGTTCGTCGCCACCTTGCGAGGCGCTGCCAGCCACCTTGACGCGATCGTCGTCGGCATATTCCCCGGCAAGCGTGAACAGCCCACCGGTTTCGCCCGGCTTGGCGGGCTTGCGGGTCTCACCGCTCTTGCCAGAACCAGCACCAGCTTCGCCGTCGCCGTCGGCCGTCACGCCAGCCTTTTCGCCGGAAACCTTCCCCGCAGCATCCGGATCTGAAACGGACGAGGATACCCCCGGATCGCCCACCTTCAAAACGGAGGGCAGCGGCACCGAGATGCGGGACGAGCTTATGGCGGCGGGTATCAGCTCGCGCACAACCTTCTTACCACGGTTCGCCAGCTGATGGCGAAGCTCGTCATCGGACATCCCGTCGATCGCGGCCTGACGCGTGATGTTCTCGCGAATGCTTTCCACAACCAGCAGGAACACGACCACGATGACCAGCCATGTCAACCACGCCGTGAGAATGACCACCTTTTCGGTCATCGTGACGGCGAACAGCGCCGTGAAGATGATGGGCACCACGAAACCGGCGATGAG
>CAVHXL010000064.1:0-2841 GCA_963639885.1 bacterium | reverse complement strand
ATGGAATTCCTCATGGTCGGACAGGGCGCGGATAAGCTGCCCGATGCGGTAACGACGCTCGGGAACGAGTGCGGCCTCGCCATTGAGCAGGTCGCTTTCGGCAACCTGCTTGGCAACCAGCCGATTGAGATTGGTCAGCTGAGGGCGGGCGAACAGGCCGACCACCGTCATGATGAACATGATGAGCAGCATCACGCCCACGTACGAGGCGTACTGGCTCCCGTAGAATCCACCGAGCGTTTCACGCAGCGCATTGATGCCGTAGGTGAACGGGAACATCGGGTACACCAGGCGGAAGAAGCCGTCGGTCATCTCCACCGGATACAAGCCCGTTCCACCGGGAATCTGCACGAACACCATGACGATACACAGGCCGATGCCGATGTGCTGCAAGCACGACGAGAGCGCATAGGTGATGCTCAGATAGGTGAGCGAAAGGATGACGGCCGTGATGTAGAACGCCGGCACGGAGGCGGGCTCGACGCCGATGAAGAGGCAGCCAGACACGCAAACGATGGCCTGCAGCGCGACCAGGATGGCGAAGAACATCCAGCGACCGATATAGCCTTGCACCACGGTAAGCCCGGGGATGCCCTCCTTGTCGACCTCGAGCTTGAGGATGACGCACAGCATCAGCGTTCCAACCCACAAGCTCAACGAGATGAACAGCGGCGACATAGCCGTGCCGTACGCGTTGACCGGATAGAGCTTCTCGGTGGTCACCTTCGTGGGCGACTGCATGAACTCGGCGATCTTCGCCGGGTCGACGCGCCCGTTGTCGATAAGCGACGAAACGGTGTTCGAGGTGCTAAGCAGCGATACGTCCGTGCTCGCCTGCCCGACGGAGTCCTCAAGCGTCTTCAGCACCTCGTCGGTCTGCTTGAGCGAATCGCCCGCGACGCCCAAGGTGGAAGTGAGCTGGTCGACGACGGCGGATGCCTGATCGATAAGCACGCTCTGGTTGGCGATGGCCGCCTTGAGGTTGACCGCCGAGGCCCCCACCTGCGCCAGGCCGGTGCTCACCTGAGGCAGCGCCGTACCGAACAGCTGCGTCTGGTACGCGCTCGACGCATTGATGGAATTTTGCGCGACGGTGTTGAGCGAACTGACGGCTCCGGATACGGCCGCTGCGGTCGATGAGGTGTCGCGGCTCAGCTGCTCCAAATCGTCGATGGCGCGCTGCAGACGATTGTTACGGTCGGTTAGATCGGATATCGTTTGCGAGAGCAGCTCCTTGGTCGAATTCTCTTTTCCCGGGGTGGGCATCGGATCGAACCCGCTGTCACTTCCCGAATCGGAGCTCGAATCATCCGGGACGGTGTCGGGCAGGGCATCGTACACCGATTGCAGCTGCTCGATCATGGAGTTGTTCACATCGACGACAGCCTGCGCGCGGGCGATGGACGCCTCCACCGTGCCCTCGGCTTTCTCAATTGAAGACGCCGCCGCACTCACCGAGCTGGTTGCGTTGGCCGCCGCCTGGGACAGCGCCAAATTGCCGCTGCTCAAACCGGGCATGGCCACGGACGTGAAATTCATGATGCTCGATTGCATGGAGTTGGAAAGGTCGGAAACCTGCTGCAGCTGATCCTCGACGGTCTTCGCGTCCGAACGCGCCTGGGAGAGCTGGCTTTGCGCCGAGGTCGCCTTGTCCTTCGCCTCCGACGCCGAACGCGCGAGCTCGTTGACCGACGTGCGCGTATCGGAGATGGAGTCCTTCGCGCGGCGCAGCTGAGCAGCCGTGTCGGAGGTCGCGCCGGAAAGATCGCTCTCGGCTTCGGCAACCTTGTCATTGAGGGCATCGGCCACCACGGAGCTAACCGTTGAGACGAACTCGCTATTGATGGTTTCATCAAGGGTGGATGAGCCGGCGTCGGTCACCTTCGGCGAGACGGGGTTTATCTTCTCGTTCACGTAATACTGGATGTTGGGCTGCTGGAAATCGCCCGACAAAATGGTGAACAGGTTCGAAGTGAAATCGTTCGGGATGACGAAAGCAGCATAGGCTCTTCCCGACTCCACTTCCTCCATGGCTTCGTCATAGCTCATGAAATCCCAACTGAGCTGGGTATTCCCATGCAACGTATCAACTATTTGGTCGCCAAGGTTCATGCTGCCCATCAACTCGTTGTCGGCACCCGCATCCTCGTTCACCACGCAGACGCGCATGTTGCCCGTATTGTCGTAAGGGTTCCAAAAACCGATGACGTTGAACCAGGTGTACGTCGAGGGCAGCACGACCAAAACGATGACGACGACCAACGCGGCCGGGGTCTTCGCCAGACGGAGCAGATCGCGCCCAAGTACGCGCAGAGCATTCAACATAACTTGCAGTTCCTCGTTTCCGTTTGCGGCGCCCGCACGGAGCACCGATTGCAAGCCGCGCGGCGCGAATCGGCGGACGCGCGGGCGATATGTAACCTACCTCATGTTGCCTCGTAAGCGTTTTAAAGAATTGACCAGCGATTTTGCATTAGCTTAATCCTACGTTGCGACGCTTAGGAAAGCAACAAGCCGGGGATTACCCGGCCGGAAGAACATTGTAAAATACCCCATCTGTGGAATGTCTCGGTTCTACGGCAATCCCATAACCTGTTAGCCATTCGTTACCATTCGGTACCTTTTAGGCATCATTGCGACAGGAAAGCCCGACGGCAAACGGCGGGCAGCAGGGGACGGAAGAATAAGGGATCCAAAGACCTTGACGCGAACTAAACGAACGTAAAAGGGCCGCGATCGCATCGCAGCCCTTGATTTCCCGTTATTTGGCGACCGGCTTTTCCGGAACCGTCTTGTCCACGAAGTAGATCTTGTACCACATGAGGAACATGTAGACGATCC
>CAVHXL010000063.1:0-10389 GCA_963639885.1 bacterium | reverse complement strand
CGACCAGGTGAGCGCCGAGGTGTTCGGCGCCTAAATGGCCGCGCAAGGCGAACAGGAAAGCCCGCAAATCCCGCAGCGCATCCTCGTGCTGCGGGATTTCTGCATTCGCAGCGCGAACGTGCCATGCGCGCGCTGCGCAAGCGCATGCCCCGCATGGGCCATCTCGATAACCGGCAAGGCCGTTGCGATCGATGCGGATGCCTGCACATTTTGCGGCATCTGCCAGGGCATTTGCGACGCATTCACCTCAACGGGCACCAAGGTCGGCGATATCGACGCAGCCGTCATGCGCATCGCGCTTTCCGAGCCGGGGCGCGAGGCGTATATCACCTGCCAACGATGCGTTGCCGAGAGCACCGAAGCGGCTGCTGATGCGGTGGGCATCCCCTGCCTGGCCATGATTCCCGCCGAGCTGTGGACCAAGTTCCTCGCCCGCGGCGCCAATGTCTCGGTCGCGATCGACCTAGCCGCCTGCGAGGATTGCCCCACCTGCACAAGCGCGGGAGGTGCGAACACGGGAAGCTCAGCCGGTGCGGACACAGACGGCACGAACGGTGCGGGCGGCGAGATCTCGGACGACGCGGACTCAGGCGACGCGGGCTCGGGCGACGCGGACCCAGGCGACGCGGGCTCGGGCGACGCGGACCCAGACGCTGCCAACAGCGCAACCGTTAACGGTTCACCGAACGATGCACCCCCCGCCGCGCCGACACAAGGCCAAAACGCCGAGAGCATCTACATGGGCGCCATCGCGCAAGCCGAAATATGGAGCGGCAGGGAAGTCGGGTTCAGCGAGCATATCCCCACAGCCAGCGAGGACGGCCTGTTCGCCTCGCTGGCTCAAGCGGGACATTCAGGTGAGCGACGCGACGCCTTCTCCGACATTCTCAACAGCCTCAAGGAGGCCTCCTCGGGCGCGTTGCGCAGGCGAACCGATCCTCGTTTGCGCGCCTTCATCGAGCAAAACGACCGGAATCGCTCACGAGTTAAGCTAAATCTTGGCAATGGCCAGGAGTTTAACCGATTTACACCGACTGGCAGAGCGAAGACGACCATGTATCCCCGCCGTCAGATGATCCTTGAGGCCATCGATGCCGACCCAACGATAGCCAAGCGCATCGCGCTTATCGTCTCACGGACGGATCTTAACGCCTGCGAGGGAGACCTGCGATGCGCGCGCATCTGCCCAACCGGAGCACGGCGTCCCGACCCGCAATCGGGGGAGCTTACCTTCGAAAGCCGCCTTTGCATCGGCTGCGGCGCTTGCACGAAGGTGTGCCGACATGATGCCATCGCGCTTGAAACGGCAACGGCCGACACGCTCGCATGATAAGATGCAACCGAACGAAACGAAGCGAGGAGCGCATCTTCATGGCCGAACCCGAAAACCCCAACCCCACAGGCTGCCCAACGCCGCCGAACTTCGATCAGGCGCCCGAGGCGCCTCAAGCAAGCCAGCCAGCCGCCAGCCAGCACGCCCAAACCGATGCCAATCTGGCTGCCGCCAGCCAAGCGGGCCCCCAGCATCAGCCCGGCGGCCAAACCGCCAGCAGCCAGGTGGGCGCAACAGGTTCCCCATACGCCCCGCAGGCGCAAACCACGCCCGGCACCGCGACCGTCCCGCCTCCCGCATATGGCAACTACGCGCAGCAGTTCCCCGCGCAGCCCGCGCAACCTCAGCCCACGCGCAAGGTGTGGCCCTGGGTCCTGCTCGCCTGCCTGCTCGCATTCCTGCTCGGCCTCGGAGGCTGCGCGGGCTGCACCGCAATAGGCCTTCTGCTCGGAAACCCGCCCCAAAACCGCGATGCATCCCTGCACCAATACGACTACGGCGAGACGCCCTACGGCTACGGCTACGACTACGACGACGATGCGTACAGCTCCGACACGTACGGCGGTTTCACCATCGATGACATCGTCGATGCGGCCGGGAACCTTCCTGGCGACGTCGACGATGGCAAGGCGAATGCCGGCGTGTACGTTATCGGGCGAGACATCGACGCGGGTAGCTATTTTCTGCAGGGCATGACCTCGCAAGAGGGCAACTTCTACGTTTTCGCGCCAGAAGGCTCGGGCACTTTCAGCCTGAAGGCCTCCATCGTTTACGTGGGGCACTATTTCTACGATTTTGAAGACGGACAGATCGTCGTTTTCAAACCCTGCGGAAATGGTTTATGCATGATCCCCGCAGGTGAGGCCGAGTTCAGCCCGCAAGCGCCCTACACTTCCGGCCTTTATCGCGTGGGACAGGACATCCCGGCAGGCACCTACACCATCACCGTGAGCGACGATGCGCCACGCGAGACCACGCAAGACTACGCCGCGTACGTCATGCAGGACCTCGAATTCAACGATGACTCCATTCTCGATACGAAATACCTGATCAAAGGCGGCAAGCAAACGGTCACCGTCGAGGACGGCCAGCTTCTCGAGCTGTACGGCTGCACGGCGACGCCGGAAGAATAACGAAAGGATCAGCACCGATGAGCGCAGGTGAGCTACCCGAGAATCCAACGCTTGAAGAAATCGCCCGCTTCTTCGCGAACGATAAATTCGCCACCGAGGTTGCCGGATGCCGCGTCGTGAGCGGAAGCCGCGGACATGCCATCTGCGAGATGCCGCTTGAGCCCAAGCATTACAATGCGGCGGGCGGCGTCATGGGCGGGGCCATTTTCACACTCGCCGACTTCTGCCTGGCCATCGCGTGCAACATCGGAGAGAACCCCACTGTGTCGGTCAGCAACACGATCGAATACCTGTCCGGCGCAAAGGGCGGCAAGCTCATCGCAGAATGCACGGCGGATAAATCAGGAAGGAAGATCGGTTTCTACACCGTAGATGTCACTGACGACACCGGCCGAAAAATCGCTCGCATGAGCGCCACCTGCTACCGTTAACGAAAATCGAAACACCCGAAAATACCCCCTTGCGTAATCGAACGAGTTCCGTATAATAACGGATGCACGCATTTCGGGGCCTTAGCTCAGCTGGGAGAGCGCATGGCTGGCAGCCATGAGGTCAGGGGTTCGATCCCCCTAGGCTCCACCAAACTTTCAGCCACCGCAAGGTGGCTTTTTTGATTCGTTAGTCCAGAACCGGCATGCGGAAATCACCAGGCTCTGCGGCGCATCCTACCCCGCGAAGCCTGCCCAATTTGCGCGGAAGCCCTGGCCGCGGTCGAACATTGAGAATGGAGACCCATGAGCAAAAGCGCCGAGTCCACCTCGCCCAAGCGTGATTCATTCACTTCCCGCACCGCTTTCATCATATCCTGTATAGGTTCGGCCATCGGATTATCCGGAATCTGGCTATTCCCCTATCGAGTCTCGCAGCTCGGAGGATCAGCCTTTCTCATTCCGTACCTGTTCTTCGTTGCCCTGCTCGGCCTCACCGGCGTCGTCGGCGAAATGTCGTTCGGTCGGGCAATGGGATGCGGTCCGATGGGCGCGTTCCAGAAAGCGCTCGCCCTGCGCGGCATCCCCCATGCGAAAACAGCAGGAAGGATCGCTGGCATCATCCCCGTCCTAGCAGCGTTCGGAATCGCCATCGGCTACACCATCGTGCTTGGCTGGTTTTTGAAATATCTTGTTGCATCCGGATGCGGGCAGCTACTCTCGCAAACGGACCTTCCCGCTTACTTCAACAGCTTCACGGGCGATTTCGGAAGCGTGGGATGGCATGCGGCAGCCCTCATTATCACGATGGCCATCATGAGTTTCGGCATATCGGGAGGCATCGAGAAGCTCAATAAGCTGATGATGCCCCTTTTCTTCGTCCTGTTCGTCATGTTGCTTGTTCGCGTGGCGCTGCTGCCCGGAGCGTTTGAAGGCTATGCATACCTTTTCATGCCGCGTTGGGAAGCCCTCGCCAATCCCTACACATGGGCACTCGCCCTCGGCCAGGCATTCTTCGGCCTATCTCTCGCAGGAAGCGGAACCCTCGTTTACGGAAGCTACCTGAAGAAGGATGTCGACGTGGTGTACTCGGCCCGCAACATCATCGTATTTAGCACGCTAGCCTCCATCTTGTCGGCCATGGTGGTAATACCGGCAGTGTTCGCCTTCGGCGTTGACACGCAATCGGGTCCGCCGCTGCTATTTATCGTGCTGCCGCAGGTATTCCAGAAAATGCCACTTGGAGGCGTCTTCTGCTTCGCCTTCTTCCTAGCCGTATCCTGCGCCGCCATCACCAGCCTGGTCAACCTTTACGAACCGCCGATCGAGGCGCTGCAGCAGCAGGTGCATCTCTCTCGGCGCGCCGCAGTGGCTATCGTCGGTGTCGCATCGTTCGCTATCGGCGTTTTCATCGAAGGCGGTGAAATGGTAAGCACCTGGATGGACATCGTCAGCATGTACGCCATCCCCGCAGGAGCGCTTATCGCGGCCATCATGTTCTTTTGGATATGCCCTAAAGGATTCGCAGCCGCCCAGACGCAGATTGGGCGGCTGAAACCCGTCGGTGAGCACTTCGAGACCTGGGGGCGCTACCTGTTCGTGCCCATCACGGCGATCGTCATCGTGCTGGGCATAGCACTCGGCGGCGTCGGCTAGAATCACGTTGGGGTCCTGAGCGCGACGCCCTACAGCCCCAGCTCGTCAAAATACCGCTCAGCGATGCGCGCAGAGGCGGCTGCATCCTTCCCATAGAAATCCGCACCGATCTGCTCGGCGTATTCCGGGGTCAGCACCGCACCTCCGACGAACACCTTGCAATCGGGCAACTCCTCGTGCAGCAGGCTCACGGTCTCCTCCATAGCGCGAACCGTAGTGGTCATCAGCGCCGATAGGCCCACCAGGCGCAGATGCTCCTCGCGCGCCACGCGCAACACTTCCTGAGGATCCACATCGCGACCCAAATCGATAACCCGATAGCCGTAATTCTCAAGCAGCATCTTCACGATGTTCTTCCCGATATCGTGAATATCCCCCTTCACCGTTGCCACCGCGATCGTGCGCGACGGAGAAGAAGCAGCACCCGATGCGCCCATATGCGCCTTCACCACATCGAAACCGGCCTTGACGGCCTCCGCCGAGGCCATTAGCTGCGGCAGGAAGAACGCACCTTTGTCGAACTTGTCCCCCACCACATCAAGCGCGGGCACAAACACGCCGTTAACCAGATCGAGCGGATCGTGCCCCGCAAGCAACGACTCGGTCACCGCGCCCATGGGACCCTTTCGCCCGGTCATGATCAAATGCACCATGGCGCGAACATCATCGGCGGCATCAGCGAGCGACTCGGGCACCTCGACGGGACACTCCTCGCCAGCATGCGCAGCAGCACCGCTCGCGGGCGCCGCGGCATCACCCGAGGACCCGCCAGCAGGAACATCATACGGATCGCTGGCGCTCGCGTAGGTTTCGATAAACGAAACAGCGCCCTCATCCTGGCAGTTAAGCACCTTAAAGGTGTTGACCGTGTCCACATAGCGCTGCGCCTTCGGGTTCAAAATGGGCATATCCAGCCCGCATCCAAACGCCGCAGCCAAGAAAGTGGAGTTCACCATGTTACGCTGCGGGAGCCCGAAGCTGATATTCGAAACGCCCAGCACCGTGCGAACCCCCAGACGCTTCTTCACCATGGTGATGGCGCGCAGAATCTCAAGCGCTTCGGGCTGATTGGTGGCGCAAGCCATGGTCAAGCAGTCGATCACCACATCGGTGCGCGGGATGCCATAGGCCTCGGCCGCCTCGACGATGCGCTTTGCAACCGCGAAACGACCCTCGGCTGTCGCAGGGATGCCGTCTTCGTCAAGCGCTAGACCGATGACGGCGCATCCGTACCGCTTAACGATGGGCAGCACCGCCTCAAGGCTTTCACGCTTGCCGTTCACGCTATTGATAAGCGGCTTTCCCGCATATCCGCGCACCGCCGCTTCAACGGCGACGGGGTCCGACGAGTCGACGACCAGCGGCAACGTCACCGTCGACGCAAGCTTGTCAACCGCGGCCGTCAGCACGGCGGGCTCGTCGAGCTCGGGCAGGCCAACGTTCACATCAAGAACGTCGGCGCCATGCTCCTGCTGCATGACGGCCTCCCCCACTATGTAATCAAGGTCGCCGGCACGCAAGGCCGCTTTCAGCTTCGGCTTGCCGGTTGGATTGATTCGCTCCCCGATCACGGCGATATGAGGACGTCCCACTGGCAACACCACGGCATCTTGCGCGCTGCACAAAACCGTAGCCGGCTCATAGGCGCGCGGCATCGGCTCGCGTCCGGCAACCATCTGAGCCAGGAGCGCGATGTATTCCGGCGAGGTGCCGCAGCAGCCACCGATGATGCTCACGCCCGCCTCAACCATATGCTCCATGGCCCGCGCGAAATCAGCAGGCAACACATCGAATACGGTCTTGCCCTCCTCAACATGGGGAAGCCCGGCGTTGGGCTGCACCATCAACGGGCAACGGGACCTTGCAGCCATCTCGCGGGCTGCACCGACAAGCTCGGCGGGCCCCAACGAGCAGTTCAACCCCACCGCATGAGCGCCCATGCTCGAAAGGACCTCCGCGGATACCTGCGGGGACGTGCCTAGGAATGTCCGCCCATCTTCGCCAAAGGTCATGGTGACGAAAACGGGAAGGTTGCTATGTTCGCGAGCCGCGAGCAGCGCCGCCTTCGCCTCGCGCAGATCGGCCATCGTCTCGATCAGCACCAGGTCGCAACCAGCGGCGACGACGGCATCTATCTGCTCGGCGAACAGGTCGTAGGCCTCGTTGAAGCTCATCGTACCCATAGGTTCAAGCAGCGCGCCGATCGGCCCCACATCGCCAGCAACATACGGGGCGCCCGCGCGTCGTGCGCAATCCGCAGCGGCAGCGTACACGTCAGCAACCTCGGCACGGCCCTCAAGCTTGCAAGCGTTCGCACCGAACGTGTTGGTCGTGATAACCTGCGCCCCGGCAGCCACGTAACGCTCGTGAATCGCCGTGATATCGTCGGGATTCGAGAAATTCAGCAACTCAGGAATCTGCCCGGCATCAGCCAGCCCTCGCTCCTGCAGCTGCGTTCCCATCGCCCCATCGACGATGAGGAACTCTTCGCCCAAAAGCGCGCGACGCAGATGCTCATCCTTGATGGTCAAGCTCGAAAAATCCGAACTCAACGCATCCCCGGGCAATACGACTCTCTCGGGGTTTGAACCCGGTTGCGTAGGAAGATCAGCCATGGCAGGTGCATCCTCTCTTTCGGAATTCGCAATCTTGAAACGCCGGACAAGCGGCGCATGTGGAATCTAACGCATCAGGCTCGGTCAAGGCAACGCTTGCATTGGCGGCTTCGCCAAAAGATCCATCATCTTCGGCGAACAAGCCTATCACGGCAGTCACGCTTTTAACGGGTAGCAGCATGTTCGTTGGCGTCACGTTGATGCCGAGCTTGCGCGTCGCATCGAGGGATTGAAGGAAATCGGGCTGCACATCAAGAGGCAAATCACCGTATCCAGGGCTATAGCGCCAGTTCGTTCGCATGCCTATCCTTCTCGCTTCGGACACGATCTGCGCTTCGACCTCGTTTGCGGCAGCCTCGACCAACGCCGAGCAGCAAGCGCCGAACATCGCGCCATCGGCAGCGCTCAAGGCCGCATGCCGCCGGTACTCCCGCTCACTGGCCATGCCAAGCGTGCACGCCATAAGCGCCACTTTCGAAGCGCCCTTAAGATGCGAGGCGATATCGTTGCCCGACAACACGACGGGCGCGGAAACGAGCGAAACGAAAGGAACTGCGGTGGTGTCACCGTTGGCGGAGTCACCGCTGGCAGAGTCGTCGCCGATGGAGCCGCCGTCAGCGGAGTCACCGCTGGCGAAGTCGCCGCTGGCGCACGTGGAGCCTTCGGCGGCGTCGCCTGCATCGCCGTCGATTTCGAAGATCCCCCATGCATATGCAGGCTCGATGGCTCGCTCGCACCCATCGGCGAGGGCATGAAAACGGGCCAGCAAGGCATCATCGACCTGCTGACCCGAATATCCCAGATATCTCAGCGCTTCATCTCTGTCAAGTCGGACATTGTGCCCCGAAGCAGCACCGAGACGACCGTAGGAAATCGTCACCGAACCAGCGCCACCTTAAGCGCGCAGCTTGCGGCGCGAGCCACCGACGGATTGTTCATCGTATAGACATGCAGTCCATCGACGCCGTGTTCTTGCAAGTCGGTGAGCTGGCGACATGCGTATTCGATACCGGCCTGACGAAGGCTTTCAGCATCATTCTCGTAACGCGCCAGAAGCTTGATGATCGGGCTCGGCAGCGATGCCCCGCACATGAACACCATGCGCTGTATCTGCTGTTTGCTCATAAAGGGCATGATGCCGGCGGTGATGGGACGATCCACGCCCGCGCGCTCGGCATCCTCACGGAAACGGTAGAAGCAATCGTTTTCAAAGAACAGCTGCGAGACGAAGAACTCGGCTCCCGCGTCCTGCTTCTGCTTTAAATGCTCGATGTTCAGGCGAAGGCTATCGCAATCGATATGCCCTTCAGGATAGGCAGCCGCACCCACGCAGAAACCGGCGTCGGCCAAAACGGGAATGAGATCCTTAGCGAAGCGGAATGACGTAAGCTCGATACCTTCAGGCAAATCGCCACGCAGGGCCAAGACATTCGAAATCCCCTTCGACTTCATGTCCTCAATAGCGATGGCGATGGATTCCTCCGACGCCCCCGCGCAAGTAAGATGAGCAATCGAGGGAACGCTGAACTCCTCCTGAATCATGGAGGCGATATCGGCGGTAGCCTGCTTATTGCCCGACCCACCGGCCGAGTACGTAACCGAGATGAAATCAGGCTGAAGCTGCGAGAGCTGGGAAACGACCGAGCGCGCGTTCTCGACGTTCATTTCGCCCTTGGGAGGGAAAATCTCGAACGAAACCGGCTGTGAACCCGCTTCGCGAGCTTTTTTGAAAATGTTATTAATCGTATTCATAGCCAACCATTATAGCGAACGCTAACGTGCGCGGATTCGATACACACGGAAACGCCGTTATACGAATGTTTGATAGCGTCGTATTTCGTAACACGATAGAAATTGCAACACGCTTCATCCCCAAAATAATTACCGGTAACCGATTGTTACCGGTTATACTACATCATAATCGACACGCAAAACGAACCATAAACGAACAAGGAGATCGGATGTCGGACGAGCATAGCAAAGACAAGAGACAGATGGCAGCATGGGTCGAAAGGCAGCTAGCCGAAAAAGTCGACCAAGTTGCCTCCAAGCGAGGAATAACAAGGACAGCAGCGATCATTGAAGCACTGCAGCGTTACGTGGAAGAAGAAACAAGCACCGCGCAACAACTTCAGTCACTTGATGAAAAGCTCAGCGACCTGCTGGAAAACGGCATTGCGGCAGCAAGCGGCAACGCCGCCATCGAGACGAATAAGGATACGAAGCCCGAGGAAACACTCTCCGCAGTACTCGAGAAAATGGATGAGATCATCGAGCAGAACGAGGAGATAAAGGCCGAACTGGGCAGTATCAAGACCGGCAAAGCGAGACGTCCCGCCCAAAGGAAAAAGCCCGCGCAGCAAGAAACCATGTCCTTGTTCTAAGCGGCAAAGCAGGTCTCAATGAGCATTTACATAACCGGCGACATCCATGCCACCTACGATATCCACAAGCTGATGCAAAGCCGATTTGACGCCGGCAACCTCACCAAGAACGACTACATGATCATTTGCGGTGATTTCGGCCTCGTGTGGAACGGTTCGGATAATGAGGAATATTGGCTAAGATGGCTCGATGCCCGGCCCTTCACCACCCTGTTCGTCGACGGAAACCACGAAGGGTTCAAACTGCTGAATAGCTATCCCGAACATAAATGGAATGGCGGGCGCGTTCATCAGATCAACGACAGCGTTCTTCACCTCATGCGTGGCGAGGTTTTCGACCTAAATGGAACAAAGGTGTTCACCATGGGCGGAGCAGCGTCAAGCAAGTACGACAGGGAGCATCGCAAAGCAGGAGTTTCTTGGTTCGCCGATGAAATTCCAAGCAAGAAAGAAAGAGCCCACGCCGAAAAGACGCTTGAGGAGAACGACTGGGGCGTCGATATCGTGATAACGCACTGCGCTCCATCATCAGCGGAAAAGGCGATTTCGATGGTGACTGATCGTCTCAAAGACCACCCCATGGATGAATATACCGATTGGCTGGAGACGATAAACGAGAGACTTGAATACCGCGCTTGGTTTTGCGGTCATTATCACGTAGATGCCGCACTTGGAGGAAAAAAGCAAGCGCTCTATCAACGGATTGTGAGGCTTGCGGAAACACCCGGCGAGGGAAACACATTCATCGTCTATCCAGACAATCCAACCGAGGATTCAGATAACGAAATCGATGTAGATTAAGCCAACATTTGCAATCAACACCAATTTCAAGAATAAACG
>CAVHXL010000062.1:4602-10403 GCA_963639885.1 bacterium | reverse complement strand
CGCACCGCAATGCGCGCTCGGGCGGCGGGGCGGCACCGGGGCGAGGGCGGCCTTCTCTGACTTTTGCGATCCCGTCACCCGCGCTTTCCCGTCCCTCACGCTTTCCCGCCCCTCGTTCTCGAAAGGATCTCCCATGAAAGCTCAACGCCCGTATCCCCGCGCCGTCATCACGCCGAAGGGCGAGCGCGCGCTTTGCGGCGGTCATCCCTGGGTATATGAGGGCGAGGTGCTGTTCATGGAGGGCGCGCCGGGGTGTGGCGATGAGGTTGCCAACGGCAGCCTCATCGACGTGGTGAACCGCAAGGGGTCCTACCTGGGCACGGGCCTTGTGTCCTTGCAGAGCAAGATCCGCATCCGCCTTATCACGCGCAACGCCAATGACGCGTTCGACCGGGCGTTTTGGAAGCGTAAGGTTGCCTGGGCATGGGAATACCGCAAGACGGTCATGGGCGCCGACGCCTCGTGCTGCCGCGTGCTGTTCAGCGAAGCCGACGGCTTTCCCGGTCTGGTGGTCGACCGCTTCAACGACGTGTTGGTGGCCGAAACGCTTTCCATCGGCATGGAGTGCTTGAAACCGGTCATCTTCAGCGCTCTGCTCGAGGTGCTGGCGGAAGACGGCGTTGCTATCCGCGGCATATACGAGCGCAACGACGCCGCCACGCGCAAGCTCGAGGGGCTTGCGCAGACTACGGGCTGGTTCGCAGGTGCGGTCGGGGAAGGCGAGGCGGTCCCAGCTGCTGGCGGGGCGGCTTCGGTCGCGAATGCCGCCGAGCTGTCGCTGCTCGACCCGCTTGCTCCTGGCGCGCCGGGTACTGAGTCTTTCGGCTCCGCCGCCACCGAGATCGTCGAGAACGGCGTGCGCTACGAGGTCGATTTCGCCAACGGTCAGAAGACGGGCTTCTTCCTGGACCAGAAGTACAATCGTGCCGCCGTGGCGAAACTCGCGCGCGGCCGCCACGTGCTCGACTGCTTCACCCACACGGGCTCTTTCGCGCTTAATGCGGCGCATGGCGGCGCGGCGCATGTGAACGCCGTCGACATCAGCGAGCTCGCCGTGGCTCAGGCGCGCAAGAACGCCCAGCTCAATGGCCTGGAAGAGCGTATGGGCTTCACAGCCGCCAACGTGTTCGACCTGCTGAGCGGCCTCGATGCCGCCCACGACAAAACCTACGACTTTATCGTGCTCGATCCGCCGGCCTTCACGAAGAGCCGCAAGACCATCCAGCAGGCTTCGCGCGGTTACAAGGAAATCAACTACCGTGCCATGAAGCTGTTGCCGCGCGGCGGTTACCTGGCAACGTGCAGCTGCAGCCACTTCATGGACACGGAGCGCTTCAAGGGCGTCATCGCCGCGGCGGCTCACGACGCCGGCGTGCAGCTGCGCCAGATCGAGCAGCGCCAGCAGGCGCCTGATCACCCCATCGTGTGGGGCATTCCCGAAACCGACTACCTGAAGTTCTTCATCTTCCAAGTGGTGTAGGCCAAACGTTCTCGGTTGGGTTCTGTTCGTCGGTTTCGCAAGCATTTCCCTGCATTTTTCCACATCTGGGGAATAAGGAACAGCTACAATACGAACGTGAATCAACGTGCTCCCGGCGCCAGCAGGGGACGCGCGCGGCGGCAAGAGGGATCGACGGGAGGACCTCATGGGCGAAAACGATGCAAGCGCCGAAGCGAAAGACCTGCGCCGCTTGACGGATCGCCGCGTGGTGCGCACGCGCAAGGCCATCCGCGAGGCGTTCTTCAAGCTGATGGGGGAGCAGGACTACCACAAGATAACGATCGCATCGATTGCGCGCGAAGCGGACATCGACCGCAAGACGTTCTATCTGCACTACGATTCGGTCAGCAGCCTGGTGGACGAGATCGTGCTCGACGAGGCGCGCGTGATGGTGGACAGCTGCCGTGCGGCCTTCGCCGGCGGCGATCGGCGTTTCGACGTGAGCAAGCTGTTCCAGAGCATTTCCGACGCGCTGGCCTCCGACGTGGCGGCAAGCAAGCGCGTGGTGGAGCACATCTCGATGCAGGACATCCTCGATCGCATGGAGGCGAGCCTCGTCGAGGTGCTGATGGAGGACAACCCGCTCGGCATCGCGCACGACGACCCGTATCTTCCCTATATCGTCTCGTTTTTCTGCGCGGGCCTCATTTCGGTATATCGCCGCTGGATGATCGGCGATACGGACCTGTCGCTGGAAAGCCTCGCGAGTGCCACGAGCGTGTGCATGTTCGACGGCTTGAACGGCGTACTGGCAAGCGCGGGGATGAGAAGGTAACGCGAGCGTAACGCGGAAGTCGTTTTCCCTGCATGCGCGCCGGCGCCGTGTAAGGGCGTCGTAAGGGGCATATGTTCGTTTGGTATCAGGCGCGCAATCGCGCTCCCTCGCGGTGCGCGCATGCCCTATACTTCACCAACGTCATCGCGAGCATCTTACATGGGCCGGGGCGGCGCCAAGTTTCGAACCTGGTCAGGTCCGGGAGGAAGCAGCCATAAGGGACCGCTGACGAGCGTCCCGCCCCATGTAGGATGCTTTTTTATGCCATGCCATCGTAAACCGACCAACACTGGGTGCAAGGGGTTGCCCAGGTGAAAGGCTTTCATGGATATCGTCAACTTTTTCCTGAACCTGCTTTCAGACCCGCGTGGCGCCATTGCCGGCTGGATCATGACGCTTGGCGCTGTTTGGGTATATACGCCGCTGTTCCTCATCGTGTTCGTGGAAACGGGCTTGGTGTTCTTCCCGTTTCTGCCAGGTGACTCGCTGTTGTTCGCAGCCGGCGTGTTCTCCGCACCCGGCGGGGGGCTGCATCTGTGGGCAACGCTTCTGGTGTTCTACGCGGCGGCGATTCTGGGCAACACCTCCAACTACTGGATTGCGCGCTTCTTCGGGAAGCGCATCATCGACTCCGGCAAGGTGAAGGCGCTCACGCCCGAGCGCATGGCCAAGCTGGATGACTTTTTCGCGAAGTACGGCGGTCTGACCATCGTCATCACGCGCTTCATGCCCTTCTTCCGTACGTTCGCCCCGTTCGTCGCCGGCACCGGTCACATGAATTTCGCGAAGTTCACGTTGTTCAACGCTATCGGCGGTATCTCCTGGGTGAGCCTGTTCGTGCTGGTGGGCTACTTCTTCGGCGGTGTTGAGCTGGTGCAGAAGCACTTCGAGGTTATCGTGTTGGGCATTGTGGCCGTCTCGGTGGCACCGGCGGTCATCGGTGCGGTGAAAGCGGCGCTGTCAGGCCGTAAGAAAGGTGCGCACGAGGCGTAAAGGCACCTCGGTTCACGCTTTCAAGACAAGCGCGGCGCCCTTCGGATCTCTCTATCCGGGTGGGCTCTTGCCCGTCTCCCAGACGCTCTTCCGCAGTGCTAGCCCCTGCGGAAGAGCGTCTGTCTTCATCGGGGTTGGCAGGTGCGAGCCAGAACGCGCAGCCTGAGCGCGCGGCCTGAGCGCGCACAGTCCGAACGCGCGGCGGGCATTAATGGATTTTACGTTGCGGGCTGCGTTTCGACGCGCCCCGTGAGGTTCGCGCGTCCGGGGTTCCCGCTCCGGGCGTTTTCCGTATTCGGGGGCGCGTCGATGTCCGGCAAGCGCGATGACCGTATAATAGATGGAATAACATCAAGGCGCCCGGGCATCCGGGCTTTTCGTATTCGCGCGCGAACTCAAGGAGCATGAGGCATATGGCAGAGGCGCTGTATCGCAAATATCGTCCGCAGATTTTTGAGGACGTTGTGGGCCAAGAGCAGATCGAGCGCACCATTAAAAATGCCATCAACCAGGATAAAGTGAGTCACGCATACCTGTTCTGCGGACCGCGCGGCACAGGCAAGACCACCACGGCGCGCCTGCTCGCCAAGGCGCTTCTCTGCGAAAAGGGCCCTACGCCCGATCCGGACGGTACCTGCCAAGATTGCACCATGATCGCCGAAGGCGTGCACCCCGACGTTTACGAGCTCGACGCCGCAAGCCGCACCGGCGTTGAGAACGTGCGCGAGGAGATCATCAACCGCGTGCAGTTCGCCCCGACGCGCGGGCGCTATAAGGTCTACATCATCGACGAGGTTCACATGCTTTCCATGGCGGCGTTCAACGCGCTGCTGAAAACGCTCGAGGAACCACCTGCGCACGTGGTGTTCATTTTGGCTACCACGGATCCTCAGAAGGTTCCCGAGACCATTCACTCCCGTTGCCAACGATTCGATTTCCGCCGCATCTCCAATGAGTCCATCGTCTCGCGCCTGGGCGCTGTGTGCGTCGCCGAAGGGGTGGAGTTCGAGGGGGACGCCCTTGACCTGATCGCCCATCACGCTGGCGGCGGAATGCGCAACGCGCTTACCTCGCTTGAGCAGATGATCGCATTCGGCGAGGGGAAGGTGACGCTCGAGGTTGCCGAAAGGCTGCTTGGTGGTGTGGATTCCAGCGATGTTTCCGACATCATGAAGGCGCTTGGCGCGTGCGATGGCGCATCCTGCTTCAAGTGGATTGCCGAATATTCCGAAACTGGCTCCGACCTGGCTCAATTCGCTCGTGAGTTGGCGGAGCATGTGCGTAACCTGTATGTGATGAGCTTGACTGATGCATCGGTTGCCTTGGAGGTGAGCGCATCGGAGCGTCGTCAGCTTGAAGGCGAATTGCCGCTTTTCGGATCTGAGCGGCTTGCGCGGATGTTGATGGTGCTCGGCGATGTGCTTGCCGAGTTGAAAACGTCGACGAACCCGCGATTGTCGTTCGAGATCGCCTGCACGCGCATGGTTCATCCCGAGGGGGATCTGACGTTGGCGGCGCTTGCCGAGCGCATCGAGGCGCTCGAGCGCAGTGGCGTCTCGGCTGCTTCGACTGTATCGGCTCAGATGAGCCCTGCTTCGCAGCCTGCGCCGAGCCCGCAGCGGCAGATACCCGCGCAGGCCGCCGCAGCCCAGCGGCAGATGCCAGCGCAGGCCGCCACGGCCCAGCAGCCGGTGTCGACGCCTCAAGCAGCCCCTCAGTCTGCGCCGTCGTCTCGTTTCGAACCCTCAGGCGATAGCGTGCGCACGTCGGCGCAATCGGGAAGCGCGGGTACGCCGGCTCCCCAGCCTGCACCCGCAGTGCAGCCCGTGCCCGCCGCGCAGCCTGCGCCGGCTCCGCAACCCGCAACTTCGACCGGGGCAAACTCCCAGCTGGCCGCGACGTTCGCTAATCCTGCGGCCTTGCAGCGCACCTGGCAGGCGGCTTTATCGTCGCTCAAACGCGTCAAGGCCGCTTACGGGGTGTTGTTCCTTGGCACGAAGGCGGTCTACGATGCTGCAGCGAATATGCTGCGGATCGAGTTCCCTCAAGAAAATGCCTTTGCCTTCAAGGCGGTTCAGAAATCGGATGTTCAGGATCATGTTGCTGCGGCCCTTGCCCAGGCTTGCGGCGGGCAATCGGTGCCTTTTGCGTTTACGCAAGCGGGTAGCGCAGCTGCTTCGGTTGCCGCTTGCACAACCCCTGTCGCCGATGCCGCCCGCGTAGCGCCCAAGCCCGCTTCTTCGGTCGCCGCATCGCAGCCGGTCATGCGGGAGCAGGTCGTATCCAACAGCCAGCCCGCAACGCCTGCGCCGCAAGCATCGGCGCCGCAAGCGGCCTCGCGTCAGCCGGTGCCGTCCGCTTCCCGCCCCGACGCTTCGCATGTGAGCGCCTCGTCGCGCCCTGCCGCGGCGTCGAAGACCTCGGGTCGCATGACGCCTCCATGGGAGGATGAGCAGGTTCCTTACGATGACGCGACCGCGGTATCGTTCGATGAGGAAGTCGATTACGGCTCTTCTGCGCCCGCATATCAGG
>CAVHXL010000062.1:0-4592 GCA_963639885.1 bacterium | reverse complement strand
CATATCAGGCCCCCCGAACGCCAAGTCGCCCCTCTTCGGCGCAAAACGCCGCCCTGCATACGGGTGCGTCGGCGCCGTCTTCTGCAGCTGTTGCGACGCAGCAGGTGGCGCAACCGGCACCTGTCCGAAAACCGGCCCAGCAGCCGTCGGTCGCTCAGCCCGACAAGTCCGCTCACAACCCGGTTGCATCATCGATGCCGGCTGCTCCTTCGCCATCTGCTGCGCAGCAGCCGGTGCAGACGCCTGAGGAGTTGCAGTCGATCCTGCAAGCGGGCTTCGGTGGCGGTGTAACCTTCGAGGAAGTCGAGTAACGGCAAGACGCACGGCCCATGTGCCGGTACAATGCAACGATGGTCAATCAATAATCGATAGGGAGGAACGAATATGGCAAGAAAAGGTGGATTCCCCGGCGGCGGCATGGGCGGCAACATGGGCGCCATGATGAAGCAGGCGCAGAAGATGCAGCTCGAGCTGGCGCGCGCTCAGGAGGAAATCAAGGAAATGACCTTCGAGGCGTCGGCCGGTGGCGGCATGGTGAAGGCTGTGGCGAAGGGCGACAACACGCTCGAGAGCCTGGTCATCGACCCGGCCGCGGCCGATCCCGAGGACGTGGAGATGCTGCAGGACATGGTCACCGCCGCGGTCAACGAGGCCCTGCGCGGCGTCGCCGAGCTGGGCAACCAGCGCATCAGCGCGGCAGCCGGCGGCATGAACATCCCCGGCTTGATGTAGGGTCGCGCAGCTGTGCAATCGGCTCCCGTCATCCAGAAGCTCCTCGACGAGCTGGAGCGGCTTCCCGGCGTCGGCCCGAAGTCGGCTCAGCGCATCGCATATTGGATTTTGAACACGGACCGCGCCACGGCGCTTCGCCTGGCGCAGTCCATCATCGAGGTCAAGGACTCGGTGCGTTTCTGCAAACGCTGTTTCAACTACGCCGAGGACGACGAATGCGACATCTGCCGCAATTCCTCGCGCGACACCTCGCTTTTGTGCGTGGTGTCCGAGCCGCGCGACATCCCGCCTATCGAGCGCACGGCGGTGTTCTGTGGCATCTACCATGTGCTCGGCGGGGCGCTTTCCCCCATGGAGGGAATCGGTCCGGACGATTTGCATATCGCCCAGCTCATGAGCCGGCTCGCGTCCGAGGATATCCGGGAAGTCGTTATCGCCACCAACCCGAACGTGGAGGGGGAGACGACGGCGGCCTACCTCGCGCGCCTCATCAAGCCGCTCGGCATCAAGGTTACGCGCCTGGCCAGCGGTCTTCCCGTCGGCGGCGATTTGGAGTTCGCCGATGAGGTGACGCTCGGGCGGGCCTTGGAGGCGCGTCGCGTGCTGTAGTGCCGGACGGTTTCGCCTCGCTTGCGACCTATGGCTTGCGAAGGCCCCTCGATAATCTCAATGCATTCCTGCTGCATCAATGAGACCTTCCGCAAAAGGCCTACTTTTGAAGCGAGCTACCCCCCTAAGTCGCTTATTCCATGCGCGCCATAGCGGGCAGCGGATGGATCGACCGCTGATTGCAGCACGCTTTGAAAGCTATTGCGTTAGCTTTAGATAATTTGCGAAATCGAAGTTGTCCGGCAGGGGAAGAGAGAGCATATATGCCGTTGCGATGGCGAAAACGGCAACACCAACGGTGAATACGATCCTTTTCGGCGCGCGCTGCTTGTAAAAGCCAACCATGCCGAAGAGGAACAGGCAAAGCGAATAGAGCACGCTGACGAGGCCATACGAGTCGTTTGCCAAATTGCAGCGATTTCCCTCTTCGCGAGTTTGCGATGCCTCTTCCGCTAGTTTTTCGGAGTCGGAAAAAAAGCTGGACTGTGGGTATTCATCAAAAGGGGTTGCCGTGCCGCCTTTTTCAAGGGCTGCGTAGACGGCGTCTTTGAAGTCTTTGTAATCAGGGCAATTGGTTTCAATGTACGAGTTCATTTGCTCACGTTTCGCGTCAGCGCTCTGCGTATCGCCTGCGCTTTCAAGTGCTTTTATGTCAGCGTTCAGCTCGTACACACGTGTCCATAGGTTATAAGCTGCGACATAGATCTGCGTATTGAGGTTATAGCTTGAGTTCGCCTCGGCGTTTAGGCGCTCTGCTTTGGCGTAGTTTGAATCTTGGTCACTTCCGTGAAGGTCGCCGATCCATGTTGCCCATGCGGTTGCGAGGGCGCAAATCGCCAACATGATAGCGACGAGCGTATTGAAATCGGTCACTGCGCCTATAACCTTTTCGCGAAGCGGTTTCTCGTCGTTTGGCTTTATCTCGGTAACGTTATCTTCCATCACGCGTTATATCTTTCACCTCACTGCTGCTGGTAAGACGTTTGCTTCTCGTGTCGGCAAATTTACGGTCGCTGTTTCATCTCCGTACTACCATCAGTATACTTTCTCACATTGGTTCAACCGCGATTTAGAAAGATGTGTTTATGGTTAACGAGGCATTTAGTCGGATCAAGGGAAGCGTCATCGCCAGCGGAATCGCCTCCATCTTGCTTGGCATCCTGTTTATGGGCGAACCGCTTCTGTCGGGGGTGAGCTTCTGCTATTTCATCGGCGGCCTTCTTGTTATCGCGGGTATCGCGAAGGTGGTCTTCTCCGTCGTCAATGCGCAAGATGCTGCGCCGTCGATCCTTGGTGGCGTCATTCTTTTCCTGTTCGGTCTTCTTTGCATTGATCGGCCTGACGTTATTGTCAACATTATGGCGACGATGGCGGGCATCTACATCGTCGCCGATGCCGCGAACGCCATGAACCAAGGTATTTATGCCGTTCGCTCTAAAATGAGTGGTGGCACCGCCGTTGTCGTTTTCGCGATCATCCTCATGATTTGCGGCTTCTACGTTATGTTCGCTCCTTTTGGGTTCATCATGACCGTTGCGGGCGTCGCAATGATTATCGACGGCGTTTTCAACCTTGTTTTCGTTGGGGTTGTAAGTAAGAAGCTCAGCGAAGCGAAATAAGCTCGCGTGACTTGCGGTGCCTTTTCGGTAGTCTGAATGCGCGGCAATCCTTTGTGCCTTTTGCTTTGCGCCCATGCGCAATTGCTTGAAGATAAATGGTGTTGTGATGTCGTGAAGGCTCTGCTAAAATAAACATGCTTTTTTCAGAAGCCTTTTCGGCTTCGGCAAAAGAGAGGGATTCCGTTTTTTTGGAGGGGGCGGGGTCCCTTTCCTCTTGCCATTCGAACGCGGGTTCCTCCCGCATTCTCCTGCTGCATATCGCGCATATCGTACCGTTATCGGCTTCGGCTGCGTTTGCGTGCGCATGCTATACTTTCCCTCGCGAAAGGACGGCACGTATGATTGAAATTCCCTCGCCGGCGATTTCCGTCGTCGGTCGTCATAATTCAGGCAAAACGACGCTCATAGAAAAGCTCATCGCGGAGTTGACCGACCGGGGGTTCGACGTAGGCAGCGTGAAGCACCACAGCCATGTCGGTTTCGAGATCGACCAGCCCGGCAAGGATTCCTATCGGCATCGTCACGCAGGCGCGACCGAGACGGTCATAGCCTGTCCGGGGCAGATGGCGCGCATCAAGACCACGTCCGGGGAGATGGAGTGCGACGACATCGTTGCGAGCATGCCCGGGCATGATATCGTGGTGGTGGAGGGGTACCGCAAAAGCGGCCTGCCCACGATAGAGATCATGCGTTCCGGCAACGCCGCCGACGCGCGCACCGCGGCCGTGTTCGCCGAGGGCGCGAGCAAGGGCTGGCCGCTCGGCACCGACTTCACCCAGTTCGGACGCGCGGATATTCCGCCGGCCGAGGGGTGCAGCGTTCCCGTGCGGCATGCATCCGCCACGGGCGATCACTTCGCCACACAGCACCCCGACCACACCGACATCTCCAATAAGCTGCCGACGGAGACCACCGTCGCCATCGTCACCGACATCCCCGAGGCGCGCGAAGGCGCCGCGACGTACGGGATCCCGGCGTTCGGCATCAATGACGTGGCGGGCGTGGCGAATTTCATCGAGACGCAGTACGTGCGCCCGCGCGTGTCGGTGGTCATCCAAGCCGGCGGCGAGAGCAAGCGCATGGGCCGCAGCAAGGCGACTGTTCCGTTTCGGGGCCGCCCGCTGATCTGCCGCCTCGTCGAGCGGCTTTCCCCTGTCGCCGACGAGCTGATTATCACCACCAACGAGCCGGAAAACCTCGCTTTTCTGCATCGCGAGTTTCCCGAGCTGCGCATCCAGTTGGTGTGCGACACCTTCAACGAACGCGGCGCGCTGCCCGGTCTGTACACCGCGCTGCAGGCGGCGCGCAACCCCTATGTCGCGGCTGTTGCCTGCGACATGGTTTTTGCCAGCCCATCGCTCGTGGTGGCCGAGGCTCTGGAAATGACGAAATCGGGCGCCGACGTGGTGGTGCCCGTCAACAAGCACGGCTTCGAGCCGTTCCATGCGGTCTACCGGCGCATGGGGTGCCTGCCGGCTGTGCGCGAGGCGATCGAGAAGGGCGAGAAGCGCGCCCAGGTGTTCTTCGAGAACGTCAACGTGCGCGAATTCCCGCAGGAAAAGGTACTTGAGGCTGAACCGATGGGCGGGTGCTTCATCAACGCGAACACGCCCGAGGAGCTTGCGGCCCTCG
>CAVHXL010000061.1:961-10599 GCA_963639885.1 bacterium | reverse complement strand
GAGATGTCCCGCCTCATGCAGCCGCACGTGCGCCGCGTCGCGGGGATGGAATTTTGCATCGGCGTTATCGGGCGCACGACGGTGGTTCTCGCGAAATGCGGCGTCGGCATGGTGAACGCCGCCGTTTGCACGCGCGTCATGGTGGATGTCTTCAATGTGGACGCCGTGCTGAACACGGGCATCGCCGGCTCGTTGGACGCATCGATCAACATCGGGGACATAGTGGTCGCATCCGATGCGGTAAACCATATCATGGATGTGGCGAACCTTGGCTACGCACCCGGTCAAACGCCCGATGTCGACACGCTCGCCTTCCCGACGAGCCCCGCGCTTTCAAAAGAGGTTTTAAGCGCGGCCAAGCAGATCGGCATCCGCACGCACACCGGGCGCGTCGCGTCCGGCGACCGCTTCATTCGCGAAGAGGCCGAGAAGCGTCGTATCGTTGATACCTTCGATGCGAAATGCTGCGAGATGGAGGGAGCGGCCATTGCGCAGGCGTGCTACCTGTCAGGCATCCCTTGCGCCATCGTTCGCGCCATCTCGGATAAGGCGGATGGTTCCTCATCCATGGATTATCCGCTGTTCGAGGCCCAGGCGGCTCGACAGTCGGCTGGCTTGGTGCTGCGCATGCTAGAGCAGCTCGGGTAGCAAAATGGCGCAAGCGGGAAAGGCTCGCGAATCGCGGGAGCGCCTCGAGCGCGCAGCGGGCACGGCGACGCTGCAGGAAACCGAGCAAGGGTTGGCGCTTGTCGGCGACGGCATGATGATCACCTGCGATTTCGCACGCATGCTGCCGCGTATCGCTCCTGGGAAGATAGGCCGTGAGCTATTGGCTCGCGCGGCGAAGGTGAAGGGCGTCAACGATCCATGGGCCCTTGATGCCACGGCAGGGCTTGGCGAGGACGCGCTGCTTTTGGCGGCGGCCGGTTTCCACGTGCAGCTGTTCGAGCGCGACGAGGTCATAGCGGCGCTGCTCGAGGACGGCCTTCGTCGCGCGGCACTGGACGAAAGGCTGGCGCACATCGTTGAGAACATGCATTTGACATGCGGTGACAGCGTTAAGGCCCTGCAGGATATCGCTGCCGCCCATGAGGGCGGTGCGCGCGGTGAGGGCGGCGCTGGCGGCAGCGCATGCCCAGATGGCGAAGACGGCATGCCCGGTGCGCCCTGCACAGGATGCGCGGATTGCGCAAGCGCTCCGGCCGTCGTGTATCTCGACCCGATGTTTCCCGCGCGCACGAAAAGCGCTTCGGTGAAGAAGAAGTTCCAGCTGCTTCATCACCTTGAGGCGCCCTGCGAGGCGGAGGAGGAGCTTTTACGAGCGGCCGTTTCGGCGCACCCCGCCAAGGTTGTCGTGAAGCGCCCGGTCAAAGGCCCGCTGCTCGCGGGAATAAAGCCCAGTTACTCGATTGCTGGCAAAGCGGTGCGCTACGATGTGATCACGCCCGCAAGCGTGAAGCTGTAAGGTGTGCCCCTTTATCCCTCGGACATCCGTCCTATCAGTCCCGCACGTCCCTATCATCGCCTGCGGCGCGCGGGCGAGGTCGTCCGTGCCGATAATGCGGGGGTTGGGCATTTGGGCAGGGTCGCGAGCGCCGCTTCGTCGGATGCCGTCAATGCTTCGTCCGGCTCTTCCGCCACCGCAAACCCCCTGTTCCCTGCTTGAAAACAGCGTTGCTGATACTTAAGCTGTCTATTCTTAAAAGGCACGAATGCGGCTTAACGTAAATGAGGCCAGCCAAGTTGCCGGAATGCTTCGAAGGCGGCGATAGCGGCCGAGTTGGACAAGTTCAGGCTGCGTAGCCCCTCGCGCATGGGGATGCGAACGCATGCATCGGCGTACTGGGACATCCAGCGCTCGTCAAGCCCGCGGCTTTCGCGGCCGAACAGAAGATAGCATCCCCGCCCATATGCCGCATCGGCATAGTTGCGCGCGGCGTGGCCGGTGAACAAGTGCAGCTCTTCCGATCCATGCGCCTCGAAGAATTCCTCGGCGCATGCCCATCGGACGATATCCACCTCGTCCCAATAGTCGCAGCCGGCCCGAGCGAGGTTTCGTTGCGTGAGCGCGAATCCCATCGGCTCGACAAGGTGAAGCCGTGCGCCCGTACAGGCGCAGGTGCGTGCAACGTTGCCGGTATTCTGCGGGATCTCGGGCTCGATGAGAACGATGTTGAGCGCGGGGACCGCCGTTTCATCGGATGAGCGATCGGCGTCGCCCGCGGGGGCAGTGAGGCCCGCGGGGACGCAGGCGCCGGTAGGTGCGGTGGAATCCAAGGGGACGGCGGCGTCCGCAAGATCAGGCGCCGCCGTTCGTGCCGCATCGGAGGCGAACGTAGTCGCAACCGCGCCGTCAGTCGTAGCCACGTTGTCAGTCATAGCCGTATCCGCAACCTCGCTCATCGAGAGGCCTCCTGCTGGCGCGCGAGCTCCGCTTCGAGCTCCTCGTTGAGCACGAACCACTCCTCCTCAGCCGCCGCGAGGCGCGCTTTGATCTTCGAATGCTCCGCGATCGCATCCGTGCTCTCGGATTCGTTGATGTAGAAATCGGGGTCGGCCATGAGCTTGAGAAGCTCTTCCATGCGCTCGTTATCCCGCTCCATCTGCTTATCGAGCTCGGCAATGCGGCGGCGATGGTTTTTCAGGGCGGCATAGGCGCGATTGCGGGCCTCGGCTTCGCGGCGCTTCTGCTCCTTGGTTTTCGGCGCGCTTCCGCGTTTAGCCGTGAGCCCTGACGTGGGTTTCGATGCGCCGGCAAGGGAGTCGCCCTTACCGTTGCCGGTTTTCGCCGAGGACGCGGAAACCTTGCTTTTCGCGCTGGCCGCATTCGAGGAGCCTCCGCGAGTCCGCCTGTCAGGTTGGTCGGAGGCGTCATCGGCAAGCATCTCGTCCACGATAGAGGCCTCATCGGGGGCCGGCGAGTCAAGCTGGCCGCTCTTGAACAGGTAGTAATCGTAATCGCCGTCGTAAACGGTGACCTGTCCGGGCTTCACCTCCACGATACGATTGGCCACGCTGCGGATCAGGTGTCGGTCGTGAGTGATCAAAAGGATGGTGCCTTCAAAAGCGTTGAGCGCCTGCTCAAGCACGTCCGCGCTCGCGATATCCAAATGGTTCGTCGGCTCGTCGAGGCATAGCAGGGGCTTCGGCGCGACGAGCATCTTCGCCAACGCAAGCCGGCTCTTCTCGCCACCGGACAGCACGCTGATCTTCTTGTCGACCGCATCCCCTTCGAACAAAAATGCCCCGAGCAAGCTTCTTACCTGGCTGATGGTCCAACCGGGAGCCGTGTGATCGAGCTCTTCGAACACGGTGTTGCCGGGATGCAGCTCCTCAAGCTGGTGCTGAGCGTAATAGGTCAAGCTTACATGCACGCCATAGCCGATTGAGCCCGCATCCGGCTTGCTCACCCCGGCAATCATCTTCATGAGCGTCGATTTGCCGGCACCGTTCGGGCCGACGAGCGCAACCTTGTCGCCCCGGTACATCGTGAAGTCGAAGTTGTCGTAGATATGCTTGTCGCCGTAGTGCTTCACGATTCCGCGGCATCGCACGACCTCGTCTCCGGTGCGCGGGGGCTGCTTGAAGTTGAAGTGGATGGGCTTCTTTTCCTCGGGGATCTCGATGAGCTCTTCCTTGAGGCGCTCAAGCCTGGCCGCGCGCTCCTGCGCTTGGCGAGCCTTGGTGGCCTTGTAGCGAAACCGCTCGACGAACTCCTCAAGGTGCTTCATCTCCTCGATTTGCTTGGTGCGCTGCTGACGCATGCGCTCGATGCGCTCCTCGCGGGCCTTCAAATAAGCCGAGTAATTGCCTTTGTACAGATTGACCTGGCCATGCGCGACCTCTGCAACGCGGTCGACCATGTTGTCCATGAACTCGCGGTCGTGGCTGACCACGATAACGGTTCCTTCGTAGGAGCGCAGGAACCCCTCAAGCCATTTGACGCTTTCCAGATCAAGATGGTTGGTCGGCTCGTCGAGCATAAGAACCTCGGGATTGCGCACGAGCAGCTTGGCGAGGGCGATACGCATTTGCCAGCCGCCCGAGAAATCGGTGGTGGCAAGCGCTAGATCCCCCTCTTTGAACCCCAGGCCGAACAAGACGCTGCGCACCTTCGATTCGATGGTGTAGCCGCCAAGGGTTTCGTAGGCGTCGCGTGCCCGACCGGCTTGGGCCAGCTGACGCTCAGTAGGGTTGTCGCCTAGGGAGTTCTCCAACTCGTGAAGGCGGCGCTCGGCCTCGAGGATTTCCACCTGAGAGGACATAACCTCCTCGAAGATGGGTCGCTCGGGCATCTCGATAGCCTCCTGCTCGAGGTAGCCGACACGCGCACCCTTCGCGAACAGGATACGACCTTCATCAGGATCTTCTCGACCGCTAATGATGTTGAGCATCGTGGTTTTGCCAGCGCCGTTCGGCCCGACGAGCGCAAGCCGATCGTATTCCTCCAGACGAAACGTGACGTCGGAGAACAGCGTTCGACCACCGAACGACTTCGCGATATGCTCAACCTGCAAGATCATGCTTATAAACCCTTTCGTATTCACGCAAGCGAACATTGTAGCAGCTCCGGGATGTTTGCGCGGAGCACCAAGGCGTGTACGGGCAGCTCTCCGGTATCGGAGGGCAGCCCTTTGGCACCGTATTTTCAAACGCGCCCTATGAGGCCGATATCGCGTGCTTTGCCCCCCAAGCCCTGATATCGGCAACGTCGTCGTTGGCCTCCGATATAGGCACCATTGAGGCAAAATGCTCTGCTAAGGTTGCCGCGCTCGGCGTGGGCGCATGTCCGAAAGCGACCTGTTCGGCGAAGTCTAGAATCGCCTGCTCGATATCCGAATAGGAAAAACCCTCCGTGGCGTCCACGAGCACCTCGATATCCGATTCCGCATATTCGGCATGTAGGGCTTTCGCGCTATATGCGCGCAGCGCCTCCGCCCGCTCGATCCGGTTTGGCAAGTCGACGAAGAACACCTCGGAAAAGCGCCCTTTGCGGAAGAGCTCAGGCGGCAGTTTCGTGACATCGTTGGCCGTGGCCACCATGAAAACCTTCGCCTTGGATTCCTGCAGCCAGAAGAGGAACTGGCCTAAGACGCGCTTTCCGACATCCGATTCATCGGACGCGGAAGCGAGGGCTTTCTCTATCTCGTCGATCCACAGCACGCAAGGCGCGACGTTGCCGATGTAATCGAGCGCCTCTTGCATGCGCCGTTCGGTTTCGCCCACATATTTAGCATATACCGACCCCATATCGAAGCGAAGCAAGGGTAATTCCCAACGCGATGCGATCATTTTCGCAGAAAAGGATTTGCCGCAACCGGGCACGCCCACGAGCAGGACGCCCTTCGGGGTTGAAAGCCCGTAACGGGCGAGGACGTCACCCGGCGCGAAGAACACCTCACGCTTGCGGTCGAGCCATCTCTTCAAACCGGAAAGGCCAGCTACCTCGAGACCGGGACTGCAGGCAACCGGATCAACGTTGGCAACCGAGGCGAACAGAAGCTCTTTTTGAGACGCCACACCGTAGACGTCCTCGGACGCGAGATGTCCGCGCGACACAAGGGAAGCATGCAGCAGGTTCGCGATCTGAGCCTCGGTAAGACCGCGGGCCAGGGTGGCCATCCGCTCCCGATCGCCAGCCGACCAGTCCACCTTCGAGGCGTTTCGCGCCTGGAAGGCATCGACGATCTGACGGCGCTCAGCGTGATCGGGCAGGTCAAGATGCAGGCAAAGCCCGAAGCGCGATAGGCGCTGCCAGACGGGCTCGGCCGTAATGGTGATGACGGTGTTGCCCGTCTCCTTTGCGAGAAACACCGCCGAGAGAACCTCGCGGGCATAGGCGCCGTCGGAGTCGAGCCGATGCGTGTCGGCGAGCACGAATACGCAGCCGTGCGACTTCTTGAACAGGTTGTTGAGGTACGGGATAGGGTCGGAGCGCACATCGACGGGCATCCGCGCATCGCTGCCGGCATGGGTTACCTGATGCGCTTCGGTGTAAAGGTAGATGTCAGGGCCTTGCTCGTCGGCGATCTCGGAGAGCATGCGCATGGGGCGATCGCGCTCGGCGGTGACGAGCGTGATAAGCGGTATTTCGGCGACGATGTAGTCGCGCAGGGCCTTTTTCGTCTCGGTATAGTTCATGGGCTATGCACAGCGCCTTTCGATCAAGCAATGCAGGTAGTAACGAGCGTCATAGCCAGCTGTCGCGGGACAGGTGTTGCCGACATGCCTCAAGGCTGCGGCCATATTTCGACGTATATCCTGCTTAAGGTTGCGTTTCCAGTCGGATGGGATGCCCTTGACCGTGCTGAAGAACAGCAAGTGGTCGCAGGCGTTGCAATACCGCGAGCACGCGAGGAACACCCCATCGGCGTCGGTGGGGTCGAGTCCCATGAGGCGCGATGCGAGCTCGTCGTCGAGTGCGTCGAGACAGCGGACGCAGTAATCGCATATCAGGCGGTACACGCGACCTGCCGCGCCCTCTTCGAAGGTGCCCCTCGCGAGCGTATCGGCGACTTGCCGGCTGCACGAAGAGCCCGCAAGGTCAAGGAAAAGCTGCCAGTCGGCATATGTTTCAAGCGGATCGTTCATGGGTTGAGAGTCTATCGCAAGCGCTTGCATGCCGCAGGCGCGATCGTTATGCAAGCTGTTGGTCTCCATAATGCCCGGCATCATCCCTCCTCGCTTCGCCATAGAGCGATCTCGGCCAGAAAGGCCTCCCCGTAGCTTTCAAGCTTCTTGTCCCCCACGCCATGTACCTGCATGAACTCGTCTTCGTTTCGCGGTATGCGTCTGCACATATCACGCAGCGCGGCATCTCCGAAGATCATGTAAGGGGCCAGCCCTCCTTGGACGGCAAGCTTCTTGCGTAACGCGCGCAGGCGTTCGAACAGCGACTCGTCATAGTCGCCCGACGCGGCCTCGGAAGCATGCGCTAAGCGCTTTGCGCCCGTTGCCGTCGATGATCCGCGCAGGTTTCCCTTGCGCGCGATCTTCTTCATCTTGAGCCTGAAATCAGCATCGGCCACCTGCCGGAAACGCGGTCCGAAACCCACGAGCGGATATTTGCCCTCCGTGATCTCGAGATAGCCGCCAGCCGCCAAAAGCTCGATCACTTCCTTGAGCTGATTCTGCGGCATATCGACCGTCCCGAAGCATTTCGCCCGATCGAGGCCGAATTGGGAAAGGCGTTCGGCATTCGCCCCGCGCAGGACGTCGGCGACCACGCCTTTCCCAAACCGCCCGCGCAGCTCTTGCACGCAGCGCATGACCGCCCGCGCTTGCTCGGTAACGTCGATGGCGCTGAAGTTGCCGTCGCAATTCGAGCAGTTGCCGCAGCTGAAGTCGTGTCCGCTATCCGAATCCGATACGGCATCCCCATCCGCATCTGAGCCCGTGAATCCCTTATCCGCCCGGCCTTCGGAAGCCTTACCGGCAAAGCAAGGCGCCGCGCCCGCAAAGCCTGCCTCTCCATCAGAGGATGTGAGGGGGTCATCGTCGAAGTAATCGAGGATATAGCGACGCAGGCAATTGCAGGTGAGGCAATAGCCCTCCATGCTGGCGAGCATGCGCCTGCGTGCCGCGATCGATTTGCGCTGCTCTTCGAGAGACAGCCCGTCTTGCGGGGCGGATGATGGTTGCTCGAGCAAATAACGCGCGGTCGAGAGATCACCATCGCTCCAGTACAGAAGGCATTCGGCCGCATCGCCGTCGCGGCCGGCGCGCCCCGCTTCCTGGTAATAGGCCTCTATGGATCCGGGCATGTTGTAGTGGATGACGTAACGGACATCCGGTTTATCGATTCCCATGCCGAAGGCATTTGTCGCGACGATGACGGAAGCGTCGTCGTCGATCCATGAACGCTGGTTGAGCTTTCGTTCCCGTGGGTCAAGGCCGGCATGGTACCTCGTCGCGTTCACACCGCCCTCGACAAGCTCATGATGGACCTTCTCGACATTCTTGCGAGTTGAGCAATAGATGACGCCGGATTGGTCCTGGTGCTCACGCACGTAAGACAGGATGTGCGCAAGCTTCTTCGACGGCTCGAGGCGCTCGACGGAGAAACGGAGATTGGGCCGGTCAAAACCGGTGACCGATACAGAGGGATCGCGCATCTCGAGAAGCCGGATGATATCGCCACGCACTCGTTTGGTCGCGGTTGCGGTAAGCGCAGCGACGGGAGGGCGATGCGGCAACGAGTTAACGAAATCGGCTATGCGCAGATACGAAGGCCTGAAATCCTGTCCCCACTGGGACACGCAATGAGCTTCGTCGACGGCGATGAGGGGAATTGGCAGGTGCTTGGCGAATTCGACGAAGCGCGCGTCGTCCAGGCGCTCAGGGGCAACGTAGATCAGGTCGTAGCTTCCATCAAGAGCATCGCGCATAAGCTCGCTTTGCTCGAAGGCTGCCAGCGTGGAGTTGAGGAAAGCTGCCTGAACCCCCGTATCGCGCAAGGCCCTAACCTGATCGCCCATGAGGGAGACCAGCGGGCTTATCACCAACGCCGTGCCCGTTTGAACGATGGCGGGAATCTGGTAGCAAAGGGACTTCCCCAAACCCGTCGGCATGACGGCCAGCGCGTCGCGCCCTGCGAGCAAGGCCTCGATAACTTCTTCTTGACCAGGCCTGAACGAGTCATATCCGAACTGCATTTGAAGCGCAAGCAGGGCTTGCCCCATTGGGACCGCCATCGCCGCCTCCTTCCTTTGTGGGTCGTGGTCGGTTTTGCCAGCTTAGCAAGCAAACGGCGATAGCGCAAGATAAAATCGAACATATGTCCGCTAGTTTTGAATCTTCAAGCAACATGGAATCAAGTGCAAGGTTTTTGCCGGATTCCTGCAAGCAAAATGAGGGGAGATGGCCATCTGGATGCAAGGTTGGCACCCCATACTGCACTTAAGCGATGGAAGGGCGAGCACGCGGGTGGTCCGATAGCGAGACGCCCCGGCCCCTTCCCCGCTCAGATGACGCAGGCCGGCGCCCTGTCGCAAACTCGAGGACGCCGGCCATTCATCGCACGCGACGTGGCTTCGACTCAGTTCCCCTGCGCTCGCGCAGTGCGGTATTCCTCGACCAGCTTCTTGGTGACATCGGCTGGCGCGGGATCATAGCCCTCAAGCGTTAGCGAGTATGACCCCGATCCGCGCGTGAGCGCACGCAGGTCCTTGGTGTATGTGACGACCTCGGCATAGGGGACGCGGACCATGATGACGGTCTCGCCCGCATCGGTCGAGTCGGTCCCGACGATGCGGCCTCGGCGCGTGGAGATGTCTCCCATGATGGTGCCCGCGTATTCCTCGGTGACGACGATGTCCATGTTCGCCATCGGCTCGAGCACGATCGGCCCCGCCTTCTCGCAGGCGGCGCGGAAACCGATGCGCGCGGCGGTCTTGAAGGCCATCTCGTTCGAATCGACGGAGTGGTAGGAGCCGTCGAAGACGGCGCACTTGATGTTCACCATGGGATAACCGGCCAGGAAGCCCTCCCTCATCGCCTCCTGCACCCCTTTGTCGACCGCTGGAATCAGGCCGCCGGGAATGGCGCCGCCTTTGATTTCATCAACGAATTCGTAGTCGGCCTCCGGGTTCGGGCTGATGCGCAGCCAGCAGTCGCCGAACTGCCCCGCGCCGCCGGTC
>CAVHXL010000061.1:0-904 GCA_963639885.1 bacterium | reverse complement strand
GACGCCCTTGCGCCTCGGCCGACTTCGTGATGGTTTCGCGGTACGGAATGCGAAGGGCGACGAGCTTCGCCTCGACCTTGGCCTGCTCCCTCATGCGAGCAAGCAGCGTCTCGACGGCGGTGTCCCCCATCGCCGTGACGATGGTCTGGTGCGTGAGGTCGTCGCGCCTGATGCTCAATGTCGGGTCGTTCTCCGCAGCACGTGCCAAGAATGCGCCGACCTTGTCCTCCTCCTTCTTGTTTACCGCCTCGATGGCGACCGGGTATTGCGGCACGGGCAGCGGGATGGGGTTGATCGCCATATTCCCCGCGGCGGACATCGTGTCGCCGGTGCGCGTGTCGGCGAGCTTCGGAACGACGATGATGTCGCCAGCCTTCGCGCTCTTAACGTCAGTGGCCTCCTTGCCCATCATCACGTAAAGATGCCCGAGGCGGTCTTTCTTGCCCGTGCGCGAATTGATAAGCTCGATGCCGGGCGTCAAGACGCCGCTGATTATCTTCAGGTAGCTCAAGCGGCCGACGAATGGATCCGCAACGGTTTTGAACACGAAGGCGGCAGGCTGGCCGGTCTCGTCGACGAAGGTCTCGTTACCGTCGGCAAGCTGGAACGCCCCGTGGTGGCGCGGATGCGGGAAGTAGGTGCAGATATCCTTCATCACGCAACGTATCCCCTGCTCGACGATGGTCGATCCAACGTAGACGGGGATGAAAAGCTCTTGGGCGATCGCTTTGTCAAGCAGGCGCTCGAGCTCGTCCTGGGTCAGCTGCTCCTCGCCGTCGAGGTACTTCATCATCAGCTCGTCGTCGGCCTCGGCAACCAAATCGCACAAACGCTCGCGCGCGATCCGGGCCGCTTCGGCATATTCCTCGGGAATATCCTCGATACGGTCGTCGGTCGTGCCGTC
>CAVHXL010000060.1:0-10665 GCA_963639885.1 bacterium | reverse complement strand
TCGGCCGGGCTGCCGGGACGCGAGGCGCGCGGGCCGATCCCGGGAGGGACCGCGCCTCCAACGCTAGCTAGCCGTCCGGGACTCCCGCCGACACTCCCCCGACCGATGAAGCCGGCATCGGCGCCGGCAGCCCCGGACGGCACGGGGCGGCCGGGCGGGTTGGGAGGCCCGGCCAGACATCCGGTACGCAGGCGCGGATTCCAACGATCGTTGCAGCACCGACGATTTCAAGGGCCAGGGATCACGGTGCGGTGCGGGTGCGGCAGAATCTTCTATAGGAGAAAGCAGGATATGCTCGTCGCCAAGCGCGCCCACTGCATCGAGCCCGTCCTGCCCCGCATGGGCTTCGCCGCGGCGGCGCGCACGGTAGGCACGCCGAAAAGTACTGGCAAGGGTTGGCGCAACGGAAGGATGCGCGCCACGGGCGGAAACGAGACCCCGTGCCGCAAGCGAACGAAGGCCGCAACGACCGATCCAAAGTCGACCGATGCCAAGTATCTGAATGGCGCCGAGCACGCGCCGAGAGCCGACGGCCTCGCCTGCGGCGTAAGCATGCCCGGAATCACCGAGAGCCTGAACATGTACAGGTCTCCCGGAACCGCGACCGGTCGAGCAGCCGGCACGCACCGTACCGCGCCGGAGAGCCCGCGGCCGCCAGGCGCGCCAGGCCGATGGCCGGATCGCCGGGACTCCCGCACGGGAGCGGCCCATCGCCAGGCCGCCGCCGAGGACAGGCGGCGGCGCAACCTCCCTGACGGATGGAGCGATTTAGCTGGACGCGCGCCGCCTCCCGGCATAGCCGAATCTCGCGCCCCCCCCGCCGGCTGCGGAGGCGCGGCGGCAATAAAGAATTGCCGAATGGGGCGGATCGCGGAAAGGACGGCGGTGTTGCAGCCGATGCTGTTAGCAGACTGTTTGATTTTCCATCTTCAATGAATCACCTTCTGTCTACCTTATATATAGGTTGATTCGATTCGCCCCGCCAGCACTCCCCTTCGATGACGCCTCTCTTCATTATGTTGCAGCGGATCAGCTCGCTCGTCCGGGATCACACATGCGCAGCACGCCGCAAATCTCAAATGCCCATCGTCTCTTCGCCTTTTGCAGCTAATCCAGCAATCAGAGGTACAGCTGATTGCTGGACCGCGATTGCGGAGAGTTCGAATGGGCCGTTGATGTTTCGCCCAATCCTGAGACTCTTGCCACCAACTCCACTTGCCGGCTCAGCGCCCCTGCAGCGCAAGGCTAGACCGCGCTGCAAGCACGAGAACAGTTTTTACGGATATCTAACCGGTGCGAATTGCTCATCAAGCTCTCAGAACTTTTATCTTGAATCTTGAGCCGAACCCTTATGCAACGACGCGCAAACCATTCGACGGAGTAATGCCTCCGACAAATCTCAGCGTCCCCTTTAGAGAAAACAAAGGCGGCTCGCCGGAGGGGGTTTGGCGAGCCGCTGGATGAAATTTCGGAAGTCTAAGGAGGACAAGGAGGGGATCGCCGCACGTAAGCACAAGGGGGATGCTCGAGCTGTAAGGGGACAACTCTGTGCGACTGTTGTCGACTTCCGCGGATATGCGTTTTGACGAGATGGATATTATTGCCTTCTGCGGCCTCGCACATCCCCCCTATGGTGGCGTTTTGCTCCCCATCGCCACTTTTTTCCTCCGCCCCGAAAGGGGTTGCGGAGTTGTTTTCCCAGTTGAGAAGATTGTGCCTTTCGCCGTCTCATTTAATCCTGACAATTATGTCTGTGTTACTATTCCCTCGCTATAAAAGGGGATAACCATGAAAAAGACCACTGCCGCCCAGACGAACAACGAGCAGCAGCTATCAAAAGAGGAACTGAAGCAGCGAGCGATGCATCGTTTTTCCCATATCGGAATCGCCTGCCCGCTTGCTTGGGGATTTGTCTGCAACGGCGTCCATGGCGAGCAGCTAGGCGCGTCAGTATCGTGGCAGATTGCCTACCTAACGCTTTCCGTCGCCATGATTCTTGGCGGCGCCTATGCGTCGAAACACATGCGGTTCCTCACATCCCGCGCGGCAAGCATCACGGTGGCCGGACTCGGCGCGGTTGCCTGCGCAATGCTGTATCTGTCGTTCAACATCGGCTCTCTTGCCTCGATGCAACTTATCGCTTCTATTGCGTGCGCCTGCATTTTGGGCTGGTTATACCTTCAGTGGGGCGTTTTTTATACCGGAATCGAGCTACGATACGCCGTCGGGTGCCTGCTTCTGGGCAATATCGGCGGGTCGGTATTGAAATCCGTGCTGCATTTCTGCCCCCTCACGATCCAGTGCGTTATCGCCATGTTGTTGCCGGCGGCCTCGATTTTCCTTTGCTGGAAATCGCTGGGCGACAAGCCCTTGGCCGTTGCCCCTACGATTCGATTTGAATCCCATAACCTGAAAAGCCTGTGGCGGATGTGCGTCGCCGTCGCCGTTTTCAGCTTCATCACGGCCTTTTTAATCGGACGGTTCGCGGGTAACCAAAGCTCCGTTGCGGCTGTCGACTTCCTGGCATCGCGCCTTGTCGAAATCACCATCTCCGTCGTGGTCCTTGTCGTGGTCCTAGCGCTCAACAAGTCGTTCAGCTTTTCGCAGCTCTGGCGAATCACGCTATTGGTTCTTGCTCTCGACATGCTTTTACAAGCTGCAATTCCCCAGGTCACGCTTATGCGCTGCATGGAAAGCAGCGCCTGGGACCTGATCGTGCTGTTCACCTGGCTCACGATAACCGACGTGGCACGACACGCCCAGATAAGCGCACCAATCGTGTTCGGCGGCGGCTGGGCCTGCTATGCAGCGCCATTCGCCCTCGGATCGGCGATGGCAAGCGCTGCTCCTTTGGGTTATATGGACACGGCAACCCTTGTGGCCTTGATGTTCGCCTTGCTGCTGGTCTCCACATTCTGCCTTGACCTGCGCGACCAAAACACCAAGTGGATTTTCGCGGAACTGTCCGGGGAACCCTCGAAGGAACCGAGCGATTACGCCTCGATTGCCGACCGCTGCGAGTGCATAGCCAAGCAAAAAGGACTCACGCCTCGCGAACTGGAAATTATGCAGCTGCTCTGCAAGGGGCGCACCAAGGCATTCATCGCGGAAACGCTGTATCTCACCGAAAACACGGTCAAAGGGCACACCAAGCATATCTACACGAAGCTTGACGTCCACAGCAAGCAGGAGCTCATGGATCTGGTGGAAAAGCAGCACGTTTAGAGCATCGGCACATTTCGACCGCCATCACGTTTAGCGCGTCGTCCCCGGCCTAACGAATCCAGCAAAATTTTGCGCGCCATCAAGTAAACGGGGGGCCGTCATATCGGACGGCCCCCCGTTCAGATAGTTCGTCTTCGACGTAAATCGCAAAGCCCCAGCAACGACGATCGGCTAGCGGCCAATCAGGACATAGCTGGTCTTTTGCAACCGCCTTCCTAATCGCCTAGCAAGCCATCCAGCTCAAGCGGCGGCTCGATCTTGCAGACGTAATCGTCGGCGTCCTCATCGATGTCAACGAGGATATGACTGCGATCAGGCAATCCGCCTTCGACAACCTTCTGCGCGATGCGGTCGACGATCTCGCGCTGCACCAAGCGCTTGCAAGGACGCGCTCCGTAGACCGGATCGAATCCGTCGATGGACAGGCGCTCCATGGCTGCGGGCGTCACATCGAGCGTCACGCGGCGATCGGCCAAACGGCTGCGGACATCATTAAGCTGCAGATCGACGATGGGTTCCATGTCCGAAATGGAGAGAGCATGGAACGTGATGACGTCGTCTATGCGGTTCAGGAATTCCGGGCGGAACGTGTTGCGCAGCGCGTCGTTGATGGCGTTCGACAAATCAGCCAGGCTCTTCGCCGCCGACTGGACATCGCCCTTCATCACATTCTCCATGACGTCGCCCATGGTCTCCTTGTTGGCGTTCGCGCTTTCGTATTCGCGGATGGCCTGGGAACCGATGTTGCTGGTCATGATGATGATCGAATTCTTGAACGACACCAAACGGCCCTGCCCGTCGGTCAGACGCCCGTCATCGAGCACCTGCAACAGGATGTTGAAGACGTCGGGATGCGCTTTTTCAACCTCGTCGAGCAGAATGACGCTGTATGGACGACGGCGCACCGCCTCGGTGAGCTGGCCTCCCTCGTCGTACCCAACGTATCCCGGAGGCGCTCCGATCAGGCGCTGCACGCTGAACTTCTCCATGTACTCAGACATGTCGATGCGCACCATGGCCTTCTCGCTGTCGAAAAGGTATTCGGCAAGCGCCTTCGCAAGCTCGGTTTTTCCGACGCCGGTCGGGCCGAGGAATAAGAAGCTGCCTATGGGCTTGTTTGGATCCGACAAGCCGGCACGATTGCGGCGGATTGCCCCGGCAACGGCGGACACGGCCTCATCCTGCCCGATCACGCGTTCATGCAGCTTGGCTTCCAGATCGACGAGCTTCTCCATCTCGCCCTGCATCATCTTCGATACCGGGATGCCCGTCCATGCGGACACGACTTCGGCGATTTCCTCTTGGGAAACCTCTTCCTTAAGGATCGCGCCGTCTTCCTGTTTGGCATTCAGATCGCGTTCTGCCTGCTCAAGTTTCTGCTGCAGCTCCGGTATGCGGCCATAGCGAATCTCGGAGGCCTTCACCAGGTCGCCTTCGCGCGTGGCGCGCTCCTCGTCATTTTGAGCCGCTTCCAAATCAGCTTTGAGCGCTTGCACGTTCTCGATGACGTCTTTTTCGTTCTGCCATTCGGCCTTGCGCTTGGCAAGCCCATCGCGCGCCTCGGCGATCTCGCGACGCAAGTTCTCCAAGCGTTCCTTGCTGACCTCGTCGGACTCCTTCATCAGGGCCTGCTCTTCGATCTGCATCTGCGTGAGCTTGCGCTCGGCCATGTCGACTTCCTCGGGCATGCTGTCTATCTCTATGCGAAGACGGCTTGCGGCTTCATCCATGAGGTCGATGGCCTTGTCCGGCAAGAAACGATCGGAGATGTAGCGGTTCGACAGCTCGGCGCATGACACGATTGCCGCATCGGTGATGCGAACGCCGTGATGGATCTCGTACTTTTCCTTCAAGCCGCGCAAAATCGCAATGGTGTCCTCAACGGTCGGCTCGCTGACCAGCACCGTTTGGAAACGGCGCTCGAGCGCTGCATCCTTCTCGATGTACTTGCGGTACTCATCGAGCGTAGTAGCGCCGATCGCATGCAGCTCACCTCGCGCAAGCGCCGGCTTGAGCATGTTGCCCGCATCCATGGAGCTATCGCCCGTGGAGCCCGCGCCCACGATAGTATGCAGCTCGTCGATGAACAGGATGATCTGCCCGTTGCTTTCCTTGACTTCGCGAAGAACGGCTTTCAGACGATCCTCGAACTCGCCGCGGTATTTCGCGCCCGCAACCATTGCACCCAGGTCAAGCGCGATAACATCGTGATCTTTCAGTCCGGAAGGAACATCTCCGGCAACGATACGCTGCGCCAGGCCCTCAACGATAGCGGTCTTGCCAACACCGGGCTCGCCGATGAGGACGGGGTTGTTCTTCGTGCGGCGGCTGAGCACCTGAATGGTGCGGCGAATTTCCTCAGAGCGCCCGATGACCGGATCAAGCTTTCCCTCGCGCGCCTTCTGCGTCAGGTTCTGGCCATACTGATTGAGGGCGTCGAGCTCGGGCTTGCTCTGCTGATCGGTCACACGCGTATCCCCGCGGAGGGAACCGTATGCCTCCTCAACCGTTTTACCCGTGATACCCACGCCATTGAGAATCCGCCCGGCATCGGATTTGTCCTCGGCCAAAGCGATGAGCAGATGCTCGGTCGTTGCATAGCTGTCACCCATGCGCTCGGCCGCCTTCACCGCGTTGTCGATGACCTTCATCAAATCGGAGCTCGGCATCGCCATGGGCATGCCCGACCCGGAAGCCTTGGGCATCTTGGCGATTGCGTCATCGACGTTTCGAGAGAGTTGCGCAGGATCGGCTCCGATGCGCTTGATAATTGCAGATAGGTTGTTTTCGGATGCATCGAGCATCGCCTTCAGCAAATGGATAGGCTGTATAGTGCTCGATTGCGCGTCACCGGCAACTCCCATGGATGCCTGGAAGGCCTCCTGAGCGGTGACTGCAAGTTTGTCTAGTCTCATGTTCGAACCTCCTTCGATCGGGGTTAATTGCGTTCGGAATACGCTTTTACCTCTTTGCGTTCAATTAAAGAAACGGGGGCTGACGCCGAACGACGATGGCCGTGGGCGATTGCACGAGCGAGTTGACGCTCTCGCGGGTTTCCAGCTCATGCACGCGATCGGCGAGCCTGCGAACGCGCTTATGCAGATCGTCGAGCTCTTGATCGCGCTCGTCGAGACGTCCCTGCAGGTCGAGGATGCGAATGACTCCCGCCAAATTGATGCCCTCGCCCGTCAACTCGTTGATCAGGTTCAAGCGTTCAATGTCCGCCTGCGAATACATGCGGGTGTTTCCGCTGGTCCGCTGCGGGGTCACCAATCCTTTCTGCTCATACGCGCGAAGCGTTTGAGGATGGACACCGGCCAACTCCGCCGCGACCCCTATCATGTACAGAGGACGGTTGCGGTCATTCCATTCCGCCATTACGACCAGCTCCTCACATCATCGGGTGAAGCTTGCAGAAACGCTTCCATCGCCTGCTTCTGCGCATCATTCATCTGCTTCGGGACCTGCACCTTCACGACGATCTTCAAATCGCCTTCGCCGGTGCCCTTCACACGAGGCGCCCCTTTGCCGCGCACGGAAAGTACCGTTTCATCCTGCGTGCCGGCAGGGATCTTCACGCGCACCTTCGTTCCGTCGGGGGCGGGAACGACAACGCTTGCCCCCAGCGCCGCTTCGGCGATGTTGACGGGAACATCGATGAGCACGTCGGCACCATCTCGCTTGAAATACTCGTGCGACTTGATACGCGTGGTGACCAGCAGATCACCTGCATCGCCACCCGCCTCACCAGGGGCCCCTTTGCCACGAAAGCGCACACGCCCGCCATCAACGGCGCCAGCCGGGATTTTCACCGACAGCGTCTCGGAGTCGCTGCGCCCGGGAATGCGCACCGTCACACGCTTCTCGGTTCCATGGAACGCCTCGTCAAACGTGATTTCAAGCGTTACGTTCATATCCTGTCCGCGCCGCGGTCGGTTCTGGCGGCCGCCGAACCCACCGCCGTTGAAATTCCAATCGGAACCGAACGCACCCTCGCCATTGCGAATGCTTTCCAGGATATCGGCCCAGCTGCCGAACCCACCGCCACCGGCAAACGGGTTGCCTCCACCCCATCCGTGGGGAATCTGGTTCTCGTTCGCGGTGCCGTACTGGTCATACAGCTTACGCTTCTTCTCGTCGGAAAGAACCTCGTACGCCTCGTTGATCTCCTTGAATTTCTCTTCATCACCACCGGCATCGGGATGATTCTGGCGCGCGAGCTTCCTGAACGCCTTCTTTATTTCCTCGGTGGACGCCGTGCGCGGAACGCCCAGCGTCTTGTAGTAATCCGGAGTAGCCGGCATGCGTATCCACCACCTTTCCTCTAATGACGAGGGCGAGCATGCCGCCCGCCCTCGCACCGTTTATTCTTCTTCAGCCTCGGGCTTGGGTCGCTTCGGCCCCCCCGTGGTGACCGTGACCATTGCGGCCCTGAGCACCTTGGTGCCCATCTTGTAGCCCTTTTGGTACACCTGGCTGACCGTCTCGTCGGGAACGCTCGCGTCGTCAACCGTGGCAACCGCCTGGCATTCCAGCGCATCGAACGCCTCTCCAACCGGGTCGATCACCTCGACGCCACCGGCGGTAAGAACCCCGACGAACTTCGATCGCACGGCTTTCACGCCGTCCATCAAACCGGCCTCGCCGTTGTTCTCCGCGTAGTCGATCGTGCGCTCGAAGTCGTCGATGACCGGCAATAAGCTTTCGACAAGTTTCTCACCTGCACGAATGCGCTCCGCCTCGCGTTGTTCGGCCGTGCGGCGGCGATAAGTGTCCCATTCGGCATGCAAACGGAGGTACTTGTCTTGCCACTCCTTCGCCTCGGCCTGCGCCTTCGCCACAAGCTCATCGCTCGTCAGCTCGGGGGCATCCTCGTCGGAAGCGCCTTCGGGAGAGCCATCCGCTTCGGATGCAGGATGCTCGGCATCGTCGATCACCTCAGCCGCGGACTCCTCGACCGCAGCTGCCGCATCGACGTCGGCCTGCGTCGCGCGCTCGGCCTCGGGCGTGCTCTGCTCAGCCATGATGACTACTTCCCTTCCTTGGTGTCGTCGACAACCTCGTAGTCGGCTTCGATCGGACCGTCGTCGGACTGAGCCGCGGTCGCAGCGCCATCGGCGCCAGGCTGGCCAGCGTTCTGGCTGTAAGCAATCTCAGCCAGCTTGTAACCTGCCTGCTGCAGCTTCTCGGTCGCCGCCTTGATTGCCTCGATATCCGTGCCGGACAGCGCGGTCTTCGCCTCGTTGATGGCCTCCTCGGCTGCGGACTTGGAATCGGCAGGAACCTTGTCGCCAAGCTCGTTGAGCGTCTGCTCGGTGGCGTTGACCAGGGCGTCGCAGTTGTTGCGGGTCTCGACCTCTTCCTTGCGCTTCTTGTCTTCCTCGGCATGGGCCTCGGCGTCCTTGACCATGCGATCGACTTCGTCGTCGTTCAGCGCGGTGGAGCCGCTGATGGTGATCTGCTGCTGCTTGCCGGTGCCCAGGTCCTTGGCGGACACGTTCACGATGCCGTTGGCGTCGATGTCGAAGGTGACCTCGATCTGCGGCACGCCGCGGCGGGCGGCCGGAATGCCGGTCAGCTGGAACTTGCCGAGCGTCTTGTTGTCCTGAGCCATCTGGCGCTCGCCCTGCAGCACGTGGATCTCGACGGACGTCTGATTGTCGGCCGCCGTGGAGTACACCTCGGTCTTGCGGGTCGGGATGGTGGTGTTGCGGTCGATCATCTTGGTCATGACGCCGCCCATGGTCTCGACGCCGAGGGACAGGGGCGTCACGTCGAGCAGCAGGATGCCCTCGACGTCGCCGGAAAGCACGCCGCCCTGGACAGCCGCGCCCATGGCAACGACCTCGTCGGGGTTCACAGACATGTTGGGCTGCTTGCCGGTCATGCGCTTGACCAGTTCCTGCACGGCGGGCATACGCGTGGAGCCGCCGACGAGGATGACCTCGTCGATTTCGCCCTGGGACAGGCCGGCGTCGCGCAGTGCCTGCTCAACGGGCTTGCGGCAACGGTCGAGCAGATCCTTGGTAATGGACTCGAACTCCGCGCGGGTCAGCGTGTAGTCCAGGTGCTTCGGGCCGGTGGCGTCGGCGGTGATGAAGGGCAGGTTGATGTTGGCCTGCGTGGTGCTCGACAGCTCCATCTTCGCCTTTTCAGCCGCTTCCTTCAGACGCTGCAGCGCCATCTTGTCCTTGCGCAGGTCGATGCCGCCGTTGTCCTTGGCGAACTTGTCGGCCAGCCAGTCGATTACGCGGTGATCCCAGTCGTCGCCGCCGAGGTGGTTGTCGCCTGCGGTGGCCGCAACCTCGAAGACGCCGTCGCCGAGCTCGAGGATGGAGACGTCGAAGGTGCCGCCGCCGAGGTCGAACACGAGGATCTTCTGATCCTTGTTGGTCTTGTCCAGGCCATAGGCCAGCGCGGCGGCCGTCGGCTCGTTGATGATGCGCAGGACCTCGAGGCCGGCGATCTTGCCGGCGTCCTTGGTGGCCTGGCGCTGCGCGTCGTTGAAGTACGCCGGGACGGTGATGACGGCCTGCGTGATGGGCGAGCCGACCTGCTTCTCAGCGTCGTTCTTCAGCTTCTGCAGAACCATGGCGGAAATTTCCTCGGGCGTGTAGTCCTTGCCCTCGATGTCCACGACGGTGCGGCCGTCCTTGCCGGCCTTCACCTTGTAGCTGACCTTGCTCTGTTCGTCGGAGGACTCGGAGAACGAACGGCCGATGAAGCGCTTGACGGACGAAACGGTGTTCTCCGGGTTGGTGACGGCCTGGTTCTTCGCGGCCTTGCCGACCACGCGCTCGCCGTCCTTGCGGAAGCCCTCGACGGAAGGCGTGGTGCGGTCGCCTTCAGCGTTGACGAGGATCTCCGGCTCGGAGCCTTCCATGACCGCCATGGCGGAGTTGGTGGTACCGAGGTCGATGCCCAGAATCTTACCCATTGTATTGCTTCCTCTCACTTGGAGTTATGTAACCGAAGTCGTGTGCTGGCGGCCGGACCCTAAAGGGGCTTAGCCTTTTTCCAACAGTTGGTACTATAAAATCTGAGTCTGAGAGTGTCAAGTTATTTGCGAAATTAAAGGTTACGTTTTGTTAACGCGAAAGCGCAAGGAACCGTAGTCTTGCTATCACAAGCTTTTGACCAGGGAAAATATCGCGCCAAAAAGCAAACGTGCCCCCGAAGAGACACCTTCGGAGGCACGTTTTCCCATCATATTCCCGCCTGCAAGATCTAAGCGGCAGGTATCAAGCCCCTATTGGGCGATGCAATTTCGCGCGGAAATGCGGCCGAACGCAAGCGCCTCGCCGACGTTGCCGTTGCCCTGATAGAGATAGCCCCATACGCTGCCGAATTCACCGGCGGCATAAAAACCGGGGATGGCATCGCCATTGGGGTCGAGGATCTGCCCCTTGGCGTTGCGGCGCGGACCGCCGTCGGTGTTGA
>CAVHXL010000059.1:0-10699 GCA_963639885.1 bacterium | reverse complement strand
CATGTTCGGTCAGTACAAGCGCATCCGCGACGAATGGACCGGCGTTCTGACCGGCAAGGGCCTCACCTTCGGCGGCTCTCTCGCCCGTACGGAGGCAACCGGCTATGGACTGGTTTACTTCGTTGATGAGTATCTGAAATCGCAGGGCGACAGCTTCGAGGGTAAAAACGTGGTCGTGCACGGTTCCGGCAACGTAGCCATCTACGCTATCCAAAAGGTTGCCCAACTTGGCGGCAAAACGATCGCCTGCTCGGACACCAAAGGTTGGATCGAAGATGCCGAGGGCATCGATTATGAGATCCTTGAGCACGTGTACAACAAGAAGCGCTCCGGAAACGACAAGGGTGTCAGCCTGGCAATGTATCTCGATGAGCGTCCAGGGGCCGTGTGGCACGAAGGCGACGGCCGCGGTGTCTGGCAGCTCCCCTGCGATATCGCGCTGCCCTGCGCTCGCGAGAACACACTTCATCTCGAGGACGCCAAGGCGCTTGTCTCAAACGGCTGCAAGGCGGTCGGCGAGGGCGCGAACATGCCCACCACCCTTGACGCCACCGAGTACTTCCTTGAAAACGGGGTGGCGTTCATGCCCGGCAAGGCGGCCAATGCCGGCGGCGTCTTGGTCTCCGGCCTTGAGATGAGCCAGAACGCTGAGCACCTGAGCTGGACGTTCGAGGAAGTGGATGGCAAGCTTGAGCAGCTTATGCGCAGCATGTTCCACAACGTGGACGACACCGCGAAGGAGTTCGGCCACGAGGGCAACTACGTCATGGGCGCTAATATTGCCGGCTTCCTGAAGGTTGCCGACGCCATGATGGCTCAAGGTATCGTGTAAGCACGCAACAACGCAAGACAATGCATTTGAGCTGGGCATCCCCGCAAGGGATGCCCAGTTTGGTTATGGCCGTAAGTTGGTATCGAATCTATTGAGCCGAACTACCGAGCAAATTCGGCGACACCATGCTTGATTGGGTAACGGATTTCTTCCCCGAAGGTAACTGAATGAAGGCTTATCTTTCGGTTGCCCGAACGAAGCCACTCATACTTTTCGACCCGGGCAAATAGTCATGTTCCGCAAAAGCTTACGGAGGCACGAACGAGGGTATGCAGGTCGATCCCTATCGAATACGCGAGGGACAACCGTGGTTGCCACCGCTTGGAAAGCATCGCCAACAGGCCGAATACACGAAATATGAAGCCTAAAGGTTTTCTCGCACCCAGTCGATATTGCCCTGAATGGTGGCGATCAATTCGGAAATGTCATCGAAGGTTCGCATGGGGCGCAGAAATTCGATGAACTCAACTTTGATCGTAGCACCGTAAATATCACCAGCAAAATCAAGGATATGAACCTCGCAGTTAGCCTTCGAGCGATCCGCGAATGATGCGGCAACGCCGATGTTGACCGCGGCTTTATATCGCGCGCCCGCAACGTGCGCGTATGCCGCATAAACCCCGTCCGCAATAGGACGCATCTGGTCGGGTATAAAAAGATTCGCCGTGCGAATGCCCATGTCTGCACCCTCCCCACGGCCCGCTTCAACGATGCCCGTCACATAATACGGACGTGTGAGAAGCGTGTTCGCCTCGGCGATGTCCGAATCGGCAAGCAAGAGCCTGATGCGCGTCGCTGAAATCGGATACCCCTCGGCGCTCTTCAGCTCGTGAGCATCAACGGTCATGCCATGCGCATCAGCCCAATGGCGCAGCTCGCCTACCGTACCGGCTGCTTTCGCCCCGAAGCGAAAATCCGAGCCGACATGCAAGTAGGCGGGGACACCCTCGCCAAACGTTCGCACCAGGAACTCCTCCGGAGAGCTCGACGCGAAATCGCGGGTAAACGGCAGCGCCACCACCGCATCAACACCGGTATCTGCCAGCATTTCAAGACGTTCCTCATTCGACATCAGCTTACGAAGACGCTCGGCGTGGAACATCTCGTCGGGATCGATGTCGAACGTGAGAGCAATGGACTTCCCGCCGTTTGCGTGAGCGGTTTTCTTCGCGCAATCGATAAGATACCGATGCCCCATATGGACACCATCGAATACGCCGAAAGCGCAAGAAGAACCGGAGAAGAATGCTTTATCGAACGATGCGTCGGCTTTAAGAATAGTCGCCACGTGAAACCCCTGTCTGAAAAACGCAACACGGCTTAAGGGCATTGCGATTACTGTCGAACTCATATAAAGCCACTAGCGTGTTATCCGAGATCATGCACACGCGCTCCTGCGGCTCGAAAGGTCTACTGGAAGGCATGACACCCGAGGTGCAAGCGCAAGCGTCCAAGACGCGCGAGCGGCTATCGTACTCGAACAGAGAAAGACCCCGTACCGAAAGAGCGGATCCATTCGAAACACGGCCGGAAAGCTCAGCACCGACGAAGGCGAAGCGGTAGCCCAGCAAACGAACCGGGTCAAGAGACGCACGGGACCCAACTTCCCCCAACGTCTCAAGCGTAACGCAATCAAGCAACGAAACCTCGCCCGCACGCAAGCGTCTTAAAGCGCTCAGATGAGCAGGGCAGCCGAGAGAATTGCCGATATCTCGCGCAAGGGCACGTATATAGGTCCCTTTTGAGACGTGAAAGTCGATATCCCATTCAAGAGGATCATTGACGCCGTCGCCGCGCACCTCAAGAAGGCTCGCCGCGAACACCTCTATATCCCGCGGCTTCAATTCGATGATATTGCCCTGTCTTGCCTCGTCGCACGCTTTCTTGCCGCCCACCTTGATAGCGGAATATGCGGGAGGAAGCTGCTTGTGCGGACCAAGAAGCCCGGCCACGAAACGCTGCGCGAACTCGAGATCGCGCATCTGGTCAGACGGTTCACCGCGACGGACAACGCTACCCTCAGCATCATCGGTGTCGGTTGCCGATCCGAATGAAACGGTGGCTCGATAATATTTATCATGGCTGGTCAGATAGCCCGCCAAACGAGTTGCAGGTCCGATGCAGATAGGCAAAACGCCGCTTGCCATCGGATCGAGCGTCCCCGTATGCCCAACGCGCTTCTCCCCGAATATCCTTCGGCAGCGATTGACCACATCATGAGAAGACATACCAGAAGGTTTATCGATGCCGACAATGAGCGATAAACCCGAATCGCCACGCCTCACGACGCGAGCACCGCCTCTGAGAGCGACTTCTTAAGAAGGGAGATCGCCTCGTCAAGGGAGCAATGCAGCGTGAAGCCTGCCGCAGCGGTATGTCCTCCACCATCGAACTTCCTGGCTATAGCGGAAACATCCGTCGCATCCTTTGCTCGCAGGCTGCCTCGTACGCAATCTTCCTGCTCGCGCAAAATGCACGCAACGCGAACTCCAGCAATGGAGCGGAGCACGTCGATCAGCGGCTCGGCATCGGACTTGACGGCGTTAGCGGCCTGAAAGTCCGCTTTGGATAGATGGGTGATGGCCACTCCGAGGCTCTCGTCGAAATCCATATGAGACAGTGCGATTCCCTCAAGCCTAACCGATGCCTCGGTTCTGTTCTGGAATATCGCACGGGAAACAGCAGAAGGATCGGCACCGGCCTCAATCATCTCAGCCGCAAGCGAGAACGCGCGACGATCGGTGTTTTGATACTGGAAACGGCCAGTATCGGTCACAAGCCCCGTGTAGCAGCAAGTGGCCAAATCCCCCTCGCGCGAAACGCCCAGATAGGAGGCTAGCTCCCATATGAGCAAGGACGCCGATGCTGAATCAGGATCAACGTATACATGCTCGCACATCGTCTCATCAACGGCATGATGGTCGATCGTGAACGAGTCCATAGCTGCATCAAGCAAGCAGCAAGCATGCTCACCGATACGCTCACGGGTAGGCACGTCGACGCCGATAAACGTCTTGCAGCAGCCATCGAACTCGCCAGCGAACATGAGCTCATCCGCCATAGGGAGCGCAAGGCGAAGATTCTGCTCGACAGGCTCATCCTTCACCAGAACCACCTGCGCACACTTGCCCGCACGACGAAGGGCGCACATAAGGGCAAGTTGCGACCCGAGACAATCGCCATCCGGGCTCACATGTCCGCAGATAACGAAATCATCGCAATCAAGAAGAAGCGAGGCGAGCTCAGGCAAAGAGCAATTCGTCTGGGGAGTTACGCTCACGCTAACCCCCTACTCGCAAGAGGAGGCATCCGAGCCAGGAATGCCGTCGACAGATGCGAGGGCGCTCGCCTCATTCGATTCCGCGACCAAGCCGTTCGACTCCGCCCCATTGCCGCTATTGCGCCAAGCATCGCGCTCAAGAGCAGTTGCGATGCGTTCCGCCTGATCGACGGAATTATCAAGGACGAAGCGCAACTGCGGGGCGACGCGCCAGGACAACTGACGCGCCATAAGGGAGCGAATGCGCCCCGACGCCTTCGCGAACGCCGAGGCAACCGCCTCATACTCATGCTTGTCCGCAGTGTAGAAAACGTTGCAGGCACTTCGATCGTAGCTAACCTCGCAACCGGTGATGGTAACGAGAGAAAGACGTGGATCGGAGATCTCGAACAACAAGATGTTGGCGATAACCTCACGAGCCTGCTGATTCACCTTGCGATTCTGCGAGCCCTGCTTCATTGAGAGACCTCCGATCCCAGCGCGAGCTTCTACTCTACGCGCTCAACTTCCTTAACCATGTAACCCTCGATCAAATCGCCGATCTTGAGGTCCTGATAACCCGAGACGCCCACGCCGCATTCGTAGCCCTGCTTGACGGACTTGACGTCATCTTTGAATCGACGCAACGACGCAAGCTCGCCCTCGAAGATGACGGTACCGTCACGAACAATGCGAACCTTATCGTCGCGATGCAGCTCACCTTCGGTGATGTAGCAGCCGGCGATGGTGCCGACCTTGGGCACCTTGAAGGTCTCGCGGACCTCAGCGGTGCCGGTGTCCTCCTCGACGATTTCGGGCTTGAGCAAGCCGACGCGAGCTGCGTTGATGTCCTCGATCGCCTGGTAGATGACACGATACAGGCGAATATCAACCTTTTCCTTCTCGGCCTGCTGCTTGGACTTGCCAGTCGGGCGCACGTTGAAGCCGATGATGATGGCGTCGGAAGCGGCCGCCAAGGTAACGTCGGTCTCGGTGATGCCGCCCACAGCGGAGTGCACGATGTTGATCTTGACCTCGGACTGATCCATCTTGTTGAAGGCATCGCGCAGAGCCTCGATCGAACCCTGGACGTCGGCCTTGACGATCAGGTTCAAGTCGGTCTGCTTGCCCTCTTCGATGCGGTTGAACAGGTCATCAAGGCTCATATGGGCACGAGACTCCTGCTCGGCAAGGCGAGCACGCAGCGCACGTTCTTCAGCAAGCTTGCGAGCATCTCGTTCATCAGCGAAAACGCGGAATTGATCGCCCGCGACCGGAACGCTGTTCAGGCCAAGGATCTCAACCGGGTCGGCCGGCATAGCCTTGTCGACATGCTTGCCGCGCGGATCGACCAGCGCGCGAACGCGGCCGTAAGACGTGCCCGCAACAAGGGTGTCGCCCGGGTGCAGCGTGCCGCGCTCGATAAGAACGGTGGCAACCGGACCGCGGCCCTTGTCGAGGTTAGCCTCGATCACGAAACCCGAAGCCTCCGGCTCAGGGTTGGCCTTCAGCTCAAGCACGTCAGCCTGAAGCAAGATGGTCTCGAGCAGATCGTCGATATGCAGCTTCTTCTTCGCCGAAACGTTGACGAACATATTCTGCCCGCCCCAGTCCTCGGGAATGACGCCATATTCGACGAGCTCTTGACGAACGCGGTCAGGGTTCGCGCCGGGCTTGTCGATCTTGTTGACGGCAACGACGATCGGCACCTCAGCAGCCTTCGCGTGGTTAATAGCCTCGATGGTCTGGGGCATAACGCCGTCATCGGCAGCGACAACGAGCACGATGACGTCGGTCACCTGAGCGCCGCGCGCACGCATGGCAGTAAACGCTTCGTGACCAGGAGTATCAATGAAGGTGATCTGGCGGTCACCGATTTTAACCACCGACGCGCCGATATGCTGCGTGATGCCGCCGGCCTCGCCCTCGGCAACACCCGTGTGGCGGATGGCGTCAAGCAACGAGGTTTTGCCATGGTCGACATGGCCCATGACGGTAACGACAGGCGGACGAGGCTTAAGGTCCTCTTCGCTGTCGTGATAAACAACGGCGAACTCCTCTTCGGGCGAGACAACGCGAACCTTGCGGCCCATATCGTCGGCGATAAGATCGATCAGATCCTCAGGCATGGACTGCGTGAGCGTGAGAACCTGTCCGAGCATGAACAGTCGTTTGATGACGTCATTCGGGGCAACTCCGAGAAGCTCGGCGAACTCGGCGACGGTTGATCCCTGCGGAATCTCGACTACCGAATCGTCGAGCACCAGCTCGGGATCGAGGCCGCGTTCAATGGCCTGAAGCTCCATGCGCTCGCGGGCCTCGGCCTCGCGCTTCTGCTTACGCTTCTTGCGACGCCCCTCGCCCTCATGCGAGTTCGCCGCTGCAACCGCGGCACGCGCCTCGGCAAGCACCTTATCACGCTGCAGCTCCTCGGCCTTTACCGCCATCTGCGCATAACGATCCTCGCCGGAAAGGTTCATTTCAAGCTCGGGCACGTGCTGCTCGATGCGCTGACCCTTCTTGCCACGCTTTCCACCGCGTTGGTTGCGGTTCTGCGCGTTACCGGCGCCAGCACCATTGCCCGCAGAGTGATTGCGACCGTTTGCGCGCTGCTCGGAGCGCTGCTTCTCAATGCGAGCCTTCTCGGACTCGATCTGGGAAAGAAGGCTATCGAAGCCGGATTTCCTTGGCGCTGCGACGGGCGCCGGAGCAGGACGGCGCTGACCGGGGGCAGGAGCCTTCGAAGTGCTCGACTTGGAACCGCGATTGCGAAGAGCCTCCTCAACAGCCTGTTTCTTCGCTACTTCTTTTGCCATAGCGGCAGCACGGGCGCGGGCGCGACGCTCCGCGGCTTCGCGGGCGACTCGCTCCTTCTCGGACTCGATCTGGTGCTCAAGGCTGGCAAAGGGACTGTTCGAGACCTTCTTGCGCGCACCGGTATTACCCGTGGACTGCTCCGAATCGCCACCAGAAGCCTGCTTCTTCTCACGCTGGGCTCGTTCAGCCTCGCGAGCTGCGCGTTCCTGCGCAACAGCCTCGCGGCGCTCGCGCGCCTCCTGTTCCTGCTTGGCCTTGGCCTCGGCGCGCTCCTGCGCAAGCTTCTCGCTCTCCTCAACGGAGGCCTCACCAGCGCGTTCCTTTATCTCAGGAGCAAGATTCTTGCGAATCTTCTGCACATAGGGGTCCGCCAGCATCGATGCATGGCTTTTCGCAGGAATCTTCATTTCGCGAAGCTTGTCGAGCATATCCTTGCTCGACATGTTGAACTCCTTCGCCAACTCATGTACACGCATGCTGGCCATAAACCACTCCTTTACATTTCCTTCGCGACGCGCGCACGCGCGGCGACGATTTCGGCGGCGATCGATTCGTAAGCATCGCTGCCGAGCGTCGCCTTCAGCGCTCGGTCGAGCTTTTTCTTCTTGCACGCGGCTGCGAAGCATTCCTCGGAGCACACGTAGGCGCCACGTCCGGGCGCTCGTCCGGTTGCATCGAACGAAACCGAGCCCTCAGGAGAGCGAACGATGCGCAGGAGCGACACCTTATCAGCTTGCGCCCCGCAGGCAATGCAGCTGCGCTGTCGTTTTGTCTTTCCCGATTGATCAGCCATCGATGCGCACCTGCTATTCCTCGTCCAGATCGGCCTCGGCATGAATGCCGCAGAAACGGCTGCCGGGACGAGCATGGTTACGGCAGCGGACGCCGTCTTCGCTGACGTAAGCGCAAACCTCGACTTCGTCCACGTCATCCTCGTCGATGAGCATGTTCTCGTCGCTGATAAGCGGTTCACCGTTGAAGCTCGCGGACTTGATGTCGATATGCCACCCGGTCAGGCGCGCTGCCAAGCGGGCATTTTGGCCCTCCTTGCCGATAGCCAAGGAAAGCTGATCGTCGGGAACGATGACGGTGGCGTAATTGTTGCTCTCATCGACGAGCACGCGATCAACCTTCGCGGGCGAAAGCGCATTCGCAACGTACATCGCAGGATCCTCAGCCCATTGGATAACGTCGACACGTTCGTTGCGGAGCTCTTCGACGACCATGCGAACGCGGCTACCCTTCGGGCCGACGCAAGCGCCCACCGGATCAAGATTGTGCTCGCGAGAGGAAACGGCAACCTTGGAGCGGGCACCGGGCTCACGCGCTATGGACTTGATCTCGACGAGGCCATCGTAGATTTCCGGAACCTCGATCTCGAAGAGACGACGGATGAGGTCGGGATGCGTACGGGATACGACGATTGCGGGCCTCGTCTGCTCGCCGCGCATGCGCGGTGCGTCCGACGCGCTGGGGTCGCGCACATCGATGATGAGGACCTTCAGACGCTGATTATGGCGATAGTGCTCGCCGGAGGGGCGCTCGTTGCGCTCGCCCGGGTAACGCTTAACGTCATAATGAGGAAGTTCAGCTTCAACGCCGTCGCGAATCTTGACAATGGTGAAGTCGGGAGTACCTTGCAGCACCGTGCAGGTGACCAAATCACCCACGCGGCCGGAAAATTCCTCGTAAATGGATTGGCGACCAGCTTCACGAACGATAGAGGAAATGACGCTCTTGGCATTCTGGGCGGCGATACGGCTCACATCCGAAGGCGTGACATCGCGCTCGGTGAATTCCGAATACTCACCCGTCTCCTCATCGGGTTCCCCCACGGGAACAAGTTCATACACGTAGATTTTGCCCGATTGACGATCGATGGTGACGCGTGCATCCCATTCGAGATCCAAAATGTGCTGATAGCTCTTCGCGAGAGATGCCTCCAAGCGCTCGATCAGGTAGAATTCGTCGATCTTGCGCTCGTGAGCCAAAGCCTGCAAAGCTTCGATCAGTTCAGATGTTGCCACGTCGTAAATCCTTTCTATCAACAGTTCAACTAGGAACTGAAATCGACAATGCCTTTGAGATGAGCCCGTTTCATATCCGAAAGAGGCAGCGAGACGCTCTCGCCGTCGATCTCGATCGCCACCTCGTCATCGGCAGCGGAGATGATCTTGCCCGTGAAGTTCGAGCGGCCATCAATGGGATGCCCCATCTTGATGACGCATACTTCTCCGATGAAACGCGCGAAATGCTCGATGGTGCGCAGGGGCCGATCGATGCCCGGAGAGGAAACCTCAAGAGTGTAGGCCCCCGGGAAAGGATCGAGCGCATCCATGATATCGTTGATCCAAGCTTGAGCTTTCGCCAGCTCATCAAAGCTTACGCCGTCGGGAGTGTCTATAAAGACGCGAATCGTGGGGGCTTTTTTCGCGCCAACGACCGAGACGCTCACCACCTCGATTCCCTCTTCGCAAGCACGGGGCTCAAGCGCCCCAAGCAGTTCCGCTTCCTTCTTGCTGAGCACGCCATCACTCCTTTCAGGTGTCATTACAATAAAAAAAGCGGGTGAAAACCCACTTTCCAAAAACGAAAGTATGCGCATGTATGAACATGCAAGCTGTAAAGCTATAACTTTTATAGCACATCGCAGCATGTTTGCCTATGGCCACAAGACCTAGTCGCACGAATCGTACATTATTATCGTTGCGAAGACGAAAATAAATAAACAGGCGCTAATAAGCGACGCGGACATCGCATGATATGAACGACGCGGCGCCAAGAAACCCAGACACATCGGCACCATCCGGGATCGCCTGCTTCTTTGACCCGAAATGGCAAGACCTAAACCCCGCTTCAAGACAAAGGCGCTCAAATTCAGATTGCGAGAGCGCATGCGCGAAAACGTTACCTTGCAGATTATCGGATGGCACCCTTGGCAATCCCACAGACGCCCCCTGCGGCAACGCCGCCCCTTCATCTTGAAGGAAAACCCCTTGCGCAACCCACAAACGCCCACCAGGCTTCAAAACACGAGCGAATTCCGCCAGAGCGATGCGCAGGTTCCAAACAACATTCAACTCGCAATTGATATAAACAAGATCATACGACGAATCGGGAACCCCCGCTTCAGCAAGGTCCTCCGGAAACGCAACCCCGAAACGCAAATAATCGCGCCACGAGTCGCCGGCCCAATGATTATCAGGCGCGGACGCAATTGCGCGCTTGATACGCGCTTCGCTTGGATCAACGCCGAGAACGAACCCCGCCGAACTAACGCGATCGGATAGCTCGAAGGCCCCCTTCCCCGCCCTGCAGCATACATCCAAAGCCGCCGCCCCCCGCAAATCTGGGGGTACGCTCATCTCGCACTTGCCAGCACGCCTTCCGGCGGATGGCAACGAAGCATAGTGAGCTCGCATCAAAGTCATGGTCTGAGCATCCATTTAACTCACCCCGGCAACCAAAGGTTCGCAACTCGCTGGATCGAAAAGCGGAAAGCAACAAAAACTAGCTATGAAAGAGAGACGCGCAACGGGATTCGTAAAAGATAATCCCCATAAACGTCTATCTGCCCAAAGAAACTCTACTTCATAACGAGTATTCTAACGCTAACCTGAGGAAAGGAGAGTCATGACAGAACTGACACCCGAGATCATCGATGGCCTGATGAACAATATACCAGCTGGCCAAACCGAATTCCGCGAGGCGGTAACCATCAAGGCGTCCGACCCCGGCAGCGTCGTTTACGATATCGAGGTGCCGCAAAGCCAAGCGAATCTGCATGGCAC
>CAVHXL010000058.1:0-10850 GCA_963639885.1 bacterium | reverse complement strand
GTGCGGGCTTTTGGCCACGGTGGCGAAAATCCAAGCAGCCACCTCGCAATTCGACTTCCTCGTAAGCCCCGTCATCCCCACGGTCGGCTTCGCCGCCACAAGCCCGGGGCCGGGCGACGAGCAGATGCTGCTGCACCACACCCACTACACCGCCTGGTTCAACCAGACCGGGCAACCCGCCGTCGTCTATCGCGAATGCCATGATGAGGAAAGCGGCCTGCCCATCGACGTGCAGATAGCCGCGCGGCGCTTCGACGACGCGGGGGCGCTCGCCACTGCCGCCTACCTCGAGGCAACGCGCGGCGAGACCGAACCGTATCCGACCTTCAAGGGGGCGCCCGTCTATGAATAGCATCGACGCAACGACCGCAGCAGCGGCGACGACGCCCGCAGCGGCAGCTGCAGGGGCGACCCCGGCAACGCCCGCCAGCCAACCGATCGCCCCAAGCGCAAGCCACCGCGCGAGCGCGCACGTCTCCCCGGCGAGCATCCGGTGGATCGCCCCACGCGAATGCGAGATCACCCCGAGCTGGATCGGCGGCGACGGGGAGTTCTCCGAAGGCGTGGGAAGCGCGAACACGCGCGTGCTCAAGCGCCATTTCACCGACGAGAACGCCCTTTACGCCTCGCCGGTGGAGCACATACGCACCCTCTTGCGCGCCGCAAGCGACGCGGGCGTGGCCCCGAACGTCATCTACGCCGCGGGCGATGACGTGATCATGGAGCTTTTGCCGGAGAGCTGGAGGCCGGCGAAGCTCGACGAGCTGCGCGAAAGCAGGCTGCTGCTGCGCACGCTCGACCTGCGCCGCCGGGTTCACGATCTTGACATCGGGCCGCGCGCGGCCACATGCGCGCGATCGGTGGCGCGCCGAAGCGTGGTGGATGACGTGGCAACCATGCGCGAAGCATGCTTGGGCGCGGGACTTCAGCTGCCCCGCGATATCGACCGCATGCTCACCGAGCTTTCCCCCCTCCTTAAGGAAGCCTCGGCGATCGCGCACAAGCCGGTGCTCTGCCATGGGGACGGCGCCGCATCGAACATCCTCATCAACACCGCCGACGCGCAAGCATCCCCTCTGCTCACCGGCTGGAGCGTGGCGGGCCTTAGAGATCCCTACGAGGAGGCGGGCTCGATCATATCCGAGCTGCACCCGTTCTGCGTCGTGGACGACGCGCAGGTGCTCTTGAGGCTCGGCCTCGATGTCGACTTCCTCTATGCGGCGCAGGCGTTCGCCGTTCTCGACGGCATCTTCTGGGGCCTGATCGGGCTGTGGCGCAGCCACATCAACGCCAACAAGGAAATCGACTGCACGAAATACGGCATGTGGCGAATCGTTAAGGCCCGCTACCAGCTTTCGACATTCCCCGAGCTTTCAGCATGGTTAAAGGAGCGCGCATGAGCATCAAAGAGATGGACCCCACGTTGCGGCAATCGGGCACTTCGCGCACCATCAGCTGCCCGCCCGCCTGCAAGCTGCCCGACGACGTACGCGAGGCGATAGAGAACGTCGCGCTTTGGCAGGATAAGAACCTGCAGGTCAAGCCCGTAAGCGGCGGCCTGAACAACGAGAACTGGTACGTGCGCGACGAGATGGAGCGCGAGTACTTCATAAAAGTGCCCGGCTGCGGCACCGATTTCATCGACCGCAACATCGGCCATGCCGGTGCCCAGAAAGCATCCGATCTGGGAATCGGCGCGAAGGTCTACGAGTTCAACCCGGAAACCGGCATCGAGGTGACGCAGTTTCTGCGCGGCTACGACACCTGCACCACGACGAGCCTGCGTACCCGCGACGAGGGCCTTATGGCCATGAAAACCTACCGTGCGCTGCACACCTCGCCCACCTTCGGCAAGACGAACATGATGTTCGACCAGATCGACCAGCACGTCGAGCAGATGAAGGAGCTCAAACTGAAGCTGCCGAGCTGGGCGAGCGATCTGATGCCCGAATACCTTGAGGTCAAATCGCGCTTCGGCGCATCGGGGATCGATTTGGTCCCCTGCCATAACGACCCCATGCCGGGCAACTTCATGGTGAGCGGCGACGACATGAAGCTTATCGACTTCGAGTTCTGCGGCGACAACGAATCAACCTATGAGCTGGGACTGTTCTTCTGCGAGATGTTCTACGACGACGAGGACATGCTCGAGCTCATCGAAGCCTATTACGGCAGCATCGACCCGCATGCCCTAGCGCGCATCCGCGTCTCGCGCGTCATGGGGGATCTGAAATGGGGTATGTGGGGCATCATCAACTCGGTTGTGCGAGATGCCTCGTTCGACTATTGGAAATACGGCATATGGAAGCTCATGCGCGCCATGACGTACCGGCGGCAGATCAACTGGGACGCCTGCAAGCGCGCCATCTGAGAGCTCCTGGCCTTATCGATATATCAGGAAAGACGCAAAAGATCGGAGAGTGAGATGAAGGAACTGATCCAAAACATGTCCTCACGGACGAAGAACACGGTGTTCGGCTGCATCTACGCCGTGCTCGTGCTGGCGGCCATCTGCCCGCCCCTGTATTTCTCGGCAAGCGGCAACGGGACGCTGTGGCTGGGGGCACCCCTTGCCATGTGGTACTGGATCGCCGACTTCGTGTTGCTGGTCATCATGATGTTCGCCTTGTACGGCGTGGAATCCATCCGCGGCGAAGTCGATGTCGAGGGCGACCTTGCATGCGAGGGTGGTGAATAGAATGGCGATCATGCTTGGCATGCTGGCGCTGTTCTTCGTCGGCATCATCATCGTTTTGTACGTCACCCTGCGCAAGTCGCGCTCGTTCGACGATTACGCCGTGGGCGGGCGCTCGTTCGGCCCCTGGTTCGTCGCCATGAGCTACGTGAACTCCTGGTGGCCGGGCACGGTGTTCATCTCGTTCGCCGGCATCAGCGTCTCATCGGGCGTGTTCGGCTTCTACGGGCTGGCGTATTCCACCTTGGGCCTCGCGTTCATGTACTTCATCGCCACCCGCGCCTGGCGCTGGGGCAAGCATTACGGGTTGGTCACCCAGCCTGACCTGCTGAGGTTGCGCTACGGCTCCACCGCGGTCGGCGTGGTCACCTCCCTTATCGGCATCATCGCCATCCTGCCTTGGGTCGTGCTCGGCATGCAGGCGCTCGCAACCGTGTTCAGCATCGCGAGCGAAGGTTCCTGGTCGCTGCCCATCTGCTTGCTGGTGGGCCTGGCCACGGTTCTGGTTCGCCAAATCTGGACCGTGCGCATGGGCATGCGCGGCCTGGTTTACACCGACATGTTCCAGGGCCTGGTCGCTTACGTGATCGCCGCCATCGTGTGCGTGCTGCTGCTCACCGAGCCCTCCTCCCCGGCCAACTGGTCCTACCTCTCCGAGCTGCCCGAGCAGCTGCTGTTCCTCCCCGGCGATGGCGGCACGTACGGACCGCTGTACATGTTCAGCTGCGTGTTCACCGGCGTCGTCGGCGCCCTGTGCTGGCCCATGAGCTTCGTGCGCATCTACACCGCGAGCAACGTTCGCGCCGTCAAGAAATCCACGAATTACGCGACGCTGATCGCTGGCGGATTCTATGCTCTGCTGACCATCGTGATGCTCGCGGCCGCCCACATCACCGGCGTGGCGGCGAACCCGCAGGCGGGCTGGACGACCCTGCTGTCCAATTACGGCGGCGTATGGCTGCTGGGTCTGGGCCTGACCATGATCTTCGCCGGATCGATCGGCCACATCGACGGCAGCGTGCAAGCCGCCGGCACCCAGATCGCCAACGACATCGTCGGCAGCAGGCGTCAGCTCACCGACACGCAGAAAACGCTCGTGTCGAAGGGCAGCATGGCCGTCTTCATCGCGATCGCGGCCGTCATCGCCTACTTCACCAACGGCATGGATCGCCTGCAGCTGCTCGCGCAGATGTCCTACCAGGGCGTTGTGCAGATCTCGGTTCCGCTGTTCTTGGGCATCTTCTTCAAGTTCGGTAACAAGAACGGCGCGCTGGCCGGCATGATCGTCGGATTCGTTACCGCCGCGGCGCTGACCATCGTCTACCCCGACGACATCGCAGCGCTCGGGTCGATCACGAGCGGCATCGTGGCCCTGGCACTCAACCTCATCGTCTACGTGGCGGTTTCCCTTGCCACGAAGACGACGCGCCTTGAGCAGAACCGCGTCGACGAGCTGTTCGAGGTAGCCGCCGGCGGCTCGCGCCGAAGCGTGGTCGCAGGAGGCGCGGTCCCCGGCATGGCCGCAGTCGCGAACGATAAGACGGCAGCCGAAGCCATGCCCGCGCCCGCAAAGCCGGCGACGGCAGCCGATGCCATGCCCGCAGGCGCGAAGCCGGCGACGGCAGGCGCCTAGCGCAAGCGGCGCCCAAGAGGCGAACACGCATAGAAGCGGCGCACCTTTCGGTGCTTGCCGAACAAGGGTCGGGCTCTTTGCCCGACCCTGCGCGATTAAACAGCAGGATTCAACACACGACCAGGGACTTCACCTGTCCCGAATTATTCCGCGGAAGCAAGCGCGGGCCCAGGCGGCGCGCAAGCGCGGGTGCAAGCCACGGCGGCCCGCGGGCGCGGGCGCAGGCGGGGTGCGGGCGGGCCGCAAGCCGCAGGCCCGGCCCCGAGCGCAAGCCTCCGCAAAGCCCTAGGAGTTTCCCATGGACGACAACATCATGGACTCGGCTGCCGACCAAGCGTGCAGCCTGTTCTCAACCCTGTTCGCGGAATCGATGGCGATCGGCCGCAAGCCCAATGGCGGCACGGATCGCATGGCGCTCACGCCCGACGATTGCGCGCACAGAAACTGGCTCGCGGAGAAGCTCGAGAAGCAAGGCGCCCAGGTGAGCGTGGACGGCGCGGGGAACATCTTCGGCCTTCATACCTGGGTTGAAGGCGCCCCGTACCTGATTGTCGGCTCGCATCTCGACAGCCAGGAAAACGGCGGGGTCTACGACGGAGCCTACGGGGTGGTCGCGGCAATCGCGGTTGCCAAGACCCTTGACGACCTCGTTCGGAGGGGATCTCTCAAACCCCGCATCAACCTCGCCGTGGTCGACTGGACCAACGAGGAAGGAGCCCGTTTCGAGCCGAGCCTCATGGGCAGCAGATTCTATACCGGCGCGCTTTCGTTTGAGAGCATCGCGAAGGCCGAAGACCTCGATGGCACGCGATTCGAAGATGCGCTCGCCGCAAGCGGCTGGCTCGGAAAAGCGAAAGGGCCCGAAGCGGCCGGCTATCTTGAGGCGCATGTTGAGCAAGGCCCCGAGCTCAAACAGCGCGAAACGGCCATCGGGGCGGTCGTCGGCAATTGGAGCGCCGTGAAGCTGGATGTCCGCATCGATGGCGAGCAAGCGCATACCGGATCAACCCCCATGCCCGCACGGCGAGACGCCTTCTTGGGGCTGGCGCATCTGACGGTAGCGGCGAGCACCCTCTCGCAGGAAAGCCCCTTCGAGCTGAGGACCTCGGTAACGAAAGTGCGGCTGTTCCCCCACTCGCCCAACATCGTCACCGCGCAAGCATTCGCCCACATGGAGCTGCGAGCGGAGAGGCTTGAGGACGCGATGGCCGCGCATGCTGCGCTTGAACGGGAGATGCAGCGAATCGAGAAGGAATCGCGGGTAACGATCGCGATAACGAACGTCGAAACCCGTCAAGCCATGTCGTTTCCCGAAAGCGGGGTTTCCGCCATCGAGGCCGCAGCCCACCGGGCCGGCCTGACGTCGATGAGGCTCAAAACCGTATGCGGGCACGACGCCATAGCCATGGCGAGCTGCGTTCCGACGGCGCTGCTCTTCGTGCCAAGCGAGGGAAGCAAAGCTCACGCGCCAAGCGAATGCACCTGCCAAGAGGATTTGGAGGCAGGTGTGGCAACCCTGCTGCATCTCGCAGCGGAAGTGGTGGAAAGAGGAGAACTGGGGTAAACGAACCGCCCCCGTAAAGATACGCCTCCTATAAACGAACCGCCTCCCCTAGATGAACCGCCCCCATTTCCTGGACACGGGAAGCCCCAGGCGGCCCAAACCAAATCGCCCCCGTTTCCCAGGCCCTGGGAAACGGGGGCGCGGCAGCTCACTTCATCAAGTTCGTAGCGAATGCGCTCAAGCCCGCAGGCCAGCCGCTATTTCGCCGAATCGCGTTCGTCGATGAAGCGCTTCGCCTTATGCTCGCTCGACGTGCCGAGCTTATCCGCATCGAAGACGATGACCTTCGCCGGTCGCACGCCGGTGTGCGCCTTGAGCGCCTTCTCGACACGCTGGGCAACCTGCTCGTAGGGTTCCTCGGAGCCAAGGGCGCGCTCGACCGACACCTCGTAGCGCGTGGAGAAGTTCTCGTCGTACACGCGGATGGAGTACTCGCCGGTCAGGCCCTCTTCCTTGCGCACGACATACTCCACGTCGGAGGGGAACACGTTGACGGCGCCGACGATGAACATCTCGTCCTTGCGGCCAGTCACGTGGATGCGCGCATGGGTGCGTCCGCACGAGCACTTCTCGATGGAAACGTACCCGATGTCGCCGGATCGGAAGCGGATCATCGGACGAGCCTTCTTCATGAGCGTCGTGTAGGTTAGCTCACCGACCGAACCGGGCTCGAGCACTTCCCCGGTTGCGGGGTCGACGGTCTCGACGAGAATCTGATCCTCGACGATATGCAGGCCGTCCTTCGCCTCGCACATGGCCGCGCAGGCGCCGTATATGTCGGACAAACCGAAGAAGTCGACTACCTTGGCACCCCACAGATCCTCGATGGCCTCGCGCGTGGAAGCGATGGAGCCGCCCGGCTCACCAGCGACGATGATGGTATGGATATTGAAGTCGGTGCGCGGGTCCAGTCCGCGCTCCTTCGCCTTCTGGCCAAGCGTCCAGGCATAAGACGGGCTCGTCCAGATAACGGTGGGCTGGTACTGCTGCAGCACGAACATCAGACGATCCGACGGGATGGCACCGGCCCAGATGGCAAGCGCGCCGAGACGCTGAGCGCCGATAACATCGGGGGCGCCGACGTACAGGGCGAAATTCAGGCCGTGAACATAACGGTCGTTCGGACGCATGCCGGCCTGCCAGAACAAACGGGCCTCGGTGTCCTGCCACAGATCGAAATCCTCCTGCGTGAAGGGGCTGACGGTGGGCACGCCCGTGGAGCCGGAGGAGGTGGCCATGAAGATGACGTCATCCTCGGGCACGGCGCATAGCTCGCCGAAGAAGCTGCCCACGTGCTGGGTAGCACGCTCGGTGGCCTTGTTGATGAACGGGAATTTTTCCAGGTCGGCAAGGGTACTGATATCCGCAGGAGACACGCCGGCCGCATCGAAGCTGCGCTTGTAGTACGGCGCGTTCTCATACGCGTAGGACACCATTTCCTTCAGACGCTCAAGCTGAAGCTGCTCGAGCTCTGCGCGCGGCATGGTCTCGATCTCGGGATCGTAGTACTTCTGATCGTAGGGAATGTTCTTCTTGGCCATTGGTTCCTCGACTTTCGTGCGAAACTAAAGGGGCGTCCGGGCGCGGTGCGACCTTAGGCGGGGTAAGCACCCGCGCGAACGCGATCTTGGGACGCGCTTCATGAAACCACGCGGAGAGACGGGGCGCAAGGCAATCGCTGTCACTTTAAAACGATGCGATGCTATCGTTATCCCCGATACCCGATAGGCATTGTGTGGTATGTTGACTACCGAAGAGCGAGATGCCCGATCGAGCAGATCCACCGAGCAGATCCGGAGAAAGGGGCCAGATGGGAATCCGAGAAGACATCGAGATGTTTGAACCTACCTGCGAGCAAGAAGAAGCGGACCGCGAATTCATCCTCCGCCAGATCGACAGCGACGTGCGGGCATTTAACCGCAGTGCTCCGGCCCATATGACGGCATCGATCTGGACGGTTGACCCGACGTTCACGCAAACGTTGCTCGAGTATCACAACATTTACGACTCCTGGAGCTGGATCGGCGGACACGCGGATGGGCAGCGAGATCTAGCGGCCGTGGCGCTGTGCGAGCTTGCCGAGGAAACCGGCGTATCCGACGCGCGCATCGTCAACAGCGGGCCGGGAGGGATCTTCTCGCTCGAGGTTTTGACGGTCGACGGGCACGTGAAGCGCGGGCGCTACGTAAGCTCGCATCTGCATCTCAACGTCACCTACCTGGCCGTTGCCGACCCCAAGGCTCCCCTCGCCCCTGAGAAAAACGAGGTCAGCGGAGTTAAATGGGCCCCGCTCGACGACGCGATACGGCTCTCGAGCGAACCTTGGATCCGCGACCACGTGTACCGCAAGCTGATCGAGAAAACCCGAGCGATAGCTGCGTCAGATTCAATTCAGCCACTCGCGATGTAAGGTTGCCAACCAAGACCGAAAAATTTTTTTGAAAATAGGGGTTGCGCCGATTTTCAGAATGCGTATAATTCTATCTCGCGCCAACGAAAGGCGGCACCGAAATTCCTCGGTAGCTCAACGGCAGAGCATCCGGCTGTTAACCGGAGGGTTGTAGGTTCGAATCCTACCCGGGGAGCCACAAAGCTCCAGGCCATCGGCATAAGCTGATGGCCTTTTTTCTTTTCCCTATAACCCCCCCTTTCCTCAAATGGTCAAGAAATGGACAAGTTCGCGCACCTACGCGCTTCCGACGGCGGCGAACTCGATAGGCTCCGGCGTGGCCGTCAGGCTCTCCATATCGGGGTTGCAAGTCAAAAGCGCGTTGCGATCAGCCTGTCCCATGAGGCCAAGAAACGACCGCTTACAGCTCATTTCGCTAGCGCATGAACAGCGTTTCATTCAGCGCGCAAATCTTATCGGCTATGCAGATGATCCATGCCTCGCGACTGGCGGGCACGCGCGTGGGCGGCAACGGCCACATGTGCGCCGCGATGGCGTTGCGCTCTTTCACGCTCAAGCCAAATTCCCCGTGCGCGCGCTCTTCAGCTAAGCACGGATGGTTCACGGCATGTTTTTTATTGCCGGTGTGATGCCAGTCATACCCAAAGTAGTCGTGGAGCATAGCCGCGCGCACCAGCGAGGCCTCATCGGCACCCAAATGCAACGCGCGGCTGATCCTGAGACTCTGCCAGGCGACGCGCATGCAGTGCTCGTAGGTGCTTACGCTGCCGTGATGGCAAAATGTTTTCATCTCAAGCACGCCCTCGCTGCGCAGCTCGCTCACGAGCCGAGCGAAACGCACATGCTCGGCAGTCAAACGAGAACTCATTCGTCGCCGCCTCGTTTGGTGAAGCGGTTAATCGCATGCATGGCCTTACGCGCCGAATACCCCAGCGATGTCGCGCGCTTGCCGCTGAATCCCTTGATGCTGGCCATGACGCGTTTTTGACGGGCCGTGAGGCCGTTGATGAAATCACGCATTTGATCGGTGGCGTCTTGCTTGCTGGCTGGCAGCACAGACGTGACGCGACCAAAGGTGAATGCGTTGGCGATCTCGAACATGAGGCGCGCCGTATCGAGCGGGTTCAGGAGGCGCTCGGCCACAGCCCGGCTTTCCTGCTGCAGCGTTTTCACGTTACCGCCCATCTTTTTGTCGAAGCCCTCGGCTGCGGCCTCGACTTTTTGCAGCAGTTCCGTGAGCGCGCTAAAGGAAAGCGTCGCGTCAATGGTGATGAGCACGGTGATGAGCAATGCCGCAACCTCGAACGCAGCAGCGGGGATAATACTTTCCATATAATGCGTGAAGGGAATCAGGAACAGCACCGTGCCCACGCCGCCAGCGCCGAACAGCAGCGCCGCCGGTAGGCATATGCGCCCGTTGAGATTGAGCGGCATGTTGCCGTAATCCCACCAGCGCGCATGGAACAGCTGCTCCATGGCGACGCTCGTGGCATATTCCAGCGCGACGCTGAACACCATGGCAATGATGAACACGCCCCAAAGGGGAAGCATGCCATCGACCACAAACGGGCGATCGAAGGCGAAGAGGAAGGCAACCGCTCCTACACCGTAGATGGGACACGACGGGCCAAAGAGAAAGCCGCGGTTTTCCCAAACGCCCTCGCGCACCACGTTGAGCACGCATTCCCACAGCCATCCAAGGAAGGCGAAGAGCGCATACCAGCAAACGTATTGGCAGATGACCAAGCTTAAGTCCTTAAGACGGAATGCACCGCGATGGCGCCGAATGGACGAAACAGCCCTAGAGTCTAGCGCAACCCCTCAACATCATGCGTGCCGCCAAGGCAAAGTCCCTGCAAGCTACGAAATCGCTACGGACCGTGTTCGGGATTGGGGCCGCCCGACAGAAGCTGGCGATCGCTTTGCGCCCTACTGCGCAAAGCACCTTGCAACTTGAGCCTGCCAGCATCCTAGGAAGCCAGACGTTCTCCCACCCCGCAGTTGCGCGCCTTGCAGGATGAAGGGCCCCGTAGCCACGCGCCTTGCAGACTACGCGCTCACGCGCAAGGCGTGTTCGAGGCAGAAACGACAGGTATGGCGATTCTCTTCGAGCGCGACATCTCCGGCTGGGCCATGGCGTCTGCCGGCTGGCTCAGCGGCTATGACAACGGCGACGGCACCTTCACGCTGCGCCCGACCGGACCGAGGACCTTGCGCGCGGGTGCGCGGCGACGGTGCTCTGCAAGATGGGCTTCGCCAAGGAGGATCCGTCGAAGAGGAGCTAGCTTAAAAGAAGGTAGCGCTCCTAAAACATGAGAGGCCGGTACCGTCTTATCGGCACCGGCCTCTTTTGGCATCAGGGAGTTGCTGGTCTAAACGCCTTAGTACACCATGCCCATCGCTTCGCGCACTTCGACGAGCGTCGCGTTGGCGATCTCGTTCGCGCGGCGATTGCCCTCGTGCAGGACGTCCTTGACGGCGTCCATATCCTGTGCAAGCTCGGCGCGGCGCTCGCGAATGGGCGCGAGATAGCCATTGACGGCCTCGG
>CAVHXL010000057.1:0-11039 GCA_963639885.1 bacterium | reverse complement strand
CGAGAGCGCAAGGAGAGCAAGGCGAGCGACGATGCGGATGCCCAGCTGCAAAATAAAGGAAAGCACAAAGGCAAGCAAAGCAGGAACAACGGTGGCAACGAGTCGATAAACAGGCCAAGCAGCCAGCAAAAACAGCGTAGCACGCCGAAACAGGGAACTAAAAAAGGGCCTGCGACAAGGAGCGAGCGCAAGTCGGGACGTTCGGGAAATCGAACCGCAAACACCTCAGGCGCCGATTTCAGGCCAGGAAGGGCGCACCGCGCTGCAGTCGCCAATCAACGAAAGCGTCGCCATTAACCTAAGGATGCATCACCGAGGGCAACAGGAGAGGCATCAATTGGCAAGGGAAGATATCGATCCGTGTCGCTGAGGGGCTTTCAAGCCCCGTTCAGCGATTCGGCACGAAGAGCCGTGATCGTTCGGTTACAGTTTATCAAGGAAAACAGGAGGGAGAGGCATGCGCATCGTCGTTGCGAGTCAAGGACTTGACGTAGCGCCCTGGTTCATGCACTGCGAAAGCTTTACCAGCTATCGTGTGGAACAGGGCATCATCGTCGACTGCCAAAACATGCCCAATCTATCCTTACCTGCCAATCAACTAGCTCATCTGCTTAAAGAGCTTGAAACAACCGTGGTGCTCGCCAAGCAGATCGAGAACTCGGCGAAGAAGGCCCTCGGGGAAGCGGATATAGAAATCGTCGAAGGGGCTAGCGGGACCGCAAGCGGCGCCGCCCGAAGCTACCTTCAAAGCACGCTGGCCGGCCTTGAAGAAGAGCTTGAGGCCATATAAGCAGATAGCCACCCAACGGCGCGGTCGACTTTTAGGAGTTACCATCAGCTCCCCAACGCGCTCATAAGCAAAACGCCATCCATGCCAGGATGGCGTTTTGCTCCCCCATGCTAATTTCCAAACTCACGTCGCATATCACGCGCCGGCTCTCATTCATTGCTCGATGCTCTCTCCGCCATGCCAATCCAGGTTGATAGGTTGCGTGATGAAAAATCATTCCGTAACCCCATGACACGCCCTTGAACAGACCCTCATGGCGCAGCCGCATAAACTCCGCCCACCAAGCCAGATAGTCACCAAGCCAGATAGTCACGAAACGCAAAAAAGGGCCCGATCTTTCGATCGGACCCCTGCAAAACATCAAGCAAATCGCGTCTGCTTACAGCGCCTTCTTGGCAACCTCAACGAGCGATGCGAAAGCCTCGGCATCATTGATGGCCATGTCGGAGAGCACCTTGCGGTCGAGCACCACGCCAGCCTTCTTCAGGCCGTTCATGAACGAGGAGTAGCTCATGCCGTTGATGCGGGCACCAGCGTTGATGCGGGTGATCCAGAGACGACGGATCTCGCGCTTCTTGTTGCGACGATCGCGATAAGCGTACTGCAGCGAGTGACGAACCTGCTCTTTAGCAGCGGTGTAGGAGCGAGACTTCGCGCCATAGTAGCCCTTCGCGCGGGCAAGAGTGGTGCGGCGCTTCTTCTTAGCGTTAACTGCGCGCTTGATACGTGCCATGAATAATCACTGATCCTTTACAAACTAGCGGAGGCCGAGGTTGCGAGCGACGACGCGCTTGTCAGCAGCGGACAGCTCGGTCTCGTGACGGAAGTTACGCTTACGCTTCTGGCTCTTCTTGGTCAGAATGTGGCTCTTGTAGCCCTTTGCGCGCATGATCTTGCCGGAACCGGTGACGCGGAAGCGCTTGGCGGTACCGCGGTGGGTCTTCATCTTAGGCATTGCCTTCGTCCTTTCCTTCGTTCTTCTTCTCGTTGGCTTTTTTCTTCTTCGCCGCCATGTTTGCGGGCAATGGGGCGATGAGCATGTGCATGTTGCGGCCTTCCATTTTCGGCTGGCTCTCGATGACCGCAATGTCCTTGAGGTCGTCGGCCAGGCGCTCCAGAATGGTCAGGCCCTGTTCCGGATGAGCCATCTCGCGGCCGCGGAACATGATGGTGATCTTGACCTTGTTGCCGGCGGAGAGGAAGCGAAGCACGTGCTTCTTCTTCGTCGTGTAGTCCCCCACGTCGATTTTCGGGCGGAACTTCATTTCCTTGGTCTCGATCTTGCTTTGGTTCTTGCGAGCCTGCTTCGCCTTGATGGCTTGATCGTACTTGAACTTGCCGTAGTCCATGATGCGGCACACCGGCGGGTCGGCCATCGGGGCGATTTCCACCAGATCGAGGCCCTGGTCGTCGGCAATGTGCTGCGCCTGGGCAACCGGGTAGATACCCATTTGCGTACCGTCGAACCCGATCAGACGGCACTCACGCACCGTGATCTGTTCGTTGAGCCGAGGCTCTTGAGCAGCTATTGCAATCACCTTCCTTCCTTTGCATGCATATGGTTGCATGACATGAAAAAACCCACAGCCTGGATGCATGTGGGTAGAATGAACGAACACGAAGTTCGATATTCATGCAACCCATCAGCAGCCAAAAGCGCCGAACTAGGTGGGAGGCTTCTAGCCCCCGCTTGTGAACAGCTAGTCAAGTATAGCGCGTCGGGAAATACGCGCAAGAACGAAATGCGCCAATTAGCCCGTACCCACAAACGCTCCATAGGTACAGGCCACCGGCGAAACTCCCCTACTGTTTACGGCATACCGCGCCGCCGCCAAGCCGTACCGGTGCAGGCTAGCGGAAATGCGCGCCCTGCCGTTTACGCATTAACGTAAATGTAGATGATGCGTATGGTGTCAGCCAGGTTGCTGCTTTGGTTAGCAGCGGAATAGTCGTAAAGCAGCACGCTCGACCAATTATGCGTGGCACCGTTAGCATCAGCTGCCCCCGAGAAGCTGCAGCGTTCCTTGGTCAAGGTCGTGCCGTCGCTGGCGTAGGTGGAGTACTGCATCTTGTCGGCAGGAAGAACCGCATCACCATCCTTGGCGGCCACACCCGCTTCGCGCAGGGTCTTCTCTACGATATGCTCGTTCTTCACCGCATCGGAGAAGCTGATCGATCCATAACCGAGCGAAGCGGTTGCCGCCGAATAGCCCGCCTGGATGATCTTGCCTTCCTCATTGAGCCCCAGATAGACCGTCGGCGTGCCCGAACGGGAATCGGCGGGCTCGGCGGTCAGCGCCACGGTCAGGCTCTTTTTCACCGCATTGCCCTCTTCGTTGACATCTTTCGTCGAGGTGATGGTGGCACCGTGGGCCAGCGCGGTGATGGCGGCTTCCTGCGTTTGCCCCAGCACGTTGACAAGATTCGGGACCTCTGTCTTCTTCTCAACCGTGGTGGAAGCGTCGCTGACCTTCGACCCGTCGGAAAGACCCCCGACATCGTGAGTCGACTGCTGCGCCTGAGTCTGCTGCACAACGCTGCGCTGCCCCTCGCTGACCAGCTGATAGGTGAAATAACCGAGCGCCGCGATAAGCGCGAGCAAGACGATGACGACGATGATGAGAGCTCGACGCACACGGCGCGACTTCTTCAAGTGCGGGGCAAGCTCGCTTTTCCGCTCCACCCCGTGCTTTCCGCGAACGGCGCCGTCAGACGCCCCCGGAAGCTCGTCGCCGAGAACAGGCTCGTCGCGCGGCTCAAGGCTGTCGAGCACGTCGCCATAATCGTCCGAGGTGTCGGGATCGTAGCTCAAACCGGCCGCATGCGCTCCCCGTTGCGAACCCACGGCGGGGAATGCCTCGGTGAGACCGATGGCCTCATCGCTATCCGAAGCATCGCCTGCCGGCGCGCTGGGGCTTACCGGCGCGAATGCCTCGGTGAGACCGATGGGCGCGTCCTGATTCTGTTCCTTACGCTGACCTTTGTCGATTTTGAAGCTATGTTTGGCCATGGTTCACCTTTCCACGCACTGAGAGCTACAGCACGAACCGGATCACATAATAGACAACGAAAACGATGACGAAGCAGGCAAGCCCGCCCAACACATATTTCTGCATATGGGACATGGGGGAATATTCAAGATCCTCAAGCGTCTGCTCATAGGTTTCCCGTGTGGCATCCGGCGTCGAGGAAGCCTCGCGAGAGGGTTCGTCCGCGGGAATCTCCCGCTGATCGCTTTCTTCAGTAACAGGGAAATCAGGGTCATCGGCGCCAACGCCTTGCACGTACCCGCCATCGGCGACTTGGGCAGCCGGCTCAGGGTCGCTGCGCTTATAGGCGCCGGCCTGTATCACGACGTCATCGTCTTCGGCGGCGTTGACCGAGATATGGGAAAACTGCTTGCCCTCCGACATTAAAACCTCCTTATCGCCCCGCAGGCGAATGCGCAGCGAAGCTCAAGCAACGTCAGCCGCGCACGCATGACCGGGCATCATGCGACGCCATACGGCGGCCCCGTGCGGCGACGCGGAAACAACCCGATTATATAAGATGGGCAATGCCGCCTAGCACCGAGCGCGATAAAACCACGGAGTGGCGCCGTGCGACGCCAAAGCCCCGCCATTGTGCGACAATAGGCGAGGATCACCGCTTTTTCGACGTCTTGGCGCACCATGCGCGAGGGCGCACGGCCACGACAGGAAAGGATCGTTGTCTATGCAGCTTTCACCAGGTCAAAAACTCCACGGATTCACCGTTTCGAGTGCCGAGGAGCTCCCCGAGATCGACGGCGCGGCTTACGTGCTGAGACACGATGCGAGCAAAGCTCGCCTGCTCTACCTCGCAAACGACGACATCAACAAGGCCTTCTCCATATCCTTCAAAACGCCGCCGGCCGACGATACGGGAGTATTCCATATCCTTGAGCATTCGGTTTTATGCGGTTCGGAGAAATTCCCGGTCAAAGAACCTTTCGTGAACCTGCTGAAAACGAGCATGCAGACGTTTTTGAACGCCATGACCTTCGGCGACAAGACGATGTACCCCGTTGCATCGACCAACGAGCAAGACCTGATCAACCTTGCCGATGTCTACATGGATGCGGTGCTGCATCCCGATATCTATCGCGTTAAGCAGATTTTCGAGCAAGAAGGCTGGCATCTCGAGCTGACGGGGAACCACGAAGATGCCTTGGCGGATCAGGCCGCCGGCGCGGATGCGACCAATATGGCCGACGACTCAGACGCGGGCATGGCCGATTCCGCACCTGAGGTCTTTTTCAACGGCGTCGTGTACAACGAGATGAAAGGTGCGCTGTCCGATGCGACGAGCGTGCTCTACGACGAGCTGCAAAAGGCGCTCCTGCCCGACACGCCCTATGCGTTTGAATCCGGCGGCACGCCCGAGGCCATCCCAACGCTGACCTACGAGCACTACCTTGAGGAACACGAGCGCCATTATCGCCTGGACAACAGCTATCTCACGCTATACGGCGACCTCGATCTTGACCGGATGCTCGCATTTCTGGACGAACGCTACCTGACGCCCGTTGCCGCCGAGCAGGCCGCGCGAGACGACGAGCGCAAGCGATCGGGCCTGCCGGCGCTTACCCCCCGCACGATTCCCATGCAGGCGCCCGTTTCCACCCTCGGGGTGCGAAAGCAAATGCAGACCGCACCGGAAAATTCCTGCATGGCGCTTGGATACGCTATCGGCGGCGTCGAGGATCGCACGCGCATCATGGCGGTGGAAATGCTGCTCGACGCCATCATGGGATCCAACGAGGCGCCGCTGAAGCGGGCGCTGCTCGATGCGAACATCGCAGGCGACGCGCAATCATACCTGGCCGACTCCGTCCAGCAGCCCTTCGCCGTCATACAGCTGCGCGATTTGCGCGACGACGCCGCCAGCCGCCTTGGCCCTATCGTCGAAGAGGAGCTTTCCCGCCTGGCCGACGGCGCGCTTGATCACGATCTGCTTGAAGCGTCCATCTCGCACGCGGAGTTCGTGATGCGCGAGCGTGATTGGGGCGTGGCCGACGGCGTGGCGCTATCCATGGCGGCCCTTTCCAGCTGGCTCTACGACGACGCCCTGGCCACCACGAACCTGAAATACGAGAAGGATTTCGCCTTCCTGCGCTCGCAGCTTGAGACCGACTACTTCGAGCAGCTTATCCGCGAGGTGTTCCTGGCGAACACGCATAAAGCCGAAGTCGAGATCGTCCCCTGCGAGAAAGCCGTGGGCGAGAGCGAGGACGCACGTGCGAAGGCCGCCACCGAGGGCTTCACGGGCGAAGATTATCAGCGCATCGCCGACGAAGTGGTCGAATTGAGAAAGCGCCAGGAAGACCCTGATGCCCCCGAGGCGCTCGCGACCCTGCCGCAGCTCCACATCTCCGACATCGGCCCTGCTCCCGATCTCCCGCAGGCGACGTCCTCCGCGCTTGGGGGCGCTACCTGCCTTCGCCACGACGTGAGTTGCCCGGGCCTTGCTTACGCGTACCAATACTTCGATATAAACTGCATCGCTTTCGAGGAGATTCCCTACGCCTCCGTACTCGCCCTCGTGCTCGGCAAGCTGGGAACGACCAAGCACACCGCGGCGGAGATAGACGCCCTGACCAACGGCAGGCTCGGCAACCTCTCCTTCGTTGTGGAGGCCTTCGAGGACGAGCGGGATTCCCAAAAGGTCATGCCGAAGTTCACCGTCAGCTCCTCGGCCCTCGCCCCGAATGCGCACTGGATGGGCTCGCTGTCCACCGAGATCCTCCTCACGACCGACTTCACCGACACGGACAAGATTCGCGATGTGCTCAAACAGCGCAGGATAAGCATGGAGCAATCCTTCGCGAACGCCGGACATGCGGCGGCCATGAGCCGAGCGACCTCGTACTACCTGCCCGCGGGCGTGCTGCGGCAGAAAGTCGGCGGCGTTGACTTCTATCGCTTCGTAAAAGAACTGCTTGAGAATTTCGACGAGAGGAAGACGCAGCTGGCCGAAAAGCTCAACGAGCTCGCAAAGCGCATCTTCCGGACCGAGAACTTGACGCTTTCGTTCGCAGGAGCAGACGAAGCCTTGGCAAGCATGCTCGAAGCGGAGAAGGCGGTTCGCGCCGAAGCACTGAGCGAGCTTCGCGAACAGACGCCTGCGCCCACGGCGCCCTGCGCGCTTGAGATTCCCGAACCTGCTGCGCGCAATGAGGCGTTTATCATCCCAAGCGACGTCTGCTACGCATCGATCGCCGCGGATAGGCGCATGCTGACCGGCGGGGACTACAGCGGATCTTGGCAGATTGCCGCCCGCGTGCTGTCCTACGATTATCTCTGGAACGAGGTGCGCGTGAAGGGCGGGGCCTATGGCGCGGGATTCCAGGCTGCGCGCTCGGGCACGCTGCGCTTCTACTCGTACCGCGACCCGCATCTTGACGAAACGCTCGCACGCTTCAAGGGCGCACCTGCATGGCTTTCCCGCTTCGCGCCAAGCGCCGACGAGATGGACGGCTATGTGGTGAGCAGCGTCGCCTCCTTCGACACGCCGCTCAAGACGCGCGCCATCATCAGGCGCCAAGCAGGCGATTTCTTCACCGGTCGCACCCCCGAAGACCGGGCGCGCACCCGTCAGGAAATGATCGAGACCACGCCCGAACAGCTCAACAGCCTCGCAAGCGACATCGAGCGCGCAATCGAGGCGAACATGACATGCGTGTTCGGAAGCAAGGCGATTCTTGAGGAATCGAAGACGAGCTTTACCGTGATCGACTTGCTGAATGAATAGGGCTTATACCGCCGATCGGGCGCATGCCCCGCTCAGGGAACGCGCTTTGGCTAAATGGCCATCGGCAAGATGAGCACCGGAGCTCCCGCTAAAGGCAAATCGAGGGGTCCGCTTCGCTTGAGCGGGCCCCTCGATGGTTTCATGCGCCGAGAACGCCTGAGCAAACCTGGGGTCGCGAACGCATGAGCGATCTGCGCCTTAAGACGCTAAACGAACTCATCCACGAAGTGGAGGATCATCGCGGCGCTGGTGGGCGTCATGCGCTCGCCGGGAAGCGTCCTGTCGCAGGTGGGAATACCCCGCGCGATGATGGCGGCCGTCGCCGGCGCCGGTATGGCAAGCTCGCCGTGCGCGCACCGAATGGTTCCCTCGCCCGTTTGCGCTGCGGTCGCGACGATGCGCTTCGGGTCGCACGCTTCGATAGCCAAGCAAAGCAACAGCGTGTTTCGGATGCGCGAGCCTTCCCCCACCTCGTGGAAATGCGTTTCCTCAACATTCACCCCATGCGCTGCAGCCTCAGCATGCGCCAAGATGTGGTAAATCGCGTGCATGTCGGCACGAACGCGATCGCTCACGTCAATGGCGTCTATCGTCGCCGAAACCTCGGCGATGTCGTGATGATGCCGATCGGGAACGCCCGCGGACGCCGCAGCCAGCTCGATCTTCTCGATTGAACCCTCCGGCAGCTGCAGCAGCGTATCGCCGAGCAACTGGGAACGCGTCGCGTTCTCCGCCAGGTTCCAGCGAAGCGTGCTGATTGAATTCGTCGAAAGCATTCGTCCTTCCTCCTTGATCACGTCATTCCCGCTTGAGTCATTTAAGCCGACCGAGCCCTTCTCGATCAGGTGCGCCTGAAACCCGGCGCCGAAACCATTGTCGATATTGACGACGGACACCCCCGATGCGCAGGAATTGAGCATCGCGAGAAGCGCCGCGACTCCCCCGAAGCTCGCCCCATAGCCAACCGAGGTCGGAACCGCGATGACAGGACACGATGTCATGCCGGCGACAACGCTCGCAAGCGCGCCTTCCATCCCCGCCACCGCGACGATGCAACGCGCATCGCGAATCACGTCAGCGCACGACAGCAAACGGTGAATGCCCGCGACGCCCACATCGAAAAGGCGGATCACGCGCGTCCCCAGCGCCTCGGCGGTAACAGCTGCCTCTTCAGCACAGTACATATCGGAGGTGCCGGCGCATGCAACGGCAATATAGGAATCGCGCTCAGGTATCGGGAGAGCGCCGTAGATGCCAAGCTTCGGAACCTTTCGGTATTCGAAGGGCAACAAGGCCGAAGACGTTGCCAGCAGCTCGGACACCTCCGATGCCTTATCAGCATCAAGCCTGGTCACCAGCACGCATTGCTGGCCTGCCTCGACAAGCTTGAGGCAGATGGAGGCAATCTGAGAGGCGGTCTTGCCGGCACCGTAGACAACCTCGCCCGCACCTGTGCGCACCCGACGTCCCGTATCGACCTTCGCAAAGCCAAGATCCACGAACGCCATGCCCTCCGCCGCATGCCCTACGGTATTTTCATCCTGAGCCACGTTGCCGCCCTCCGATAGCCGAATTGGATTTCCCTCGAGCGCGATGCGCTCGTCGTGCAAAAAAATAGTAGAGCACTTGAACCTTACTTCAAGTCAAGCCACGCAAGAAAATCTTGACGAAGGGGTCGGAAGACACCTTAACGCAAAAGAGCCGAGCTTCTTGCCCGGCTCTTTTGAGGGTGCGTCGAATAGTTCCGCGTCTAGGCGCTCGTGCTCGACGAGCTAAGCCCGTCCCCATTGAGCGCTCCCATGATCGCGTTCGCGGAAGTCGTGGTCGAGGAGCTGCTCAAAGTGCTGGAACCGGAGTCGGAGCTGTCACTCGAATCGGAGGACGCGGAGCTCATAACCTTCAAACCGGAAAGGTTCAGCTCGCTTCCAAGCCACTTCTTCTGGATAACGGCGCCGGTGCCGTTGGAGTTGATGTTCGAGATCGCCGTTGAGACAGCCTGTTTAAGCTTCGTGTTCCCGTCAAGCACGCCGACCGCATAGCCCGACGCGCTCTGCAGCAGCGCCACCGGTTTAACCTCGATACCGGCGTTGTTGGCAAGATACGTGCCCGCAACGGCATCGGCGGCCACATACTTGACGGAGCCGGACTGCAGTGCCTCGAATGCCGCCTTCAAAGACTCGGTGTTGGTCACCGTGGCCTCATCGAACTCGTTAGCAACCGCCCATGCGCTGTTCGTCTGGACCTGAACGGCGATAGTCGTGGAGGAATCATTGGAAGGAGCAGTCGTGGAAGCTGAGGAAAGGGCGAACAGAGCCGTCGACGTCGGCAGATAGACATCGGACATCCAGTAAGTCGCGGAGCCATCGGACTTCGAGGAGCCCATGACCACATCCACGTCGCCGGAAGCCAGCGAAGAGGAGGAGTTCGAGCCGATGTTGACGATCTCAACCTTCAAGCCAAGTTCATCGGCAAGGGCGGCAGCCATGTCCACATCGATGCCGACGGTCTTCTGCTTGCCGGTCGTGCCCGCCAGCGGCGCGTTGCCATCCTCCGCGTCGACGCCGACGCGCAGCGTGCCGTCCTGGGAGATGGTGGGCTTGGAAACAAGGGGCGTGGACTCAGGCGGCGTGTAAGCCTCCTGGGAAGAAGAGCATCCGGAAAACGCGAGAAGCGCCGAGGCGGCGGCCAGCGCAACCACGACGACAGCGATTTTATTGAAGCGCTTCATGGGCGAAGATCCTCCATTCATTACCTGCAAGATGCTTCTTCCGACTGACCTAGTTTTCGACCCCACACCCGCGCACCGGGGCTGCGCTTTCGCTTGACCCTCTCCCCCGTCGCGACGGGATGCCGCTCATATAAACGGAGGGTGCGTCTTACCACTAGAATACGCCGTGATCGTCGCGCGCGTGGCGCGGCTTACGTGGATCCTTTTGACCGCATCTGCCATGGACTTGGGCCGCATATCGACCCGCAACTACAGACTCGAAAGAAGACGGACGTAGTTTATCAGAAGCTGCGCAGGCCTAAAGGCAAATGAACAGAATCTGCAGCAGGCACGAATGTCGAGGCCGTGAGCGAATGCGAAACGAAGGCAATCTATCGGGAAGCGCTGCGGAAAAGCAAGGCATATGCGCGCAGCGAGCTCGTGAAAGACCGCTCAGCCCGAACCGCAAGGTTTTCGTCATAAGCGCGCAGCAAGGGTGGTCGCAAAACGCCAGCCATATGCAAGGTCCGCATCCTAAGATGCGGACCTATGAATGAAAAACCTGACATACGGGATATCGCCGCGCTGTACGCCCGCGCCGGCGGTGAAGCTATCGGAGAGACCTTGTGGCCGACGCGCTGCGCCATCTGCGACGAGCCGGGCCACGTCCTATGCCCAGCATGCGAAAGCGAGCTCGCGCATATCGACTGGTGGCGAGCTTGCCCGCGTTGCGGCGCTCCATTCGGGCGGGTGCAATGCTGCGAGTGCAAC
>CAVHXL010000056.1:7524-11100 GCA_963639885.1 bacterium | reverse complement strand
GCGGCATGGGCATCGTCTACGACGGCTCGCAGCTTGAGCGCTACATGACCGAGGCGGCGAAAATCACCCCTGATCATCCGGTTTACCTCGACCGATTCCTCGAGGGAGCGGTCGAGCTCGACCTCGATGCGCTTTGCGATGGGGAACGGGTGTGGATCGGCGCGATCATGGAGCATATCGAGGAGGCCGGCATCCACTCGGGCGACTCCGCATGCTGCACGCCGCCTTTCGCCATATCCGACGCGCTGCAGGAACGTCTGCGCTCCATTGCGCGCCGTCTGGCGCTGCGCATCGGCGTCGTGGGCCTCATGAATATCCAGTTTGCCGTTAAAGACCAGGTCATCTATATGATCGAGGCCAATCCTCGCGCGAGCCGCACCGTGCCGTTCGCGTCGAAGGCGACCGGGGTGCCGCTTGCGAAGTGCGCTGCGCGCATCATGGCCGGTGAGCGCATCGCCGATTTGCAGCTGCCCGCCGACGATCGCCGCGTCGAGCATTTCAGCGTGAAGGAAGCCGTTATGCCGTTCGGCCGCTTCCCGGGTGCGGACACGATTCTGGGTCCGGAGATGAAATCGACCGGCGAGGTCATGGGCATCGCCGCGAACTTCCCCTGCGCTTACGCGAAGACGCAGCTCGCCATCAGCTACGTGCTTCCCGAGGGAGGCAACGTCTTCATCAGCGTGTGCGATCGCGATAAGCGCTCCATCGTGTCGATAGCGCGCGAGTTCTCGCGTCTTGGCTTCAATATCGTCTCGACCGGCGGCACCGCGCGCGTTCTTCAGGCGGCCGGCGTCAGCTGCACGGCGGTAAGGAAGATCAGCGAAGGCTCTCCCAACGTGCGCGACATGCTTGTCGACGGCCAGATCGCGCTCATGATCAACACGCCGTTCGGACATGCGACCCGCAACGATGGCTATGAGTTGCGTACCGAGGCGGTCAAGCATGGCGTCACGCAGGTCACCACGCTTGCCGGTGCCCAGGCGCTCGTCGCCGGCATGGAGGCCTCGCGCGACAACGGCCTAGAGGTCGTCGCGCTGCAGGATCTTCCGCAGCATGAGTTGCCGCTTCGTCAGGTTGTCGTTGACTAAAGGGGCCGCTCCCCGCTTGTGCGGCTTCCCTTTGCGCGATGTGCGCTTCGGGAAGCCCTTTGGTAGGATGTTGCAAAGATCGTCGACCAGTAAAGGGAAGGAGATCTATGTCGCTTCTCAATGAACAGGCTCGCGTGCTTTCCAATGATTGCGTGGGGCCTAACCTATATCTGCTGACCGCGTCCGCTCCAGGGATAGCCGCGTCCATCGAGCCGGGGCAATTCGTGCATATGCGCATTCCGGGGATGGAGGGGCATATCCTTCGTCGGCCCTTTTCCGTGTACGCGCGCGATGCCAAGGCTGGTACGCTTGACATCCTGTATCAAACCGTGGGGTTCGGATCGGGTAAGCTCTCCGATATAGGACCTGATCATCCCCTTGCATGCGGCGTCGAGATGATCGGCCCCGTCGGGAATGGATGGTCGGCGCCCGAGGGATGCTCGCGTGCGCTCATCGTCGGCGGCGGAGTGGGTGCCGCGCCGCTGTTCATGTTCTGCGAGTCGCTTGTCGCCGCCGGCGTCGACGTCGATGTCGTGCTCGGGGCGCAAAGCAAGTCCACGCTCGTCACCTTCGATCGTTATGCGCAGGTCATCGGGCGCGATCCGTCCTGCGCGACCGACGACGGATCCTTCGGTCGCTTTGGTTTCTGCACCTCGCTGGTCGAAGAAGCGCTTGCTGGCGATGCCCATGGCGTTTCCTACGACCTCGTCGCCTGCTGCGGACCCGAGCCGTTGATGAAGATCGTCGCGGGCCTCGCCGCATCGGCAGGCGTGCCCTGCCAGATCTCCATGGAAAAGCGCATGGCGTGCGGCGTGGGCGCGTGCTTGTCGTGCGTCGTGGAAACCGTTGATGGCCGCCGCCGTTCCTGCGTCGACGGTCCGGTCTTCGATGCTTCGAAGGTGGTGTGGTAAATGGCCAAGAGCAATGCTGTCGTCTCTTCGTCCCCGCGTCCAACCAAGGTATCTCTCGCGGTTGATCTGGGCGGGCTTGCGATGAGCAACCCGGTCACCACCGCGTCGGGTACGTTTGCCGCCGGTCGCGAATACAACGATTTCGTTGACGTTTCCGCGCTTGGCGCCGTTACCACCAAAGGCGTGTCCCTCAACGGCTGGGAGGGAAATCCAGCGCCGCGCATCGCCGAGGTGGCATCTGGCATGCTCAACTCCATCGGTCTGCAGAATCCTGGCGTTGAGCATTTGAAGGCATGCGAGCTTCCTTGGCTCGAAAGCGTCGGCGCGACCACGATCGTCAACGTTTCCGGGCATAGCTTCGACGAATACGTCTCGGTTATCGAGGCGCTTGAGGATGCCCCGGTCGACGCCTACGAGGTTAATATTTCCTGCCCGAACGTCGATGCGGGCGGCATGACCATCGGCACCGACGTCGCAAGCGTCGAGAAGGTGGTCGCGTTATGCCGTAGGGCGACCGCGCGCCCCCTTATCGTCAAGCTTACCCCCAACGTCACCGATATCGCCGAGATCGCGCGCGCGGCCGAGGCGGCTGGGGCCGATGCGCTGTCGATGATCAACACCCTTATGGGCATGGCCATCGACGCTGAGCGCCAGTGCACCAAGACCGCGCGCCCCTGCGCGGGCTTCTCCGGCCCCGCCGTCAAGCCGGTTGCGCTGCGCTGCGTCTGGCAGTGCCATAATGCGGTGAAGGTGCCCATCTTGGGCATGGGCGGCATTTCCTGCGGTCAAGATGCGGTCGAGTTCATGCTCGCGGGAGCAACCGCCGTCGCAGTGGGCACGGCCAATTTCGTTGACCCAGCCTCCACCATCAAGGTTATCGACGGCATAGCCGACTATTGCGAACGTCATGGCGTAGCTGATGTGAATGAGCTGATTGGAGCATTGAAATGCTAGAGAATTTCAACGATATCCCCGCCCGCGATCGCGTGATCGTCGCCATCGATTGCGGTATCGAGGAGGCTTTCGACATCGCCGACAAGCTTCAGGGCAAGGCGAAGTGGATGAAGGTGGGCATGACGCTGTTCTACGCGAACGGCCCGGCCATCGTGTACGCGCTTAAGGAGCGTGGTTTCAAGGTCTTTCTCGACCTTAAGTTCCATGATATTCCCCATCAGGTAGAGGGGGCGGCGTACTCGGCTTGCGCGAGCGGTGCCGACATGATGACCATGCATACCACTGGCGGCGTCGCGATGATGAGCGCGGCGCAGAAGGGGGCCGAGCGCGCGGCGGCTGAGTACGGCTTCGACGTGCCGATTACCCTTGGCATCACGGTCCTTACCTCGATGTCGTCGGCGGCCCTAGCCGACACCGGCGTGACCCGTTCGATGGAAGATCAGGTCAATGTTTTGGCTGAGCAGGCGAAACGCTCCGGAATTTCCGGTGTTGTCGCATCGCCGCAAGAGGCGGCAATGCTGCGCTCGGTGCTCGGCCCGGAAGGCTACATCGTCACACCGGGCGTGCGGCCGGCGGGCAGCGCTCTTGGCGACCAGAGCCGCGTGGCAACCCCTGCCGAGGCG
>CAVHXL010000056.1:5763-7514 GCA_963639885.1 bacterium | reverse complement strand
CGCCAACGGAGCCTCGCACATCGTCGTGGGCCGCCCGATCACGCAGGCAGCCGATCCGGCAGCGGCCTTCCAGGCCATCGCCGACGAGCTTTCCTAGCGTTTGGCTTCTGGCGATCATCAGGCGTTTTTAGGTCCAAATCTTTCAGATGGCGGATCAAGATCGCGCCTGGATGGATATAACGCGAGGTCGCCGGCTTGTTTTCGTCAAAACTTTTTTGGAATTTGTCGAAAACGACGCGTTGTTCAGGTATGACGTGCTAGTATCGACCCTGTACGTGAACAGTCACGAAGGAGATTATCAATGGCTATTCCTAATCTTAGCGCCGAAGATCGCCAGGCCGCCCTTGAGAAGGCGAAGGCCGCACGCATTAAGCGCGCTCAGGTTCGCGACGACCTCAAGGAGGGTAAGCTCACGCTTTCCCAGGTTATCGATATGAAGGACGACCCCATCGTCGGTCGTATGAAGGTTTCCACCCTGATCGAGACGCTGCCGGGTTACGGCAAGGCGAAGGCCGAGAAGATCATGAAGGAGCTTCAGATCGCCGAAAGCCGCCGTCTGCGTGGGCTTGGTGAGCGTCAGCAGGCTGCTCTGCTGGATCGTCTGGGCTAGGTTCGTGCGCCGCGGCAATTTGTTCGTCATTTCTGGGCCATCAGGGGCTGGCAAAGGCACCCTGGTGGCCCGTCTTGTTGAGGCTGTTCCCGATGCGTGGGTTTCCGTATCCGCCACCACGCGCAAGCCTCGCGACGGTGAAATAGACGGCGTTCATTATCAATTCAAAACAGAGGAGGAATTCCGCCAGCTCATCGATGCGGACGGGTTCCTCGAATGGGCGGTGTACAGCGGGAATCATTACGGCACGCCACGGCAAAGCGTCGCCGAGCACATCAAGGCAGGTTGCCAGGTCATCCTGGAGATCGATGTGCAAGGAGCGTTCCAGGTCAAGGAGAAGCTTCCGGAGGCGCACCTCGTTTTCATCGAGCCCCCTTCCCTTGAGGTGCTTGAGCAGCGTTTGCGTGGGCGCGGCACCGAAACCGAAGATGTGATTGTCAAGCGTCTTGAAGCCGCAAGGGTGGAGCTTGCCCGCAAAATGGAGTATGATGTACAGCTTGTGAACGACGATTTGGACGAGGCATGCGCTTCGCTGATCGGGTATGTAAATGAACAAGCAGAGAAATCGCGAGGATAAAAGCTTATGAGCATCATCGAACCGAGAATCAACGACCTGTTGAACGAGACCGACAACGATCGCTTCCTGCTGTGCTCGCTCGCTTCCAAGCGCGCTCATGACATCAACGACATGATGCGCGGGCAGCGCGATCGCGCCATTCAGCTTCAGACCGCGGTCGAGATCGCCAAGGCGGCTGACAAAAAGCCCCTTTCCATGGCTTTCTCTGAAATTGCCCGCGGTGACGTTTCTTACGATCCCGAAACCATCGACGTCGCCAACCACTAGTTCGCCATGTCTACATATCAGCGTATCTGCCTTGTTCACTACCACGAAATCGGTTTGAAAGGGCATAATCGCTCGACATTCGAAATGCGCCTCCTGAAAAATCTCGAGGCGCTTCTTGTCGAGTATCCCATCGTCACCATTCACCGCATCTCCGGCCGTCTGTGCGTGTTTTTGAAAGAGGGAACCGACTGGCAGACGGAAAAGGAGTGCTCCGAGCTCATTCGCCGTGTGCCCGGTGTTGCGCGCGTTTCCTGCGGCTTCAAATGCGAGCGAGACCTTACTCAGATGGAGCTTGCG
>CAVHXL010000056.1:0-5677 GCA_963639885.1 bacterium | reverse complement strand
CGGCGCGGCTTTGTGCGAAGCGTTCCCGGAAAAAAAAGTGCAGATGAAAAATCCCGACGTCACGGTAGGCGTCGAGGTTGTTCAGAATGCGGCTTACGTGTACGCTCGCAGCGTGCGCGGGGTTGGTGGTTTGCCTGTCGGGTCTTCGGGCAAGGTGGCCTGCCTTCTTTCAAGCGGCATCGACTCGCCGGTTGCGACGTGGCGCATCGCGCGACGCGGTGCTGTGTGCATCGGTGTGCACTTCTCCGGTCGTCCGCAGACCTCGGATTCTTCGGAATACCTTGTTGACGACATCGCCCATGTGCTTGAGCGTACCGGCTGCATCGCGCGCCTTTACGTCGTTCCTTTCGGCGATTACCAGCGCGAGATCTCGCTGACGGTCCCGCCGCAGCTGCGCGTCATCATGTATCGTCGCCTCATGTTCAAAGTAGCTGAGGAAATCGCTCGTCGCGAGGGTGCCAAAGCCCTTGTCACGGGGGAGAGCTTGGGCCAGGTCGCCTCTCAGACGCTTGACAACATCCGCTGCACCGATGCCGCTGTCGACATGCCGGTTTTTCGCCCGCTTATCGGCACGGATAAGCTTGAGATCATTGATGCGGCCAACGAGCTCGGTACCTTCGAGATCTCTTCTCAGGATGCCCCTGACTGCTGCACGCTGTTCATGCCTCGAAGCCCCGAGACGCATGCCAAGTTGGAGGATGTGCTCGCTGCCGAGGCCTTGCTTCCGGTTGAGGCGTGGGTTCCCGAAATCGCCGACGCGGCGGAACCCCATGATTACGCCTGCCCGTCATACAAGCCGAAAAAGCCCCGTGCGCAAGAGGGTTCTCAAAACTAGCGATGGGGATCATGGGGGTCTTCGCCATGGCCTTCCATTGAAAACGGTCGCTTCGTGATGATTTTGCCTAAGAGGGGTTGAGTTACACTCAACCCCTCTATTAATTTGCCTGGTCAGGTGTTTTAAGGGTACCGGCGAAGGCAAGTTCACGTTTTGGGAATCACATGCGCGATGCGGTGCGAAAACGTCTTGCGTTCCTCGGTTTTTTTGAAGCTTGCCATGTTTTGAGCGTTGATATGCAAGCTTTTCCAGGCATTATCGCTGCTTATGTGCAAGATATGCGCTCTATGATCTATGCCCTGATAGGTTGAGGGAGGGGCTATGGATTTTGTTCGTTACAGCGATTCCGTTCGCGCAAAACTTCATCTAGGTGGTTTTCGCCTGCCGTTGCTCATCGGCTGCACGGTATGCGCCGTGCTCATCGTGATCGCCATCTCATCTGCGGTTGTAGGCGCTCTGAACGAACCGATCTTCACGATCGATAAAAACGCCGATGATGCATCCTCGTCCGCGGCTTGCGCCGCCGAGCCCGAAAACAAGACCATTTTCGTTCATGTTGCAGGCCAGGTGGTTGCATCGGGTTTGTACGAGCTGCCCGAAGGTTCCCGCTTGCAGCAGGCTATCGACGCCGCCGGAGGCTTCTCGTCGGACGCGGACACCGATTCGCTCAACCTTGCTCGCACGCTTTCCGATGGTGAGCAGGTCGTCGTGCCTGAGCTCATCGAGATAGTGCAGGGGGAGGGGGCTTCCGAGACGCCAACGGATGTGTACGCTGCGCAGTCTGCGGCGTCGTCGAAAGTGAATATCAACACGGCATCGCTTGAAGCGCTTCAGACCTTGAAAGGCGTGGGGGCCGCCACAGCGCAGAATATCATCGATGATAGAACCGCCAATGGCCCTTTTAAGACCATCGAGGATCTAAAGCGCGTCAGTGGGATAGGGGATAAGCGTTTCGCCGCCATAGAGTCCGAGATATGCGTAGGCTAGCGTGCGCCTCTCAAGATGGAGCGGACCTTCTTTTTGATGCCGAAGGCCTTCTATTTCCCCCTCGTCCCACCTTGCCGGCGATCGCTGCGCTGTCCTTTTCCTTGTGGGCCTCTTGCGCCCTCTTCCTTTCCCTTCTGATCGATTCATCGCGGTTGAGCCTCGTGCTTGCCCTGATATGCGGTGTCTTGGGTGCTATAGCGGCGTTGATTGCGGCTTGGCGTCGGCCATCGTGGGCACCTCTCGCCTTTGCTGTCGTAGGTTTTGCCCTGGGCTTATCCCTTGCCTGCTCGCATCTTGTCGCCTGGCAGGCGCAGGTTGAGAGTGCTCAGGGGCAAGAGGGTTCATGGTCCTGCCGCGCCGTAAGCGATGCGCAGCAAGGCGATTTCGGCCAAAGCGTTTATGCCGTGGTTTCTGGTGATGCGGGGTCGTATCGCGTGAGGATGTTCCTTCCCGACAACGCGGCGCAAACGCGCTATGGAGATAGGTTCTCGGTACATGGATCGATAGTCGCCCCGAAGGATTCTCAGCGCAGCATGTACCTGCAGCATGGTGTGCAGGGAAGCTTCAAGGCTGTTACCTGGGAGGCTTTAAGCGAGATGAGCGTAGTCGATCTGCTTTGCGCCGCCCGCAATTCCACGATCGATTTTCTGCAACCTTTTTCCTCAAGGGATGGAGGTGTGACGGCGGCGCTTGTGTGCGCTTGGCGCGGCGAGCTTGACGAGGAGCTGTACCGGTCCTTTCAAATTTGCGGTTTAGCGCATATCGTCGCGGTGAGCGGCGCTCATTTAAGCCTGGTTGCCGCGTTTGTCGGCAGCGCGCTCAGAAGGCTTTGCGCTCCTCGATGGCTTGCTTCGGTCGTGCAATGCGTGTTCATCGTCGCGTACCTCGTCTTCACCGCTTTACCCATTTCGGCTTTGCGCGCCTGCATCATGACCGTTGCGGCTCTTTCCTGCTCGTCGTTTGGGCGAAGATCTGCGGCGCTCAATGCGCTGGCGGCATGCGTCATCGGGGTGGTTGCCCTTGATCCAAGTGCGGCTTTGTCCGTGTCGTTTGCGCTTTCAACCCTTTCCACCTTAGGGATTATCGTTTTCGGTTCATTCATCTCGTCTTGGCTCAAGGTGACATTCCCCCTCTGTCCGGCGTTTGCTATTGATGCTGCTGCGCTGACTTTGGCTTCCAGCCTCACAGCGACCCCGCTTTCGGCCGCTCTGTTTTCGCAGGTCCCGCTTATATCCATTTTGGCGAATGTCGTGGTTGCCCCGCTGTTCGCCCCCGTCTGCGCTATCGGCCTTGCGGCATCGCTGGTCGCGATGGTCATGCCGGCTGCATCCCTTGTGATGGGAAACGCTTGCTCATGGGCATCTTTCGCTTTGGGCTCGGTGATATCGGGGGTTGCCGGCATTCCTTATGCGAGCATAGCCGTCGACGTTCCCGTGGCAGGGGCGCTTTTCCTGTCCGCTTTCCTGTGCGCCTTGCTCTGGCTGCTTTGGCCTCATCCGCGTCGTCTCTCGTTTAGGGGGATGGTCGGCGTTATCGGCATGATTGCCGCATGCGTTATCGTGCTTCGGGTCGTATCGCCGCTTCAGACCGAGCTTATCATGCTCGATGTGGGGCAAGGGGATGCCATCGTTTTGCGATCGGCGGGCAAAACGCTTCTTGTCGATACCGGCAATCAAGATGCGCGTCTACGCGAAGCGCTTGCCCGCGAGGGCGTCCGGAGCATTGATGCGGTGCTGATCACCCACCCTGACGACGACCACATGGGCTCGCTTGCGTCTTTGCGCGGAGTGACCAACGTGTCACGCGTCATCGTTGCGAAAGGTGTCCTCGATTGCAAATGCTCCTCGTGCGCGAAGCTGATGGGGGATGCATCGACCCTCGTTGGCGATTCCGGCATCGAGACAATTGGGGTGGGCGACGTGCTGCGCTTCGGGTCATGGCAGGCGCGGTGCGTCTGGCCGCACGAGTTCGCCGACGAGGGGGGCAATGGCGATAGCGTTTGCCTGCTCGCTTCGGCCGACGTCGATGGCGATGGCGCGAGCGAAGGCGACGTCTTGATGGTTGGCGATGCGGAGCACGATCAGCTTGAGGCGCTCATCGATGAGGGCGTGCTGCCCAAGATCGACATCTACAAAGTGGGGCACCATGGTTCGAAAAACGCGCTGACCGAGCAGCAGGCTTATGCGCTCAGCCCCAAGCTGTCCCTTGTGTCGGTGGGAGCCGGAAATCGCTATGGGCACCCGGCGGCTCAGACGCTTGATTGTCTGGAGGCCTGTGGGAGCACCGTTTTCAGGACGGATATAGCCAGCGATATCATTTGCGATTTCACGAAAGGGGGGATATTGGTTCGCACCGTGCGGTAGAATGAGCCCATGACTACGCAAACTGACAATTCTTTGCTCCCCGTGTACCTTATCGTTGGCGAAGATGCCCTGAAGCGCGGACGCGTTCTCGAGCGTTTGCGCGCGCGGCTGTCCAAGATGGGTGACTTGTCGTTCAACTCCGACGTGTTCGATCCCGCATCGGAATTTACCGGAGCAGACGTTGTGAACGCATGCAACACGGTCCCGTTTGCAAGCCCCGTGCGCTTGGTAGAGGTTCGCGATGCCCAGAATCTTTTGAAGCAGGATTCCGAGGCTATCGTGTCCTACCTTGAGTCCCCTTGCGAAACCACGGTTCTTGTCCTTAACGCTGAGAAGCTGGCGAAGAACACTCGACTGTACAAGGCGGTGGCCGCAGTCGGTAAAAAAGCCATTATCGATTGCGCCCCTCCGGCGGAACGCGATGCGCCGAAATTGGTGCGCGACATGGCTGTCTCGCATGGCGTCACCTTCTCACCGGCGGCTGCGTCGGCCCTAGTCGAGCTAGTCGGGGCGAACACGGTTCATCTTGATGCCGAAATAGCGAAAATCGCGCTTGGCCATAGCGGGGCGGAGGCGGTGAGCGAGCAGGAAGTGCGCGAGGCGGTCAGCCGCGCGGCCGAATTGAAGCCTTGGCAGCTCATCGATGCCTTCTCTGCGCGCGATACCCAAAAATGCCTGCTGTATCTATCGCGGATGCCGTCCGTCTCCCCTCATGCGCTGCTTCCCATGTGCACGACGCGCATTCGCGAGCTGTTATGCGCACGTTCCCTTGCGAAAAGGGGGAACGCCACCCCGGCTAATATCGCTGCAGCTCTTAGCGCGATCGCGAAAAAACCGAAGGGGAAATCCGCACGGCCGCGTCCCAAGGCTGATTGGGCATGCAAGAATCATGTTCGTTGGGCGAAAGGCTTCACGGCGATTGAGCTGCGGGAAGCGCTTTCCTCGGCGCGCGACACCGAGCAGGCGATGAAAAGCGGCGCCGATCCACGCTCTGCATTCATCGAGTGGATGGTCTCGGTGACAGCGCGGAAGCGTTGAGCGCCAGTAGGCGTTTTTCCGTTGCGAAGCTCGTGAGCGGATTGCGGTGGAAATGAAAAACCCCGGCTGCTCTCGAGCTTTCGAGCTCTTGAGCAGCCGGGGTTTCTAACTTTCGCGGAACGTTTCGCGAAACGAGGCGGCTATTCAGCGGCCTCTTCGCCCTCGGCAGCCTCAGCTTCGGCGGCAGCAGCAGCCTCGGCAGCCTTCTTGGCCTTGGCCTTCTCCTCTTCCTTCTGCTGCTTGGCGGCGCGAACGGCCTTCTCCTCGGAAGCCTTCTTGGCGGCAGCGGCGCGAGCGGCCTTGGCGGCAGCCTTCTTGTTGCCGTTGGTCGGGGTCTGCTTCGGCTCGGGCTTGACGTAGGCGGCGCGCACCTCGTCGGTCACGATGGTGTTGACCAGGGCCATCAGGCCGGACTTGCGGTTGGCGGCCTGGTTCTTGTGGATGATGCCCTTGC
>CAVHXL010000055.1:0-11180 GCA_963639885.1 bacterium | reverse complement strand
AAACTGCACGGTCTTGCCGATTTTCACGAAGCCGCTTTCTGGTTTGATGAGTCCCTGAATCACCTTTAGGAGCGTGGTTTTGCCCACGCCGTTGGCCCCGACGATACCGTAGCGGTCCCCGGGGCCGATAATCCATTCAACGCTGTCGAGAACCGGCTTTTGCGCGCCATCGAAGCGCACCGTGACGTTTTTCAGCTCGACCACCTGCTTGCCAAGACGCGCCATGGCCATGCGCTTAAGCTCAAGCTCGTTGCGCAAAGGCGGCACGTCGGCGATCAGCTCATGAGCGGCATCGACGCGAAACTTCGGCTTCGTCCCACGCGCCTTGGGTCCACGCGCAAGCCAGGCCAGCTCGCGCCTAAGAGCGTTCTGGCGCTTCTCCTCCGCCAAAGCAGCCAGGCGATCACGCTCGACTCGCTGCAGAATATATGCCGAGAAACCGCCTTCGAAGGGGTCGACGCGCTTATCGTGCACTTCCCACATGCGCGTGCACACTTCGTCGAGGAACCAGCGATCATGCGTAACGACCAGCAAGGCTCCCTGTCCTTGCTTCCAGCGGGTTTTCAGATGGTTGGCAAGCCAGGTGATAGCGCGAACGTCCAGATGGTTAGTCGGCTCGTCGAGGGCCAGGATATCCCAATCGCCTATGAGCAGGCGCACCAAATCGACGCGACGGCGCTGCCCGCCCGAAAGCGACGAGACCTTCGCCATCCAATCGATATCGCTCGCAAGGCCTGCGATCGTTTCGCGAATGCGCGGATTGCCGGCCCACTCGTACTCGGGCATATCGCCGACGATCGCATGCTCGACGGTAGCGGCATCGTCGAGGTCATCCATCTGGCCCAACACGCCCACGCGTACCGCCCCATTACGCAAAACGCGTCCCGCATCAGGGTCGAGCGTGCCCGAAAGCACCGATAGCAGCGTGGATTTGCCGTCCCCGTTCCGACCGACGATGCCGATGCGGTCACCCTCGTCCACGCCGAGCGAGATGCTATCGAACACCGTTTTGGTCGGGAAGTCGACGGCGACCTTTTCGCAACCGAGCATAAATGCCATTGAAACCAGCCTTCTTCGAAAGTGTTAGCGATTGACTATGATAGCAGAACGTGTTTTCAGCCAGTGATCCGCGCATCTTCGCGTCAAGGGCGCGGCCGGCGCAAGGTCGCCTGCGGGCGCGCATAACATCGCGCTGACCCTGTCGCGCCCACGGGGTAGCGCTTGGTCGCGGCAGCACCAGCCCACGCCCACGCGAGCCCACCGGCGCCAACCCGCACCCGTGCCAGCCCGCGTCAACCAACCGACCGCGCAAGCGCAATACCCGACGCCCTTACCCCTTCGACATCACGGCGATGGTGAGGTACGTGCGCTCGTAGGGCCTATAGTAGGTCTCCGAGCTTTTCAGCGTGAAGCCATCCTTTTGGGACAAATCGCTGATATCTCGCGGCATCGAGCCGTCTTGCGACTGGCCCAGCACGATGAAGGTGCCGCGGAAGTTGTCGAAGATGATCTCCCAAGACATCTTCGAGACAAGCGTCGGCGAATACGCCATGTACGCACGGTCCCAATTGCCTTTTTGCCAATCCATGTACGTCTGGGGAATATCGGGGCACATGACCGAGGTGACGCCCATGTAACCGATGTCGGTGGAAACGATCAGCGGCTTCTGACCGCCGATCTGATACGAGACCTCGCTCACGACCTCGCGAAAACGGTCGACGGGAACCTTGTTGCGAGCGTCGTAGTCGTCGGAAACAAGCAGCGCCTGATTGGTTATCGACAAAGCCATCACCAGCGCGAGGCTTGCCGCCACCAACGGTTTCGTGCGGACGTTGGCCAAAATGACGCAGCCGGCGAAAAGGATGGGGCCAATCGCCACGAACAGGTAGCGGTAATACAAGATGAGCGAGTTCATCGCCAGGGAAGCGGCAAGAGAGATGCCGAATACCCCGAAGTACACGAACAGGGCGCAGATGACAGGCGAAATCTCCTCCGATGCCGCCCAGAGGAACAGCCGCTCGCGTCGCAGCTTGCGCATGGCGCGCACGCCGCCCTCCCCCTGCGCAGCCATGCGCCTGCGCTCAGCACGGTTCAGGCTCGCACGCCAAACACCCCAGCGAATTCCCCATACGACGAGGAAAACGATAACCACCAGCGCGATATATCCAAGCACGGTGATCCAAATTTGCGCTTCGGAGCCATAGTTTCCACGAGCGCCAAACGAGATGGGGCTCGTGAGGAACGCGTAGGTGGCAAGCTCGATATACGTTGTCGGGAACGTGATGTTCGCCCAGTACGTTTTGCCCACAACGCCGAGCTGACTTATGACGGCGGCCCAAATCCAAGGCAGGTAGAGCGCCACCTGCACGACGCAGCCGATGATCAGCACGCGCAGCGCGGCCGAAGCGCGACACCCGTCAACGCTCTTCCCGCGGTAGATCCACGCGCGCCTTGCGCAGAAGATAAGCAGCACCATGTTGACCATGAACGCCGACATGGCGCCGAAGTATTGCAGGTAAGCGCTGGCCAGGCTTGCCGCAAAGCAGATGATCCACCAGCTGCGAGGCGCACCCGCCCATGTTTTGCGCCCATGCGCCGCGCGCACGATCGAGGCATGCTTGCTTTGCTTCAGCACGCCGATGATGCGCATGGCGTAGATGAAGCAAAGCATCACGGCGAAAGTCGCCCACGAATACATGCGTATTTCAACCGCCATGATGGCAATATAGGGCGTGAACAGGGCGAAGAAGCTGAAAAGGACACCGACCTTCCAACCGTGGTCTTGGCGGATATGCGTCAGACCCAGCGCAGCCAGGGCAGTTGCGCCGAAGACGGTGAACACACGATAAACCTCGATATTCTGCCCGAACAGGAGGTTGAGAACATGAAGCGCCCAGTAATACAGCACCGGATGCACGTCCCCCGAGCTATATATCCAGATGTCGGCGAAGGAATGGTTCGCAACACCGACCGAATAGCTTTCATCGAACCAGATGTTGCCATGAAAAGCATCGGTGAGCAGATACAGGGTTCCGATGATTAGAAGAACGACGTGAAAACGCCGGGAGGACAGCAGCCCAACGAGACGGCTTGAGGCACCCGGAAAGGCAGATAAGGTGCTCGATGGTTGCATTGTGCTCATGTGCCTGCTCCGCTAATGCCTAGTCGGTTAATACGGTAAAGTGGCATCGAAGCCATCCAACGCCCCGTTTCGCCTTCGGTAGTCTAACATTGCTGAAAACGGCGCATTGAAGATGCAAATAAAACCCAACATGAGTTGGGAATACGAGCATATATGCAGGCAGAACGCAAAAGTGAGATGGTACTAAAGTATTACCATCTCACTTATATACATGAAAGCGGATAGATCGATGAACGTGACCATACACGCCGACGACTACGGAATCACCGAAGAGCAAGCGCGGAAGATCCTCGCCCTCAGCAACGCTTGCGAAGGGTCGGGATCCCTTACGAGCGTGAGCATTTTCGCGAACAGCCCCGCCTTCGCGGCGGCGAGCGAGCTCGCGCGGCCTTACGTCTTATCCGACAAGCTTAAGATGGCGCTGCATCTGAATCTGGTCGAGGGGGCGCCCTGCGCCGATGCGGCGGACATCCCGCTGCTCGTCAACGAGCGTGGCACCTTCTGCAACGATTTCGTCGGGCTCCTGAAACTTTCAACCGGCACGCATCGTGCTGAGCTCTCACGCCAGCTTGAAGCGGAGATAAGCGCGCAAATCAAACGCTTCTTGAGCGAGTTCCCACAGCTCGAAAACGCTTTTCGCCTGGATAGCCACCAGCATACCCATGCGGTGCCCGCGGTATTTCGCGCAGCCTTGCGCGCCTGCGAAGCAAGCGGAGCCGCCCTTGCCCACCTGCGCTGCCCCGTCGAGCCGCTTGCTCCCCATAAGCGCGCCGGCAGCAAACTCGATGCCGTGAACCTCGTCAAAGACGCGCTCATCGCCACGCTTTGGAAGCGCAACAGGGCGCTTATGCCCGCAGGATGCGCCACTTCGCTGTTTTGCGGCGTTTTGCTTTCAGGAAGGATGGACGTCGTCAACAAAGAGCTTATCGACGCCTTCGCCGTCGATGCCGCGCGACGCCATGCGAGCGGCATCGAGGTGCTGTTCCACCCCGTGAGCGTCCCCATCGAGCAATGCCTCGACCCGCAAAACGAGCCATTTGCTCGGGCATGCGCAAGCACAGGACGCGACCGAGAGGCGACGTGCGTGGCGGGACTTTCGCTTTAGGCGAAATGCGTTTCCTTTGAGATGGCGACGCAGACAGGCTCGCACGGCAAGGGCGCGCCCCACGCCGTGATAAAATCGCATGCATGCCAAGGCACGCCTAGCCGACCGCCGAGGTGCTCAAGCTAGGCTGCAAAGAGCTCACAAGAACGCAATTTCAACGAAGGGATGCCATCATGGCTGTAAAAGAGCTGGTCAAAGACGAAGCGCTGCTTTCTCAGGTCTGCGAAGCAGCAGGAGCGGAAGATGCCGAAACGGCTCAGGACCTCATCGACACGATGGCATCCTTGGACGATGCGGCATGCTTGCATGCCAACCAGATCGGCGTGACGAAGAATCTATTCGCCTATATCGACGACCGAGACGAGACGCACGTGATGTACAACCCCGTCATCAAGCTCGGCCTCGCCGCCAGCAAGCAGACGGAAGGCTGCTTCACGCGCGAGGGCGTGACCACCGTCACGCGCTACGATCGCATCAAAGTCACGTTCGAGGAGCTCGTCGACGGCAAGCTTGTCCCGCGCAAGCGCGATTTCCAGGGCTGGCAAGCGCAGATGATCCAGCACATGATGGATCATTCAAAGGGCAAACTGGTGTAGCTATCAGCCGGTGCGGTCGTTTCGACCGCACCGGCTGATAGATTCGAGTTCTTCGACTTTTATTTTGCCTGCGGAACGATGATCGTGGGCACGTCAAGCCTTAAGAGCACGCTATGCGCAACGCCGCCGAAGATAGTCCGCTGCACGACGTTTCGCACATCGGAACCCAGCACAAGCAAACGTGCATCTTTCGCGGCATCGATCAGGACATGAGCCGGAGAGGGATCCTCGACGCACGAACCGTTGATCGTGACGCCGGGAAAATCTTCGCGAAGCTGCTGAACCTGGCCCGCAAGCTCCTTCTCCCGGATATCACCGAGCGGCTTTTGGTTCGACCCCAAAAAAGAAGCCGTCATCTCAAGCAACGGGCTGGTGCCCCAGGCACCCACGACCTCGACGGTTTCGCCGGTGGCTACCGCCTCTTTCGCTGCGAAGGTCAGATGAGCCGGGAACACATGGTCTTTGGGACCCACGCCGACGACGATGCCCTCCCCTTGCGCGGACTCATCCCAGTCAGCCGGAACGATAACGGTGGGAGCCTGCGAGTGGATGGAGATGAGCAGGCCCTTTGCACCACCGATGGCATCGGAGATGGAGGGACCATGATGGCTGCCCACAACAACGAGATCGTAGTCGGCCGATGCATCGACGATCGAATCGACGACGTATCCGGTCGTGACACGCCGGGAAATGCAAATGCCCGGGTAGTCCGCCGAAATTTGCTCGATCTTCTCATCGAGTGCGTTCTCGATCGCTTCCTCGAGAAGCTCCTTCGTAAGCCCGGACTGGCTTGCGAGGATCCCATCCGCAACAACCATGAGCGTCACGTCGGACGCATCGCGCTTAGCGCGCGCCAAGGCCCATTTTGCAGCGCGCATTCCGCGTTCGGTTCCGTCAACGCCAACAAGAATCCTGCTCATAGAGACCCCTTTCAACAGGTTTAACGCCTCGACACCAGTATAGCAGCGAAGAGGAACGACCGCGCATCGAATAACGTACGCAACGCTCTTCATCTTGCCCTTGGGGGTAGGCGTTGCCGTTGTTCTCGGTGTAATGGTCTGCAGGATGATCGTGAAGCCCGATACCTGCTACTTGCCAGGCTTACCACCCTTGATCGTCTTGAACGCGCTCAAACGCGCCTCGTACCGTTTAGCGGCGCGACTGTTCTTGCACCGCTCGAGCGCGGCGGCGCGCTCTTCCTCGTAGCCTAGACCGATACCGTGCTTGAGGCCCATATACCAAGCGTCCTCGATCGCGTCCAACTCCTCACGCGTCAAAGGCATAGTTAATCCTCTCTCTTGTCGATCACCAGCGAACCAGATGGCAAATCCTGATCGGACGGCACGAGCGCCAACACATAACCGCAAACCTCGCCCAATGCGGCAACGGTAGCCGCCTCGCTGCCACCCGGCCTAGCTAGCGTGTTGCTCAACCACGCCGCGAAGCGCGCCATGGCAAGCGACGCGGCGCGCATGCTGAAACCAGACGATATCAGCATGCCACGCATAGCCTCGTTAGTGTTCATAATCCTCTTATCAGGTACAACGTATCAGGATTATACGCCGCCCGTCATATTTTGCCTAACTCTAGTTGGGTGCGAATCATGCAGACCATCCAACTGCTGCCGCATACTATCCAACTACGCTTGCATCTTGTGATCACGTCGACGGCACGCCGGCACGGGCCGCAAGCCCGGAATCTTGATAACAAGATAATCAAGACCAGGAGAGAGGGAACCTGCTCGGAAACGAGCGAGCCCCCGCAAGCACGCAAGGGCGCGTTTGCGGGGGCTCGAATCCAAGAGTCCGCCGACGAGAACTTGGAGAGGATCAGCCGCGCGATCGAATGCCGCATCGACATCACGGCCTAACCCGTTCGCCTCCGCACCGCTCATCCGCCCCCGTGGGGATGAGCGAGAACGGACGCTAGCCCCGAACGCCCCCGCGCTCGACGTCGACGTCGAGCGCGGGGGCGAATGAGAACCATGTGGCTGCTGTCGATGACCTGTCCACGTCATCGACAACCTCGAGGGCGACTACCTTGCAGAAGAACTGCACCACATAGGGCAATTGAGGATATTGCTTCCTATATCCCTAAGTCAGAAGCCTAGTGGAAGAAGGGGATCATCAGCCAAAGCGCGAACAGGACGATGGCCACGCAGGCAGTGAAGCAGATGACCGAGCAGATACGCTGTCCGAGATGCGCATTGCCCTGCGCATCGAGCGCCCCGGCGGCCCACAGGCGCAGCCCGGAGGCATACAGCACGCTCACAGCGCTTGCGACGCAGACAGCTACCAGCAAAACGGTCACGAAGCTGGTGATTTCGGATGCGATCATAACGAGGTTACTCCTTATATTAAGCGGCCTGAGCCGGGCTTGCAGTTGCGGGCACCTTGACAGCGTTGACTTTTACCTCTTTGCCGTCGTTGACGTTGGCGCTGTTCACGGGGTTGCGCTTGGACAGAGCGAAGATGATGAGCGCGACGCAAATGCCGATGATCACCGTGGCGACGGTTCCCCAGACGCCCGTCTTCGCCAATGCGCAAGCTAGCGCTGCGATAACGCCGGCGCATGGGAAGGTGATCAGCCAAGCGATGAGCATACGTCCGGCAACGCCCCAATTCACCGCGTTTCCTTTTTTGCCAAGACCGGTGCCGATGATGGAGCCGGAGCAAACCTGCGTGGTGGAGAGGGCGAAACCAAGATGCGAGGAAACGAGGATGGTCGTTGCCGAGGAAGCCTCAGCCGCGAAGCCCTGAGGAGTCGAGATCTCCGTCAGTCCCTTACCAAGCGTGCGGATCACGCGCCAGCCGCCCATATAGGTTCCAGCCGCGATGGCAAGACCGCAGATGGCGACAACCCACAGCTGCGGGCCGGTACCGGAAGCCTGAGCGCCGACGGCGATAAGGGTCAGCGTGATGATGCCCATCGTCTTTTGGGCGTCGTTTGTGCCATGCGAGAGCGCGACCAGGCAGGCGGTGATCGTCTGGCCATGGCGGAATCCGGTTTCAACCTGCCTCTCATCCATCTTCTTCACGATGAAGTAAATGAGCTTCACGGCGCAGAAGGCGGCGAGGCCGGCAACGACGGGAGACACGAGCGCGGGGATGAGCACCTTGGTGATGACGGCTGCGAAATTGATGCCCTCGACGCCAGCGCCCACGATAACGGCGCCGACAAGGCCGCCGAACAGGGCATGCGAGCTTGAGGAGGGAAGTCCCACCAACCATGTGACGAGATTCCAAACGATGGCGCCGATCAATCCCGCGAGAATGAATTCGGGAGCGATGGTGACCACCTGCTCGTTTATGAGACCGCCCGAGATGGTTTTCGCCACCTCGGTGGAAAGAAACGCGCCGATAAGATTCAGCGTTCCTGCGGCGATAACCGCCGTCTTGGGCTTAAGCGCCCCTGTTGCGATCGATGTGGCCATGGCGTTGGCCGTGTCGTGAAATCCATTCGTGAAATCGAACGTGAGCGCCACGACGATTACGAGCCCTACGATTACCAGCGTTGCCGGATCCATGCGGGTGATTCTCCCTTCAGTTGCTTTCGCGTATTACCGCGCAATTTCGCACGATGAATCCATCGTAGGGAGCTTGTGTAAAGGCAACGTAAGGCCGCATTCAAGGCAGGGTAACCATTTGCTGTTTGTTTAGGCCGGCAATCCCCGACCGATCAACGGAAAGCGGAAAAGGGGAAGCGTTTACGCCTGCCGATAGGCCGACATGAACTCGCCAAGGTTCTCCATCGCCTCGGTAAGCACCTCGATACGCGGGAGGAACACGACCCGGAAATGATCCGGCGCATGCCAGTTGAAGCCCTTGCCCGGAACCAGCAGGATGCGCCTTTGGTGCAGCAGGTCGAGCGCGAACTGCTCGTCGTTGGTGATATTGAACTTCTTCACATCGATCTTCGGGAATATGTAGAAACCACCCTTGGGCTTGACCGCCGTGATCCCGGGGATATCGTTAAGCGCCTTGTAAACGTATTCGCGCTGCTCATAGACGCGCCCGCCCGGCACGACGTAATTCTTCACGCTTTGGTGTCCCCACAGCGCCGTTTGCACGATGGATTGCGCGGGCACATTGGAGCACAGGCGCATGTTCGAGAGCATGTTCAATCCCAGGATAAAGTCCTCGGCGCAAGCCTTGTTTCCCGAAAGCACCATCCAGCCGATGCGGTAACCGGCGATCATATGAGATTTCGAAAGACCCGAGAACGTGATGCAGAACAGGTCGGGGCACAAACTCGCGATGGAGACATGCTCAAGATCGTCCATCACAAGGCGATCGTAGATCTCGTCGGAGAAGATCATCAGCTGATGCTCGCGCGCCACCTCGACGATTTCCTGCAGCACCTCGCGCGGATAGAGTGCTCCGGTGGGATTGTTGGGGTTGATGATGACGATCGCCTTGGTGCGCGGCGTGATCTTGCGCTTGATGTCATCGATATCGGGATACCATTCGGCCTGCTCATCACAGACGTAATGAATCGGCGTGCCACCGGAAAGGGTGGCGCATGCCGTCCAAAGCGGGTAATCGGGGCTCGGGATCAAAATCTCGTCTCCGCTGTCGAGCAGCGCCTGCATGCACAAGCTGATGAGCTCGCTGACGCCGTTGCCGGTATAGATGCTGTCCATGTCGACGTTCGGAAGTCCTTTGATCTGCGAGTATTGCATGATAGCTTTACGGGCACTGAACAGGCCCTTCGAGTCACTGTAGCCCTCGCAATCGGGAAGCTGCATGCGCATGTCCTGCACTACCTCGTCCGGCGTGCGGAAGCCGAACGGCGCGGGATTGCCGATGTTGAGCTTCAGGATGCGCGTCCCCGAGGCCTCCATGCGAGCAGCCTCGTCGACAACCGGGCCGCGCACATCGTAGAGAACGTTGTCGAGTTTGGAGGATTTCTTGAACTGGCGCATGGCCGGGCTCCTTTTGCTGTCGTGGGAATCGTCGTCGTTGGTCGTGTTTCGGGAGGATGCGCGGGCTGAAGCCGAAGAGGCCTCTTCAATGCCTGGTGAATCTTCGCAGGGCTCATCGTTCGCGCGCGCTTCACCGGCGCCGGAAAGCCAAGACGCGTCGGTGTCCAGCAACGACGCCAGAAGATCCATGACATCACGTCGGGGCAGCGTCTTGCCGCTCACATATTGGCTCATCTGGCTCTTCCCGAGCTTGGCGCCGCGAGAGGCGGCTAGCTGTATGACGTCCGATTGCTTGTAACCACGCCGCTCCATAGCGGTCTTCAAACGTATCGCGAAAGATTCCGAAGGCGATGGCATGAGGCTCCGATCAAATAGAAATTGAACTCGTCTGTTCAGTGAGTTCAATTTACTCGTTTCAAATTGAACATGCTAGTTCAATTTTGTCGAACGGTTCAATTTCGCCGGAACAACACAGTTATCGGATTCTCAGGACAGAAGCTCTATCAGATCATCGGCCGAAAGAGACGCGAGAGAAACGCCGCTCGCACCGATCACCTGATCGGCAAGCTTGCTTTTCTCCTCCTGCAAATGCAAGATGCGCTCCTCGATCGTCCCTTTCGCGATCACCTTCTGCACGCTGACGACGCGCGTCTGCCCGATGCGATGCGCGCGATCGGTGGCCTGCTGCTGAGCGGCGGCATTCCACCACGGGTCGGCGTGGATGACAACGCTCGCGCCCGTTAGGTTCAGGCCTGTGCCGCCAGCTTTAAGCGACACCAAAAACACCGGCACATCATCGACGTTGAAGGCATCCACCAGCTCGACGCGCCGCTTTTTCGGCGTTGCGCCGGTGATGGTGTGAAAGCGCGTGCCGGATGCCTGCAATTGCTGCGCTATCAGATCAAGAAAACTGGTGAATTGGGAGAACACGAGCGTTTTCTCGCCAGCATCCATGGCAGAGGCGATGATCTCGCCGATGGCATCCAACTTCGCGCCGTGCCCGCGATAATTCTCGTACACCAGACGCGGGTCGCAGCACAGCTGGCGAAGCTTCGTCAGCTCGGCGAGAACCTCCACCGTCGAGACCTCCTCGCCCTGCGCCCGCTTGATCTGGCGCTGCTTGCGCTCGGCCCGCTGCCGCGTAAGCTGCTCGCGTAGCTGCTGCTCGCTGGCCGCATACAGCTTGCGCTGCTGGCCCTCGAGCGGGGCATACACGACGCTTTCAAGCTTCTCGGGCAGATCGGTGAGCACATCGGCCTTGCACCGACGAAGCATGAACGGCCCGACAAGGGCCTGCAGGCGGCAAGCCATATCCTCTTCCCCACCCACGATAGGCAGCTCAAAGCGTTCGCGGAAGCGCGCATAGGGACCCAGAAGGCCTGGCATCAGGAAGTCGAAGATGCTCCAAAGCTC
>CAVHXL010000054.1:0-11309 GCA_963639885.1 bacterium | reverse complement strand
GGTCTGGCCATCATGGAGTGCCCCGAGGCCGTCGACGCCATCAAGCAGGGCGACGTGGTCGATGTGGACGCCGATGCGGGCATCATCACGAACACCACCACGGGCGAAACCTTCAAGGCGCAGCCCTTCCCGCCATTTATCCGCGAGATCATCGAGGAAGGCGGCCTGATTAATCGCACGAAGAAGGTCTTGGGTCTGTAGGCGCCCGACCGTTCGGCGATAAAAACACCCCGTCGTTTCGAATCCGCCCGCGAATCCATTCGATTCGCGGGCGGATTGATTTTGGTGGTGCTTCGCGAGCTTGGGTTTCGTGCCTTTTGCGTACTTTGCTGATGGCCGCTTTGGCGCGCTGAACTTTTCTGGAAAGTTAAGCGTTGCGATAAGGTTTCGTGGAGCAGGACGAAAGCATGACCTACGTCAGGAAACGCGACGTGTAGCGCGGCTCGCCCGGGGCCTGCGGAATCGAAACGCTTGCGGATCGGCTAGTTTCCGTGCTGCTTGATCGCTTCCACTATGGCGCGGGCGGCGATGGTCTGCTGCTCGTCGGCGCTGATGACCGCTTCGCCGTCGCCCGCTTGCGCGCCGTAGTCGCCGAAGCCGGCGTGGTTGCCGCCCTCGACGATCGCACTTCGCGCCGCGTTCGGCAGGTTGCTCTCGCATTTCGCCAGGTTATCCCTGTTGACCACCAAGTCGCTCGATCCGTACAGGACGACGGCGTCAAGGCCGCTGTCGCTGAGGTCATCCGTCGAATAGGCCGCCAAGAGCACGATGCCTTCCAGCGCATCGGTATGCCCTGCCGCGTACGAAGACGCCACCACGCCACCGAGCGAGTGCCCGCCGATCCACCAATGCTTGACCGCGGGGGCGTCGCTCATGAGCGCATCGGCCGCGTTGGCGTTGAAGAAGGCGAAGTTGAAGGGCATCTTCGCAATAGTGCAATAGATACCCTGATCCGCTAGTTTTTCCAGGAGCGGCATGTATGCCGCCGGCTCCACTTTCGCCCCAGGGTAGAAAACGAATCCGTATTCAGACGCTAGGTTGCCCAACGCGATGGAGGAGTTGGTTTCGGTGACGATGCGATTCGCCGCTTCTTGATGGGTGGCGGCAAGGTCGCCGGAGGCGGCGTCGGCGCTGTCGGAGGCGCTTTTCGCCTCACTGCCCGCACCGACCGTGTCGTTTGCCCAGGCGGCGGAATACTGGTTTACGGTTTCGCTCGCGTGGTAGTAGTCTCCCATATAGGCGAAGAAGCCCGTGCAGCCCACGACGATCACGGCCGCAACCGCGATTGCGACGCGTTTCGGCCAATGGCGTTTCTTGCGGGGTGCGTCGGCTGTGCTCTCCATGCTGCATGCTCCTTATCGTCATAGCGTTTCCGAATGATTATAGAGAACAATCGATTCGCTGGTTCGGGCGGTGCATCAGGGCGTCTGCTGAAAAGGCCTGCTGGCGGTTTCGTCTTCGTACTATCATGGGGGAAGCGTTTTTTTTGAAGGGGAGGGCTGCCTCATGCCTTTGAACATCATTCGACAGGATATTTCGCGCGTGCGTGCGGACGCGATCGTGAACTCGGCGAATCCGCTGCCGGTCGTGGGGCGCGGGGTCGACAGCGCGTTGCATGCGGCGGCAGGACCTCGGCTGCTTGAGGATAGGCGGCGAATCGGATCGATCAAGCCTGGGGAAGCGGCCGTCACCGCGGCGGGGAACCTGCCGGCGCGCGTGGTCGTGCATACGGTCGGGCCTGTTTGGGAAGGCGGCGGGCGCAGCGAGGCGGCAACGCTGCGTAATTGCTACGTGAGCAGCCTCGATGCCGCGCGTAGGGCCGGATGCGCCTCGATCGCGTTCCCGCTCATCTCGACGGGCACGTACGGATTCCCGAAAGACCTAGCCCTGCGTGTGGCGAAACGTGCGATCGAGGACTATCTCGGCAGGTGCGATATGGACGTCATGCTGGTCGTTTACGACGAGGAGTCGTTCCAGCTGTCCCGCGCGCTTTCCCAAGACGTGGAGAGCTTTATCGCATCGCGAAGCGACATGTTCGGCATGGACTCCGATGGCGGCCCCTTTGTGCCCGCCGATCGCATGATTCCGGGCTCGGCGGACTTTGGCGGATTGCCGAGCGCCGACGTCGGTGCGCCGGAAGAGGTGGGCGTTGCCGAAAAGGCTTGCTTCAGTGCTCGGATGGCCGACTTCGTGCCCACGTGCGCTGCCGCGGCGCCCGTCAAGCGTTCCTTGGATGCACGGCCGCCGCCACTGTAACACCCCGGTGCAGCTCTGCCGACTTACGGCTCCACGGCTCCACAACCCTGCAACCTTGCGGCCCTGCGGCTCCACGGTTTACGGCTCCACGGTTTACGGCTCCGCAGCCCTGCAGCCCTGCAACCCTGCAGCCCTACAGCTCCACGGTTCCACAACCCTGCAGCCCTGCGGCCCTACAGCCCGTAGAACTCGGTCGTCAGGGGACGGGCGAAAAGGGACTTCGCGGCTTCGTGCATGTCGGCGCCTTCCCACACGACGCTGCGCACCACGTCGGTGATGGGCAGCTCGACGTCATTGGCCTTCGCCAAAGTCTGCAGCGTTTTGCAGGCCAAGGCCCCCTCAACGACCATGTGCGTGCGCTCTCGAAACGCATCGAGCGTACCTCCGCGAGCCAGCTCGACGCCGAACGACCGATTGCGCGAATGCTCGGACGTGCAAGTGGCGATCAAATCGCCCGCGCCGGCTAGGCCCATGCAGGTGATCGCCTGGCCGCCGCACTTCACCACAAGGCGGCTCATCTCGGCCAGCCCGCGCGTCATCAGCATGGCCGCCGTGTTGTCGCCAAGCCCCAGGCCAACCGACACGCCCACGGCGATAGCGATCACGTTCTTCGATGCGGCGCACAGCTCGACACCGGCAACGTCGTCGGAGGTATAGGTGCGAAACGTCGGGGAGGCGAACAGCTCTTGGAACAGCGCTGCGGTCTGCGCACCCGAGCTGGCTATGACCGTTCCGGCGAACTGGCCCTTGATAACCTCTTCCGCATGATTGGGGCCGGACAGCACCGCCAGGCGTTGCGCTCCGCCGACGACCGACTCGAAGATGCCGACCGGGAGAAGCCCCGTTTCGGCCTCGGCTCCCTTCGAGCAGACGACGATCGGGGTTTCAGGGGAAATATGCCCGCTGATCTTTCCCGCAACATCGCGCAGCAAATTCGAAGGGGTCACCACAACGACAGCTTGCGCGCCCGCAAGCGCCTCGGCGTGCGAAGTGGTGGCCGTAACGTTTTCGGAAAGAATCGAATCGCTCAGGTAACGAGGGTTCACGTGACGCTCGTTGATGCCATCAACGACCACCTGCTTGCGCGCCCATAGGCTCACGTCGTGCCCATTGCTGCCAAGCTGCTGCGCGAGCGCGGTTCCCCACGATCCGGCGCCGATAACCGCAACCTTCATGATCGCCACCTTCCTACGATTCCTTTTTGTCGCCGATGCGACGCTCGCACCCGCGGCGCAAACGGTCGATGTTGCCGCGATGCGCCCACACGACCATGCCGGCGCCCAGCAGGCAGCAAACCCAAGCAGCGGGCGCAAAAGTGCAGTACAGGAAGTAATACGCCGCGATGAACGGGCACGCCACGGCAGATGCCACCGAGCCCGCCGACACGTACTTCGTCGCCACCACGATGACGCCGAAGATGACCAGCTCGATGATCGCGCCAACCGGCCCAAACGTGACGAAGAGGCAGCCTATGGCCACCGCAATGCCCTTACCGCCCTTGAAACCGAGCCACGGGCTGAAGATATGGCCCCAGGTGCAGCCCCAAAAAGCCACCGTAACGAAATCGCTGTAACCTATTACATGCCCGCTCAGCGATGTTCCGCCGCCAAAAATAGATGCCGCGACAAGCGCGATCGCGCCCGAGGCGAGACCTTTGCCGAAATCGAGCAGGAACACCGCGCCGCCGCCGACTTTGCCCATGGTGCGCATGGCGTTGGTCGTGCCGATGTTACCGCTGCCGTGGTCGCGAATATCGGTATGGTAGAACGCACGCGAGATGATGACGCCCCACGGGATGGACCCGAGCAGGAAAGAGCACACAAAGACAAGGAAAGCACCGAACAGTTCCACGACCCGTTAATCCTTCTTCTAGAACTTCACGTTTCATTCGCTTAAGCGACCTTGGACGCTGGGCATTGGACGCCGGGCGAAGCTTGGGGCGCCAGACCGACGAGTGCCGGTGAGGGCGGGCAAGCCTGAGCGCCTGACCGGTAAGCACAGGACGAAGCCGAAGCTTTTCCCGATGCCAAGACGCGGCCCGACCGGCGATTGCCGATGAGGACAGGCAAGCTTGGGGCGCCCAGCCGATGAGGGCGGGCGAAGCCGAAGCTCTTCCCAATGCCGGGGACGCAGCCCGGCCTACGACCAAGAAACACATAAGTTCAGATATTGTACCGCGCCCGCTTGCCCATACCGCGCATGCGCACGAAACCCCCGTCGAAGTAGGGGGATGCGAGGGGCAACCGGGCGGCCCCGTTAAACCTAGTGAAATGCTACCTGTAGAGTATCAAAATTATTCTCGCCGCGCGCTCTCCATGTGCTAGAGTCGGCCGCAAAGCGAAACGACGGCGTCGAACCGTCGCGACGCAAGAGGACGACGACAAGCCGTCATAAGAAACGAACGAGAAGGGGTACCTCATGAAAGTTGCGATTCCCAGCGAAACCGCAGATGGGCTCACCAGCGTACGCAGCGGGCATTTCGGCCATACGCCATGGTTCACCATCGTCGCCATCGAAGACGGCAAGATAACGAAGGTAGAGGCGGTGAAGAACGCCGACCATGACGAGGTTGGTTGCGGAGGCGTTATCGAGTTCGCGCACAGCCTTGGGATCGACGCGATGATCACCGCCGGCATGGGTCAGCCTCCATTCATGCGCTTCACGCAATACGGCGTGGCCATCTATCTGGAGCAGCAGACCCCCATCGTCGGCGACGTGGTGAACAAGTTCCTCGCCGGCGAATGCCCGCGCATGGTGCTGGAGAACGCCTGCAACCATCACCACTAAGGAGAGACACGTCCTCCCGGAGCCGGGCACCGGGAAGGCGCTGCGCATCGGGTCACCCGGCGCGATCGCGAGTCGCGAGCGCGCATCGGGCTGCGAGCGCGAGGGGCGGGCCACACGCCGGGGGGGGCGCCGGGCATCGGGCGTCGCGAGTCGCAGGTCCCACGCCAGGCGGTGCGCGTCGGGTCACCCGGCGCGATCGCGAGTCGCAAGCGCGCATCGCGCTGCGAGCGTCCGCGCGCCCGACAGCGCGTCGCACGGCGCTGCGCACCACGCGCCACGCAGCGCGCATCCTAGTCTGGGCCGAGCTCAAGCCGCCTCCCGTTTCCCTCAACCAGAAAACGGGAGGCGGCCCAAAGAAAGCTCGCCCGTCGCCCCTTAGTCCTTCTTCTTGAACTTGAGCTTGACCGGAGTGCCCGTCAGGTCGAAGGACTTGCGCAGGCGGTTCTCCAAGAAGCGCTCGAAATTATCGTTGATCAGGTCGGGGCGATTCACGAAGAACGTGAACTGCGGCGGGCAGGTGGCCGTCTGCGTGACGTACTTCATGCGCAGCACCGCCTTGCCCTTCGACACCGTGTGCCCGCCCTCGCGAATCTCGCCGAGCCAAACGTTGAGCTGGTTGGTCGGAATCGTCTTGCAGTAGTTCTCGTATGCGTTGTCAACCGCCGCCCAAATCTTGCCGCAGCTTTTGCCCGTCAGCGCGCAGGTGGCGACCACCGGGGCATAGCCGACGAACGTCATGCGGTCGGCGATCTTCTCGCGCACCTCGGCCTTGGCGTCAGGCCCTTCCACCAGATCCCACTTGTTCAGCACGATAACCATGGCGCACTCGCGCTCGGCGGCGAACCCTGCCACGCGCTGATCCTGGTCGGTCAGGCCTATGGACCCATCGATCACCAGCAGCGCCACCTCGGCGCGGTCGATGGCGCGCATGGCGCGCACGAAACCGTAATACTCGACATCCTCGTCGATCTTGCTCTTGTTGCGCAGACCCGCCGTGTCGACGATGGTGTAGCGCTGCCCCTCATGCTCGATGACGGTGTCGATGGCGTCGCGCGTGGTGCCGGCGACGTCGGAAACGATGGAACGGTCATTATCGGTAAGGCGGTTGGTGAGCGACGACTTGCCCGCGTTCGGGCGTCCGATGATGGCGATGTTGATGCCCGGGTCATCGTCGACATCGCTCAGCTCGACCTTCTTCAGCTCCTCGACGACCGCGTCAAGCAAGTCGCCCGTGCCGCTGCCATGCAGCGACGAGATAGACCACGGATCGCCAAGCCCGAGCTGGTAAAACTCCCAGACTTCGTCCATGCGCGCCGGATCATCCATCTTGTTGACGCACAAAAACACCGGCTTGGACGTCTTGCGCAGGATGCGGGCGACTTCCTCGTCGTCGGCGTTGATGCCGGTACGCCCGTCGACGATGAACACAATGACGTCCGCCTCGCGAACGCCCGCGAAAGCCTGGTTGCGAATGGAGCCCTGGAATGCGTCATCATCGCCCATTTCGATACCGCCGGTATCGACCAGCTTGAATTCAAGACCATTCCAGTCCGCGATATGGTAAGAGCGGTCGCGCGTGACGCCGCGCATTTCGTGCACGATGGCCTCGTCGGCCTGGGCGATGCGATTGACGAAAGTGGATTTGCCGACGTTAGGGCGTCCGACGACTGCCACAAGAGGCATGGGCATAACAGTTCCTAACCGTTGATTGAAAACTCAGGGCGCCTACGCGCTCATAGACGCGCGCGCCATTTCGACCAGCTCCGGCAGGAACTCGGTCGCGTTACAGGATACCACGGCAACCCGTTGGCCTGACGCCTTCCCCATATCCTCCAAGGTGGCGTCATCGAGCGTGACCCCGTCGTCGTTGAAGATGACCTTCGGTACGACGTAGATCCATCCCGGGCGCGAAGCTGCATCGTCGCGCACGGCGGCCGCGATGTCGCAGCCGCACAGAAGCCCCGTGACATCGACGTTCCCCCCGAAAAAATCGTTCTTGACGAACAGCGGCTCCACGCAGCCGTCAAGCCCCGCGCGGGAAAAGAGCTGCGTGAAGAACGAGCTGGTCGCATATCCGCTGATCACGCGCACGCGCAAACCGGCAGCCTCCAGCGCCTCGCGCGCTTGGCCGGGCAGACCGGCGGCTTCGGCGCGCTCCCAATCGTTGACGAAGCTGCGTATGATGCCCACGCCGTCCTCAAACATGCCGAAATCGCCGTATTGCTCGGAGGGCGGCAGGTTGTCGAGGATGGTTTCCCCATAGGCGTTGTGGTAGAACTCGTCGGCGGCGAAGGCCCATAGGTGTCCGCGCTCGGCGAGCGCGCGGCGCTGGATGGGCACGATGGCGTCCATGGCGGCTTTCGCGCTGGCCGGGTCGTTGAAGCTTTTCGTGAAGCATGTCTGATGCTTGGTGAACCCCAGAGGGACAATGCACACGTCAAGGATTCCGGGACGCTCATATGCCCAGTTCAGGGTCTCGATAAGAACATCGCCGTCGTTCTCGTCGGGCATGAGGACGATTTGCGTGTGGAACTCGATGCCGGCCGCGAGCAGCCTGTCGAGCACCTCGATGCCGTGATTTGCGTGGCGGCCGATGATGCGGCGGCGCACGTCGGGGTTCGACGCGTGCAGCGACAGGCGCAAGGGGCTGATGTGCTGCTCGATGATGCGCGCCTCATCGGCGTCGGAGAGGTTCGTGAAGGTCACGAAGGTGCCGGAGAGGAAGCTTAGGCGGAAGTCGTCGTCGCGCAGGGTGAGCGAGGGGCGCATGTCGTCGGGCAGCTGGCGCATGAAGCAGAAGATGCAGGCGTTGCGGCATTGCTTGACGCCATCGAACACCACGCCTTCGAACTCGATGCCCCACTCCTCGCCCTCGTAGCGTTCAAGCTCGACGAAGCCCGCGTCGCCGTCGGTGTCGATGTAGCCGAGCTCGATGACATCATCGGCGGCAAGCCAGCGCCAATCGATCATGTCGCGAACAGGCTGTCCATCCACCGAGGTGATAACGCAGCCGGGCGTGAAGCCCGCGTCGTCGGCGGGGCTATCGGGGGCGACGCCGGCGATGACGGCGCGCGGGGGCTTGGGCGCGCGGCGGGAGTGCGCGAAAGCGGCGGGAGCGGTACTCGCGAGGCCGTCGGCGCCAGCGGGGGCGGCCGCATCCGCGCTTGCGGCGGCCGCGCGCGCCGCAAGCTCGGCGGCCCGAGCTTCCTCGGCCTGCCTCACGATGTCCTCAGGTGGGTAAACGCCCATCAGCCTGCAACCTTCATGCCCGCAAAAGCTCTACAACGCCGAAGAAGCGGCGCCGGCGGGCTCAGCGCCACCAGGCGCGGCATCGGACGCGGCATCAGCATCGGCATCGGGCACGGCGGGTGCAGCCTCGACGCCGGAGGCAACCGCCGTAGGGCCATCGTCGACCATCGTATGGGTAGTGAACTGGGGATCGTCAGACCAAAGCACAACCCGGCCGGCGGCAAGCGTCTCGGGCATGTCGATGATCCGCTGGTTCGAAGACCCTCTGAAACGCAGCGAGATATCGTGGAGCGCTTCGACGAACGGGCCGTCAACGAGCACATCGACGCACGTCAGAACGCGATCGGTCACGTCGGTACGGCGCGCGCTTTCCGGGTTTCGCAGATCCTCAAGCAGATCGCCGGTGTACAACCATATGGTTTTCGAGGGGTATTCGCGACGAACGCGCTCAAGGAAATCAACCAAGGCGTGCTGATTCTCGGGCTCCATCGGCTCTCCGCCGAGCACGGTGAGCCCCTCGACGTAAGCGGGCGCGAGGCTTTGGAGAATCTGCTCTTGAACTTCCTGGGCAAAGGGGTCTCCGGCAGTGAAGTCCTGCTGCTGCGGGTTGAAGCAGCCCGGGCACGCGTGGCGGCAACCGGACACGAACAGACTCGTGCGCACGCCTTCGCCATTGGCGATATCGAAGTATTTGATTTCCGAGTAGTTCATCGTTTCCCCCGTTCCGCCCTTGCCTTTTTACCGATGAGTCCCAAGCGCGCGAGCGCGGCGCTATATGCCCATAGCCTAACACGTCGTATGCACAGTGCAAGGAAAAACCAGTTGAACGGGGATTTGGCCGCCACGAGCTGATGCCTTGCGCAAGAGCTCTTTCGTCCGCTTCAAGCACGCCCCGACGGGAGTCAACGACGCGCTTCATGCTTTCCGCTAGGTAACGGCATCGCTTTTCCCAAACGCGCCGAACGTCGGCGAGAAGCGACGCCCTTACGCGCCGCCCTTACTGCGCAAGCGCGTCGTTGCGATGCTTGTAGAAGACGTGGCTTTGCTGCGGCTCGAGCGTGCACATGCCCGCATCGTCAACCGAGACGGCCATCGCCAGGAGAACCTGGCGCGTGCGCACCTGCATATCGTCGGCATCGCTGTAACCGCCGAATTGCTCCTCGAAGAACAGGTCGATCAAACGATCGAATTCGTCGACGGGAAGCTTGAACGTCACCTTGTCAAGGTTATTGCGCGGGCTGGGATTCTCCTCAACCGAAAAGGTGATGATCTCGCCGTTCTCGAAGTGATAGTCGAACGACTCGGGCAGCTTGGCCCCGTTGGCAAGCTCGGTGATCAGCGGATACGGATCCTCATCGGCGTCCGTGTCGGCGGATTCGTTCGCAGCCGACCCATCGTATGCGCCCTCGGCCGCATCTTCCGCCAAGTCCCCCTGAGCGATGCGCTGATATTGCTTGACCTGCTGCTGGACGATAGCCCACTCGTCGTTGTCCTCGATGGGGGCGATCTCGATGGTGGCGAAACCGCCGTCAGCGGGCACCTGCAACGTTTCCTTGTTGTAGATGGAAGCATAGACGTTGGTATAACCCGACTCGTCGTAGCGCCCGTCGGTGTAGACGATGTAGCTCTTCTTGTAGAAAGGGCTGTCGAACATGAACAGCGCCTCGCAGGTGATGGTATTGCCCTCTTCGTCGGTGACCTGGAATTTCAGCTCATCGATGTTCGCGTTCCCCTGATCGCTCATGCGCACCTCCGCAACAAAAAAGCCACCTTCCGGTGGCTGAAAGTTTGGTGGAGCATAAGCCACTTGATGCGAACTCCACCATAAGAGTTAACACATACAAAATCAAGGTAACACGAAAATGGGTTGCAGTCGTAACTTTTTGCGAATCGAGCAGTAAAAAAGTTTAGTCAGAAGCAATATCACCCTTGTATTTATCTATGGTCTACCCTATAATAATAGGCGTCAAGAGGAAAGGAGGTGGTTCAAATGGAAGAGTTTTTGAAGGACTTGGCAATAGCCGTAATAAGCAGCCTAGTTACGGTGGCTGCGGAAACGGCAATCCAAGCCCTAAAAGAAAAGACCTCTCGCAAAAGCCGGACAGCACGCAAAGAGGTCTTAAAAGGAAGGGGGACCGCGAAGGCGGTGCCCCGCCACCAACGATTTTACACCAGGAGGATCGCCATGAAAACGGTTTTGATAGCTGTTGCGGCGTCGCTAGCCACCATCTTCGTAATGAAGTGGTTCAAAAACAGGAAGGGCGGCAAATAATGGTTTACGATTCACAGAAGCGGGCTGTCGCCGCCTATCGCAAGAAATCAGTGAAGCAGCTAACTGTGCGCTTCTACCCAAACGATGCCGACGAAGCCATATATCAATGGCTGAAAAGCCAACCGAACACGACCGAGTACATCAAGAAGCTCGTTGTTGCCGACATGGACAACCGCGCATGAAACACAGAAAAGCCCGCACCCACGTCAAGGGGTGCGGGCATCGTTGATCAAGCGTGAAGTTTTGAAACCGTCCAAAAGATGAGGGCGAATGGCATGCAGCAAACCGCTATTAGCAAGCCAGCAGCAACGGCGATGCCCCAACAGACCTCATCCTTCATGACAGTAGCTCGTTAACGCGCTGCTGCACGGCTTCATAGTTTTCGCCGAGTGCGTTGCGGCGATCGTCGCCGTTGCCGTACTCGCCGCGAATGACGGCGCGGGCAAGAGAGTCGATGTCAACGCCGTTGGCGAACTCGTTAACTCGCTGCTGCACCTCGTCGTAACGTCCTGCGAGAATGGTGCGGCGGATGTCTCCGTTGCCAAAAACACCGTTGAGCACATCGCTTGCGAGATCATCAATGCTCGCAGTTGCGGCGCGGTTGACGAGGCTCTGCACCTCGTCATAACGAGAGCCGAGCGTGTTGCGACGCTCATCGCCGTTGCCGTACTCGCCGCGCATTACCGCTGCGGCAAGCTCAGCCGCAGATTCGCCGGGCACTCCGTTAGTTGCCGGTATATCGGGC
>CAVHXL010000053.1:0-11522 GCA_963639885.1 bacterium | reverse complement strand
CATCCTCCGCCGTGAGCGCCTCGTCGTTTCGCATGCCGTCGCCTTCCCCTTGTTTGCGTATATATGCATCCAAGTATAGCTTTTGATCCGCCCGCAGCCCGCGCCGTCCATGGTCTTTTCCACGCGCCTTTCGCCGGGTTGTGCGACAATAGGACGCGATACATAAGCATGTTGCACGTTAGGTACCCATATGTCTGCCAGATTCAACATCAAGGCAGCAGACCCCGAGGCGGTCGCCGTGTTGCAGCGTGAGCTGCATATGCCGAAGTTCATCGCAACCACTCTGGTTGCGCGCGGCATCGACACCCCGGAAGCTGCGAACCGGTTTCTCACGCCGTCGCTCGAGCGCGATTGGCTCGATCCCTACACCATTCCTGGGCTTTCCGATGTCGTTGACAGCCTCCAGGCCGCCATCAAGCGCGGCGACCATATCCTGGTTTTCGGTGACTTCGATCTTGACGGCATTTCCGCCACCACGGTCATGACGCGTGGGCTGCGTGCGTTCGGGGCGCGCGTGACGCCGTTCATCCCGCGTCGTTTCGATGAGGGCTACGCCATTACCCCTGCGGCTATAAATCGCCTGATGAACAAAGAGCCTGACTTCCTAGTTACCGTCGACTGCGGCATTGCCTGCAAAGAAGAGGTGCGCGTCCTGCGCGAACTGGGCGTCGAGGTCGCCATCACCGACCATCATGAACCATCGGGGCTTGTGCCCGAGGATGTTCCCGTCGCCGACCCGAAATGCCATGCGGATTGCAAGAGCGCCATTCTGGCCGGCGTTGGCGTCGCCCTGAAGACGATACAGGCGCTCGGCGGCCGTTTCGGGCAGCCGCACCTGTGGCGCACGCTTGTCGATTTCGCGACGCTTGGCACCATCGCCGATCTCATGCCCATGCGCGATGAGAATCGTGCGCTCGTTGCTGAAGGCCTGCGCATGATCAACGACGAGCCTCGTCCGTGCATGGCGGCCCTGCTGCAAACATCCGGTGCCTCCGGCAAGCAGGTCACGGCCACCAATTTGAGCTTCTCGCTCATTCCGCGCTTGAACGCGGCCGGGCGCATGGGCGATGCCGATCTGGCGTTGCGCTTGCTGCTCGCCGATGATTTCAGCGAGGCGAGCGCGCTTGCCGAGCAGCTTGAGGGCGTCAACGATCAGCGCCGTTCCATCGAAGCGGAGCTCTCCGAGATCGCCAAGGTGCAGGCGGCCGAAACGTATAACGGGCAGCGCGCGCTGGTGGTCTCAGGCGACGGCTGGCATGAGGGCGTGAAAGGCATCGTCGCAAGTCGTCTGGTCGGTGCCTATGGCGTGCCCACGTTGCTGTTCACCATCGACGGGGACGAGGCGCGCGGTTCAGGGCGATCGGTGGGCCAGGTTAACCTGTTCAAGGCTGTCGAAAGCTGCTCCGACCTGCTGATACGCTTCGGTGGCCATGAGGCTGCCGTTGGCGTGACCCTTCCAACCGATAAGCTGCCCGAGTTCGAGCGACGTCTGTGCGAATATATGGACTCGCTGCCCGAGGGAGCTTTCCACCCGCTCGTTAACATCGACGCCTGCGTCGACCTTGACGAGTTGACCTTGCGAAACGTCGCCCAACTTGATGCGCTTGCTCCCTTCGGCCAGGAGCATCCCGTTCCCGTGTACCTTGCGCGCGACGTCACGTTGCTGCGCTGCCGTGCGGTCGGCGCCGAGCGTAACCACTTCTCGTGCTCGATGTCCAACGGCCGCTCCATCGTGGCGGGCATCATGTTCCATTGCAACAACATCAAGACGCTTATGAGCTGCGACAGCGTCGTCAATGCGGCCTTCGAGGTGCAAATCGACGAATGGCGCAACCGCCGCAGCGTCAAGGCCATGCTCAAATCGATCAGTCCCACGCGCACCTGCGCTGGGCTCGAGGCATGCCTGTGCCCCGAGAGCCTCAGCTTCGTGGCCGACCTGTACGCCGCGCGCGACGAGGATCTGGTCGCCGATGCTCCGCATGATCCCGACGTCATCGAGGAGTACGAGAACGCGATCGAGAAGAACCGTGCCGAATGGGAAGCCGCCGCCCGACAGGACCCGGCCGCGCTCGCCGACAAGATCGTGAGCGCCTTCATCGGGCAGGGGGAGCTTCACCCGGCCCAGCGGGCCATACTCGATAACCTCAACGAAGATCGCTCGACGCTTGGGGTCATGGTCACCGGACGCGGGAAGTCGCTCACGTTCCAGGTGCACGCCGCCTTGCGCGCCCTGGCGAGCCATGAAGCCAGCCTGTTCGTGTACCCGTTGCGCGCGCTTATCGCTGATCAGGCGTTTCATCTGCGAGAAGCTCTTTCGCGCTTCGGCATCACCGTGGCGACGCTCACCGGCGAGAGCGCCGCGGACGAGCGTCGGGAAACCTTTGCGGGGCTTGAGGACGGCAGCGTCGACATCGTGCTCACCACGCCGGAGTTCCTCGATTGGCATGCTGACGCCTTCGCCGTCACGGGGCGCGTGCGCTTCGTGGTCGTCGACGAGGCGCATCATATCGGCCTTGCGCACGCCGGCCAGCGTGAGGCATATGCCGGCATCGGCCGTGCGGTGTCGCGTCTGGGCAACCCCTGCGTGCTGGCGCTCACCGCGACGGCCAACGACGATTGCCTGAACGCCATCAAACGCGAGCTGCCCATCGAGGCCTGCGTGTACGACGGAACGGGCCGTCCGAATCTCGTGCTTGACGACCGCCGGGGCGTCGCTTCGCGCGACAACTACCTGGCAAACCTGGTGGCGTCGGGCGAGAAGACGGTGGTGTTCGTGAACTCGCGCAAGGAGTCCATCATCTTGGCGCGCCGACTGCGCAAGCAGACGCCGCAGGTAGCGCCTTTCATCGGCTTCTACAACGCGGGTCTTACGCGCTCGAATCGCCGTCGCATCGAGGATCTGTTCCGCAATGATGAGCTGCTGATCCTTATTGCCACCTCGGCATTCGGCGAAGGGGTCGACATCCCGAACATCCGCCATGTGGTCATGTACCATATGCCGTTCAACGAGATCGAATTCAACCAGATGAGCGGTCGCGCCGGTCGCGATGGCGCCCCGGCGAGCGTGCATTTGCTGTTTGGCCGCGAGGACCAATCCATCAACGATCGTTTGCTTGCCGACATGTCGCCCTCTCGCGAGTGCATGGCGATGCTCTACCGCAAGCTGCGCGAGATTCAACGGAAAAGCGGCACCCTGTTCTTCAACATCACCGATGCCGATTTGGCCTCGCGCACGCAGACGAAGCTGTTCCCCGTGAAGCCGGCTGCTGCAACGTGCGCCGTCGCCGTGTTCCGTGAGCTGGGCCTTATCGAGGCGCATGCGTCGTACGGTCCCGACGGGCTGGTGCGCGCCATCCATGTGCGCGATACCGATTCGAAAGTTGAGCTTGTCGACTCCGTGCGCTATCGTGAGGGTCTTGACGAGCGCGCCATCTTCCACGACTTCTGCGAGTGGGCGATGGAGAGCAGCGCTGATGAGCTGCAGCAACGCGTGTCCCACCCTATCTTGCCGGCGGAGGCCGAGGGGAACCTGGTCGATGGAGGCAAGGCTGACGGGCTTGGCGGTAACGCCGGTATCGACGACGTCGACAGCGACGGTGCGCCGGCCGGCTTTGCCCGCGACAACGATCCTGCGGCTTCCGTTCGCCCCGCGCAACCGTATCCAACCAGCAACCCGAAGGAGACTGGCCATGAGTAGCGAAAACGAGAACATGCTTGGCCAGGTTCGCGATGACGCATCTGCGCCGCCGGTGCCCGCCGCCGTTCGTCAACCAACCGAGGAGGACATGCTTGGGCGGCCCCGTGTTGCCGAGAAAGCCTTTTCGACCGAAGCAACCAAGGTGATGCCGAAGGGCGAGAAAACGCCCGAGGAGCGCTTCGCCGATCTGCAGGAAATGACCCGTTCGTATCTGACGGATGACGAAGAGGCCATGCTGGAGAAGGCGTATCGTCTGGCAGATGAGGCCCATGCGGGCGCGACGCGCAAATCCGGCGAGCCGTTCATCGCGCATCCGGTGGAGGTTGCCATCATCCTGGCCGATTTGCGCATGGATGCCGAAACGCTTTCGGCGGCGCTGCTTCACGACACCGTCGAAGACACCGACACCACCACCGAGGAGCTTGAGCAGCTGTTCGGCCCGCGTGTGGCTCAACTGGTCGACGGCGTCACCAAGATCACGCGCATCGAGGTGGAAACGCTCACCGACAAGCAGGCAGCTACCATCCGCAAGATGTTCGTCGCCATGAGCAAGGACATCCGCGTCATCGTCATCAAGCTGGCCGACCGTTTGCACAACATGCGCACCTTGGCGGCGCTCAAAGAGGATCGCCGCATCTTCAAGGCACGTGAGACGCTGGAGATTTATGCGCCCATTGCTCATCGTTTGGGCATCAACTCCATCAAGTGGGAACTTGAGGACTTGAGCTTCTACTACCTGGAGCCCAACAAGTTCAAGCAGGTTTCGCGCATGGTCACCGAAAGCCGCTCAGAGCGCGAATCGTATCTTGAGCAGGTTATCAGCGTGCTTCGCGGCGAGATGGACAAGGTGAACATCCAGGCGCAGATCATGGGTCGTCCCAAGCACCTGTACAGCATCTACCAGAAGATGGCGAAGAAGGGCAAAGGCTTCTCCGAGATCTACGACCTCATCGCCGTGCGCATCATCGTGAAGTCGGTGAAGGACTGCTATTCGGCGCTCGGCGCGGTCCATACGCTGTGGCATCCGATGCCCGGCCGCTTCAAGGACTACATCGCCATGCCGAAGTTCAACATGTACCAAAGCCTGCATACCACGGTTATCGGTCCGGCGGGCAGGCCGCTTGAGGTGCAGATCCGCACCGAGGAGATGCACCGCCAGAGCGAGTACGGCGTGGCGGCGCACTGGCGCTACAAGGAGAAAGGCGGGCGCGGCGGCGAGGACGCGATGGACAAGCAGCTCGCTTGGCTGCGCGAGATGGTCGACTGGCAGGATGAGACGCATGATTCCCGCGAGTTCCTGAAGGACCTGAAGGTAGACCTCGCGCCCACCGAGGTGTTCGTGTTCACGCCGAAGGGCGAGGCCATGAGCCTGCGCGCCGGGTCGACTCCGGTGGATTTCGCCTATGCCATCCACACCGAGGTGGGCAACCATTGCGTGGGCGCGAAGGTCAACGGCGCCATCGTGCCGCTGGCTTATGAGCTTCAGCTGGGCGATCGTGTCGAGATTCTCACACAGAAATCGGCGAGTCCCTCCCGCGACTGGCTCAACATCGTGAAGACGCCCTCGGCTCGCAATAAGATCCGCTCGTATTTCAGCAAGGTCACGCGCGCGGACGACCTGCTCAACGGGCGCGAGAAGCTCACGCGCGAGATGCGCAAGCACGGGCTGGGCATCTCGAACACCCGCGCCGAGCGCGCGCTGCGCACCGTTGCCGAGCATCTGGGCTACAAGGATGCCGACGATATGCTGGTCAACATAGGCACCGGCAAGGAGAACCACCAGTCGGTCGCGAATCGCCTGCTCACCGAGCTGGGGAAGAAGGCTGATACGCAGGTCGATCCGCTGAATCTGGGCGCGGCCATGTCCACGGGCAAGTTGCCGCCGATGATCACCATGGTCAACAAGCCGAAGAAAAAGGAGACGAAGAGCTCCAACGGCGTGGTGGTCGAAGGCGTTGAGGGCGCGCTTGTGCGCCTGTCGCGTTGCTGCAATCCGGTGCCGGGCGACGACATCATCGGCTTCGTCACGCGTGGGCGCGGCGTATCGGTGCATCGCCGCGACTGCCCGAACGCCGGCGCGCTCATGGCGCAACCTGAGCGCATCATGAAGGTGCATTGGGAAAGCGATCTGCCGAAGAACACGTCGTTTAAGGTGGAGGTGTATGTCGAGGCGCTCGACCGTCTCAAGCTGCTCTCCGATGTGGTGCTGGTGCTCGCCGACATGGGCGCCAACGTGCTGTCATGCAACACGGTTTCCCATCGTGACGGCATGGTGGAGATGCGCTTCCTGTTCCAGGTGAGCGACATCACGCATATCGATGTCATCTTGAGCAAGCTGAGAGGCTTGGAAGGCGTTTTCGACGCGCGGCGCATGATCCCGAAGGTGGGCGGCGCGGCGGACAAGAAGGGGGAGTAGGATGGCATACAAGGTCAAGGGCGCTTGCGTCAACGTGGCTTTTCTGGTGATGGGGCCCATCCAGAACAACGTGTTCGTCGTTTCCGACGGCAAGGCCACCTTCGTGGTCGATCCGACCGTGCGTGCCGATGAGATCGTGCGCGCCCTCGGCGGTCGCAAGCTCGACGCCATAGTGTTGACGCATCGTCACTCCGACCACGTGGGCGCGGCGTTCGATCTGCGTGAGAAGACGGGCGCGAAGGTGATCGCCTCTGCTCTGGACGCCGACGTCATCTCGGGCAGGAAGCCTATCCCGCGTGGTGATTCGAAGTTCAAGAACTGTCCGGTTGACCAGGTGGTTTCCGATGGCGATGTGGTTAAGCTCGGCGGCATGAAGTGGAAGGTCATATCCACGCCGGGGCACACCGAGGGAAGCATGTGCCTGCTGCTTGATTCGGCGGCGACCGAGCATCCCGAGCTGCGCTCGGTGCTCATCACCGGGGACACGCTGTTTTGCGGGTCGATCGGGCGCACCGATTTCCCGGGAGGATCGATGGCCGCCATGCGCAAGTCGCTCAAGCGCCTCTCCGCGCTCGATGACGACACGCTGGTCCTTCCCGGCCATGGCGACTTGACCACGATAGCGAATGAACGTCGAGGAGCCTTTGCGTTCTACATGTAAAGCAAGTGAGGCGGCCGCGCGGCCGCCTCACTTGCTTTAAGCCTTATCGCCTTCCGGCATTTTCAGCAGCAGCACGAAGCCGATGATGAACAGGATGGCAACGCTTAGCACGCCGATGCTGCTCGAACCCGTGAACTGGGTGAACACGCTTACCAGCAGCGTGCCCATGATGGTGGCGTACTTTCCGAAGATATCGAAGAAGCCGTAATACTCGTTCGCGTGCTCCTTGGGGATGAGCTTGCCGAACTCGCTGCGCGAAAGAGCCTGGATGCCGCCCTGGAACATGCCGACGCATACGGCAAGCACCCAGAACTCCATCGCCGAACGCAGCAGGAATGCCGCGAACAGCGTGATCAGGAAGTACGCGAAAATGGCGATGAGCAGCATCTTCTTCGTGCCGAAGCGCGCGGACAAGCGTCCATAGGCGATGGCCGACGGGAACGCGACCACCTGCGTCACCAAAAGCGCCAGCACGAGCTGCGTCGAATCGATGCCCAGATCGGTGCCGTAGCTGGTGGACATCGTGATGATGGTGTGCACGCCGTCGATGTAGAAGAAGTATGCGAGCATGTACAGGCCCAGGCGCTTGTCCTCGACCATCTTCTTGCACGTGTTCAAAAGGCTCAGGAGCGTGCGCTTGAACAGGTGGTCCTCGCGCGGCTTGAAGTGCGTCTGGTGCACGTCGCGCCAGATGGGCACGGAGAACGCAACCCACCATGCCGCCGTGATGACGAACGAGATGCGGATGGCCGTTAGCTGATCGATGCCGATGTTCTCGCCGAACAGCACGATGAGCAGGCAGATGGTAAACGGGATGCACGAGCCGATGTAACCCCAGGCGTACCCCTGGCTTGAAACCTCGTCGTAGCGATCCTCCTCGGTGGCGTCCACCAAAAACGCGTCGTAGAACACCAGCGATGCGTTGAGCATGACCGACGAGAACACGTAGACGACCAGGAACACCATGGCGTCACCGGGTATGCCCATGAGCGCAAGGGATACTGCGCCGGTGCCGATGGTGCCGGCCAGGAATTTCTTCTTGTTGCCCTTCAGGTCGGCAAGGCTGCCGAGGAACGGCATGAGCAGCGCCAGCAGCAGCGAGGCGATGGTGGTGGCGTAGCCCCAGGCGACCACGGCGGATGAGTCGGGGTCGACGATGGCGGAGAAATAGATGGGGATGAGCGTGGAGGCGAGCATCACGTATGCGGAGTTTCCCACGTCGTACAGCACCCAGCTGCGTTCGCGCTTCGAAAGGCTGCGAAGGCCAAAACCCATGGGCGGATGCCCCTTCCGTTGATGATTTGTGCATGTCCGTCGCGCCGGGAAGGGCGCACTGTCCATATTGTATATGAACGCTATAATGCTTCCACGTAAAATGAACGTCAGAACATGGAAACGAGGGGAATCACCATGCCGGCTATCATCACGCACGATTTCTTCGGTCGAGATGTCTACGATCAGCTTTTCGCCACCATCGGCGGCTCGCGTGACGAAGCTGATGCGTTCCTGCTGGGAAATCAAGGCCCTGACCCGCTGTTCTACTCGGCCATCAGCCCTTACCTGGGGCCCCATACGCGCCTGGGCAAAACGATGCATGCCGAAAAACCGGTGGAGCTCATGGTGGCGCTCAAGGAATCGCTGAGCGTTCTTTCCTCCGACGAGAAGCGCATCGGCCGTGCTTATGCGCTCGGTTTCCTCTGCCACTATACGCTCGACTCCACCGTGCATCCGTTCGTGTACGGCCAGCAGTACGCGCTGTGCGACGCCGGGGTGCCGGGCCTTTCCCGCGATGACGGCAGCGAGGTGCATGGCGTCATCGAAGGCGAGTTCGATGAGATCGTGCTGTACGCCAAGCGCGGCGAGAGCATCGCCACGTTCAGCCCCTCGCGGGAGATCCTGCGCGCAAGCCGCAAGGTGCTTGCCGCTGTCTCGAAGATGTACTCCTACATGGCGCTCAACGTTTACGGCGAGATCATCCCCGCGCGTCTGTTCGCCATCGCCGTGTATGATTCCCGCTTCGTGCAGCGCGTGTTCTATTCGCCGACCGGCCTCAAGCGCGAGGCGATCGGCCGCATCGAGCGCATGGCGCGCTCGCACTCGTTCTATCAGGCCATGAGCCATCGTCCGGTCCAATCCGCTGAATGCGCTTTCGACAATCGCGATCATGAGCCATGGACCAATCCGTTCACCGGAGACGTGCGCACGACCGGCTTCTGGGATCTTTACGAGGCTGCGCTCAAGCGCGCGCAAGACAATATCGCGACGTTCGACGCGGACGGTTTCGGCCTTGATGAAGCTCGTGATCTGACGGGTGAGCTGAATTTTGCCGGTCGTCCGGCTCAGACGGGCATTCTCGGTGCCGAATAGGGACAACGCATGCTTGAAGTGGCTCTGACCATCCCGTATTGGCTTGAGCTTGCGGCAACCGTGTCGGGCGCCATCTTCGGCGCCATGAGCGCGGTGCGCGCCCGCTACGACATCTTCGGCGTATGCTGCATCGCCATTGTCGTCGGCTTGGCCGGCGGCATGCTGCGCGACGTCCTGCTCCAGGATTACGGCATCTACGCGTTTCAGAACCCCAACCTGATCATGGCCTGCATTCTCACGGGCGTGGTGGTCTTCTATTTCGGCAAGCTGGTGACGTATTTCGACCCTGCGGTCGACTTTCTGGATAACTTATCGGTCGCCCTGTGGGCGGTTATCGGCACGGGGAAGGCCATGTCCGCCGGGCTCGACATCGTGCCGGCGGCCATTTTGGGTACCATGACCGCCAACGGCGGCGGCATCATGCGCGATATCTGCATGAATCGCGAACCGGAGGCGTTCCAGGCGGGAACGTTGTACGTGAGCGCGGCCTTGCTCGGCTGCGTCGTGTACGCGCTTATGCGGCAACATCATCTGCTCGACGGCTACGCTGGCGTCGTGTGCATCGTGCTTGTGCTGGCTGTTCGCTATGCGGCCATCGTGTTCGGCTGGCGGACGCGGCCCGCGCGGGACTACTCGGACGTGGTTGTGCGGCCTGTGCGCTCGGTCGTGCGGCATGTGAAGCCCGTTCGCCGCAAAGTCGCGGGCAAGCTTGCGTATGGTCTCAAGTCCAAGGATGCGAAACCCCCGTCTGATTCCGCTGGCCATTCCGCCGACCATAAAGATGAATAGCCACCTAGCCGTTACGTTCGTCGGGTACGAAGTGCGCTAAACTATGGTCTTGCGTCACGACGTGTAGGAGTTCGTTCCACGATAAGGGGGCCCCATGGGCAAGAAGCACAAGTTCGACTACTTCGACGCATTCGAAAATCACTCTCACCTCGCTGTCGCCGAGGCGGAACTGCTCATCGAGACCATCGAGGGGTTCACCGAGGCCTCCGCGTTGCAGCAAAACCTCGAGCGCGCTCACGAGATCGAGCACGAGGGCGACACCATCAACCATTCCATCTACAAAACGATCGCCGGTGATTTCATCACGCCCATCGATCGCGAGGACATCGTCGAGCTTTCGCAAGCCCTCGATGACATCCTCGACAACATCGAGGATGTCATGCAGCATTTCTATATGTACGACATCCATTTCATGCACTCCGAGGCACTTGAGTTCGCCAAGCTCATCGAGGACAGCTGCAAGGCGCTCGATGACGCCATGTGCGACTTCCGCAACTTCAAGAAATCCAAGAGCTTCAAGCACCTCATCGTCAAGGTGCATGACTGCGAGGAACAGGCCGACCAGCTCTACATCAAGGTCATCCGGGCGTTGCACACCGACGACCGCGACAACCCGATGCGCGTTTACGTGTGGTCGAACCTCTTCGACAGCATGGAGGCCTGCTGCGACGCGTGCGAGCATGCGGCCAATGTCATGAGCACCATTCTGCTGAAGAACGTCTAGGGCGGGGCATAAGGGCGCATTTGGAAAAGCAAGCAGAGCAAGGGGCCTTCGGGCCCCTTCTCGTTTCGGGAAGGAATGCCGTGGGAACGGTCATCGAGCGCATCTTCAAGGTCGGCGAGCGGGGCAGCACGCTCGGACGCGAGGTCATGGCCGGGGTGACCACGTTTCTGACCATGGCCTATATCGTGGCGGTCAACCCCACCATGCTGCAGGCGGCGGGCATCCCGTTCAGCGCGGCGCTCACGGCCACTTGTTTCGGCGCGGCGATTATGACGGCCGCGATGGGTCTCATCGCGAACCGCCCCATAGAGCTCGCCTCCGGCATGGGCATCAACGCCATCGTGGCCTACACCCTGTGCGGGTCGATGGGCGTCGATTGGCGCGTCGCCATGGGCGTCGTCCTCGTCGAGGGCGTCGTCGTTTTGCTGCTGGTGCTGTGCGGTTTGCGCGAGGCCGTCATGCGCGCCATTCCCGTCGCGCTGCGCCAGGCCATCGGCATCGGCATCGGATTGTTCATCGCGTTCATCGGCCTGAAAGGCGGCGGCATCCTGGCCGCCGATTCGTCGACGTTCGTCACCATGGGGTCGCTCGCGCAGCCCGCGGCCATCGTGTCGATCGTCTCCATCGTGCTCGCCGTCGTCCTGACGGTGCGCGGCACGAAGGGCGGCCTGCTCATCTCCATCGTGGTGGCCACCGTCGTGGGCATCCCCCTCGGCGTGACGCCTCTGCCCACCGAGTTCAATTTCGTGCCCGATTTCAGCGCCTTCGCCGCGCCCTTCCAGCAGCTTCCTGACGGCGGGGGCGTCGCCATTGCGCAGGTGTTCGTCCAGCCGATGCTGATGATGTTCGTGTTCAGCCTGCTCATGAG
>CAVHXL010000052.1:0-11525 GCA_963639885.1 bacterium | reverse complement strand
ACCGAGCCGCTCATGCCGCTTGAGCTGTTCCGCAACCGCAATTTCGTGCTCACCACGGTGGGCGGCTTCATCATCCTGTTCGCGATGATGGCGGCACTGTCCTACCTGCCGACATACTTCCAGATAGCGCACGGCATGTCGGCAACGGCTGCCGGCTACATGGAGGTGCCGATGGAGCTGACGTACTTCGTCGCCTCGCTCCTTTCGGGCGCACTTGTGGCCAAGACGGGCCGCTACAAGAAGCTCATGGCCGCGAGTTTCGCCGTAGCCCTTATCGGCACGGCGCTGATCTGCACGATGAGCGCCGAGACGAACCCGCTCGCCTGCTGCGCCTACCTGAGCGTCATGGGATTCGGCTACGGACTGAGCTTCGAGGTGCTCGTGCTTATCGTGCAGAACGAGTTTCCCGCCGCGATCGTCGGCACGGCAACGAGCGCCACCAACTTCTTCCGGGAGATTGGCACGACGCTGGGGACCTCGGTGGCAGGCGCCATCTTCACGTCAGGCCTGGCAAGCCAGCTTGGCGCGCACCTGTCCGAGCTCGGGGGCACGGAGGCGCTCGGGGTCGACGCCAACGCGCTGACGCCGGCCATCGTGCACGCGCTGCCGCAAACGGTGCAAAGCGCCGTGGCGAGCGCCTACAACGACGCGCTCATGCCGCTGTTCTGGCTCATGGTGCCCATGACCATCGCTGCCGCCGTCTGCATGCTCGCGCTTGAGGAGAAGCCGTTGGCGGAGAAGCTGGAAGAGGGGGAGTAGGCGATGTCGCGCATACGCGTTCCCAAGTGCCGCGCACCCCTTCGCTCGCGTTCTTGAAAGATCCGGCAGAAGCACAATCCTCGCTGCAAGGTTTCGCGGGATTGAGCGCAAAATCGACCAGCGCAAGGGACAGCGGAATGGCGCGATGCGGATATCCTGCAAGCCCCAATCAAAAATAGGGCCCGTATGGGCCCTATTGCAATCAAGTGGAGCCGGCGACAGGATTCGAACCTGCAACAGGCAGTTTACAAAACTGCTACGCTACCGTTGCGTCACGCCGGCGCGCGTTTGGCGCCCGGACAGTATACGCGAAATCCCATGATCCCTTAAATGAGAAGATGTCGTTAATCAAGAATCGACATACAATCGCGGCGGGAGCGGCACGAAAGAGCGGCTCGCCACTCCCTATGCGGAAAAATGCTGACACGCTTCGCGCTCTTCATCAAGGACGCCCAATGGATGAGGCGTTTATGCCCCCGTCGCACGACGGGGGCGCATCTTGCGCATCAAGGTTCCTCCCCAATGCCGAAAGACCAATCCTATATAGTCATCTTTTCGACAAAATGACACGCTCTTTCGTAACGGAAGTATGAGAAAATCGAACCAGCGGACGAAAACCATGCCCTCGTGAAGAATAGCGACCGCAGAAGGGAAACCACCATGAACGGATCACGCACCGCGATCAAAGTCCTGTCCATCATCGGCATCGTCTTAGGCGCGCTCAGCGCCCTTATGGCCCTCGTTCTCATCGCTGGCGCCAGCGTCGTCGCCGATCAAATGCTTGCCGTCGACGACGCAACCGTTTCCGTGGGAGCCATAAGCGCCTTTGCCGGTTGCGCCATGCTGGTCCTCGCCGCCTTCTATATCGTCACGGGTATCCTCGGCATTCGCTGTGCGAATAACCCCGCCAAGAACACGGCGTTCGTGGTGTTCTGCATTATCGCCGCCGTGCTTTCCGCAATAGGATTGCTGGGATGCCTGGTAAACGGCAGCGAATCTGCCAGCGCAATCATCTCGAACCTTCTTGGTGTGGGCATCCCCGTGCTGCTGATCGTTTTGAGCATGAAAGCCAAGAAGGAGACGCAAGCCTAACGAGCAAGCCTTTCGAGGCGAAAGCATCCGCAGCCCCGTCGGCCTCTGCGCGCAAGATCCGCCCGCAGAGGCCGACTTGCGTCTAAAGGGCGCCGCGCTTGCCGGGCGCCGCGCGAGAACAATGCCGCTTCATCCCTTCGCGCCATGCGGGTGCCTGCTCGTGGCTGCGAGATTCCCTCAAAAAGCTTCCCCTAATGGGGATAGCTCAGCCCGCTCTTCCCGCATTTCAGCGCATTGCCCGGTTGTCGCCAGCAACCGGGCAACCGCCAGCACCCGGCGGCCTCAAGCGACCGCCAGCAACAACCGGTAGCAGCAGCAACCACCAGCCGCCGCCAGCAACCGGCAATCCGAGGCGATGGACGCCGCGGGCCTTAACGCACACCGGTCAAGTCGAACGGCGGAATGAAGCTTTCCCCGACCGCCGATCCTTCCTGCCAGAAGTAGTCTTCGACGCCTATCTCGTCGGCGAAGTCCAAAAGCTCCTCGTAGCGATCATCGGGCACGCTCTCGGCAAGCTCAGGGCAGCGATCCAGCTGACCTGCAGCCCAGGCATCCCCCGCCTGCGCCGCATGCGCGAGATGCGGCGTGTACTGATTCATGAGCGAAAGCATAACCTTTTCCCCATAACGCTCATGAATCGTTCGCACCACGGCCTTCGAGTCATTCAAGTGGCCCGGAAGCATGAGATGGCGCACAACGACCCCTCGCGTCATGCGCGGCAAGCCATCCACCTCGTCGAAAGAAAGCTCACCTATCTGCGCCACCATTTCATCAAGGGCCGAAAGCGCCACCTGCGCATAATCGGCCGCAGCCGAATAGCGCATCGCCAACGCCGGATCGACATACTTGAAATCCGTCAGATACACGTCCACGATGCCAGCATTATCGCGAATAGCTTGAACCGTTTCATAGCCGGAGGTATTCCACACCACCGGAAGCTTCAAGCCATGCGAACGAGCCAGACGAACCGCCGCGCGCGCGTGCGGCGCATAATGCGTCGGCGTGACGAAATTGATGTTCAGCGCGCCAGCGCGGGCCAGCTCGAGGCACATCTCGGCGATGCGACCCACGGAAACAGCCATGCCGGCATCACCGCAAGCGATCACTTGGTTCTGGCAATAGACGCAGCGCAGGGGGCAATACGAGAAGAATATGGTCCCGCTTCCCCTCTCACCGCTGATGGGAGGCTCCTCCCATTGATGCAACGCCGCGCGCGCAACAACGGCATCGCCACCAGCGCCGCACACACCACGCGCACCAGCGGCCCTGTTCACCCCGCAAAGACGCGGACAGAGCCGGCACTGCGACAATTCGGTTTCGAAATCCATTTAGTTCGACGAGTACGGAAGCCCGTTGTAGCCGGGATACGCGCCGGTCATGCCATCATCCTCAATGAAGCCGGCTTCCCCGAAGTCTTCCCCGTAATCGGCGTCGTCATCATCGGCGTGAACATGCTCGTGCTCACCATAGGTTGCCTCGGCTCGCGACCAGTCAAGCCCCACCTCGGCACAAGCCTCCTCTTCGCGATAAATCAACGACAACGAGGAAGGCGCCATGTCGGAGCCGCCGATGATGGCGAGCAGCTCCAGCAAATGCTGGGCCGCCTCAGCTTGCGGAAGGATCAGATCGGCATCGTCGGCGGTGGTCAGAGCCGCCGTAAGCTCGGCCATCAGCATCTCGACCGTGTAGGTGCCCTCGAAACGCCCCTCGGTAACCGCCATGAGCAAGGAAGAACCCATGGGAGACAGGGCGCCGGAGCGCATCCCCGATATCTCGCCCATGTCGGAGGAAGTGCGCACGGCATGGTAGAGCGCGTCCGCTTCGATGGCGGAAACAACCTGCGAAACCGCTTGCAAGCTGTAGGCGGCACGCGCAAGCTGCGCCGCGCCGGGCCCTCCCGCATCGCTGACGCTGGCGAACAAGAGATCGAGCACGGGCTTGGCGATCTCAACGAAGTCCTCTTCGCCGCCGACAAGGCATGCAAGGTTCTCCCGAGAGCCAAACGCATCGGGAAGCGCGAGGTCCTCGACGATGATTGGAGCCTCGACGGCAACGAGATCAACCACCGTCGCCATCGCGGCAAGCTCGCGCGCGAACGTGGGCGTTGTTGGCGACAGATCGATGAGCAGCGTCCCCTTACGAGCTGCCTGCACGATGCCATCGTCGCCGAAATACGCGTCCTCGAGCGCGCCCTGCACGGTGAAGTACGTCAGCACCGCATTGGCCGACCCGGCATCCTCCACCCGCTGCCACCCCGCGGCCACCAGGCGGTCGGCGACCATGTTGCCGACCGTTGAATTCCCCGCATAAGCGAAGGCCTTCGTCATAAGCTAGTCCTCCTTCTTGATTTTCCGCGCGATACGATCGGCCACCGACAGGTCCTCGCGCTTGTCCTTTCCCCAAAACACCACGGCAAGCATGCCCGGACCGACATGGCTACCGATAACAGGCCCGATGCTGCTCTCCAAGAATAGAAGGTTCTCATCCTCCTTCTGCAGAAGCTCCTTGAGGCGTGCCGCGTCCTTCGGGCAATCAGCGTTGCCGATGACCACGCAGCGCCCCGGGACATGGTCGCTCATGCGGCGCGCAGTGTATTCGCACAGCTGCTTGATGCCCTTCTTGCGACCGCGCGCAACGCCGCTGAGCGACAACTTTCCCTCGATGGTGATGTTGAGCAGCGGTTTCACGTCAAGCTTCGAGCCTGCATAGGCCACCGAGTTCGGGATGCGCCCGCCGCGGCGCAGCGACTCCAGATCGTCGACCATGAATTCGGCGTCGACGAAATAGCGGGCCTCCTGCGCCCAAGCCGCCAGCTCGCGCGCGCTCATACCGTTGTCGCGCTGGTTGATCGCCTCGTAAACGAGCAACGCCTCGGCAACCGAGGCAAGATATGTATCCACGACGTAAAGCTCGGCGTCGGGATGCTCGGCAATGAGCTGATCGCGCACGATGACGGCCGTGTTGAAGCTGCCCGAAAGGCCGCTCGTGAAGCTCAGATACACCGTCGGCACGCCCGATTCGATGGCTCGGCCGAACACCTCTTGGAAGACCGTGATGGGCACCTGGGCGGTCGAGGGCTTCGACCCCTGCCGCATTGCCTCATAGAAATCGTGCGGGGTGATGGACCGGTAAAAGTCGTCGGAATGCTCACCCTCCTCGTCGATATAGGGAAACTCGAGCAACTGAACCCCCGGACGGTTAACGACCTCGTAGGGCAGATCGCAACACGAATCGATGATGAGATTGCATTTTGCCGATGCATCCATGAATTAATCCTTTCATTGCGACGCAAGATACGCCCCAGGTGGGGAACGTCGCCTTTCGAAACAAGCACGGCGGCCGTCAAAGCCGCCGCGAAAGATGTCTTACCCTTGATGATACACGTTATGCGCGCACTATAAGGTCGCAAGTCGGATTCGTCAACTTCCCGGCAATCGCGTTCATGCATTCGTAAGCGATGCCGACCGAAGGACCGACATGCAGCCCGATGACGGGACTGACCGGAACAACGCTGACCTTGCGGCCCAGCAGCGGCTCGATCACGTCATGCGCCCACGTAAGCGCCGGCGCCTTATCCCCGATGTAATGAACGACTATGTGGCGCAGACCATGCTGCTCGATATCCTCTTTAAGCGTGGCGACGATCTTGTCCAGGGCTTTTTTACGCGTGCGAACCTTGGCGAAGGAGATGGTTTCGCCGTCACGGACGCTGAGCACCGGGGCGAGCTGGATCAAGTTGCCCACAAGGGCCGCGGCGCTTCCGATGCGCCCGCCTTTCTGCAGAAAGGTAAGCGTCTCGGGCGTGAACAGAAAACGCGTGCGTGCCACGGCGTCGGCAGCCGCCTGAGCGCATCCGGACAAGTCGCAGCCCGCATCGCGCGCCGCCGCCGCCTCAACCACCGGCCATGCCTCATCGAAGCCGCACGAAGCGGAATCGACGAGCTCGAACCTGAAGCCGGCGTTGCGCGCCGCAACCGCGCGAGCAGCGCGAAGGGCGCCATCGAAGGTCCCGGACATCCCCGTCGAAATGAAGATGCCCAAAACCTCGTCGCCCGCCTGGGCCGCCTCCTCGAAGAGCTCCTCGAAGGCAGCCGGCGACGGCTGGCTTGAGACCGGGATGTTGTCGACCATTTCCTGGATGTCGACGTAAAAGGCGTCAAGATCCATGGTCGCGTCCTCATAATCAACGCCATCGCGGTTCATGTGCAGCGATACGACGTCGATGCTCATTACCTGCGCCATTTCCTGGGAAATCGACGATACGGAGTCGGTGACGATGCGAATCATGGCTCCCCTTTGCTCGTTCGCGGAAACAGCGCATCCTATTTTGCGCTGCAACGGATACCGATAACCCTACGCGATGCCGCGCAGCTTGCCAACAAGCGCGCGCCGGCGCTCACAAAGACCATATTCCAGCCCGACGGGATAGGTGTGCGGGTTGAGCAAGCGCTTCTGCGTCTCGTCAAGGTTCTCAAGCCCCCGCTCGGCGCGACGCCTCGCCTCCTTCGCGCTGCGGTCCGTGCCGCCTATCACCACTGAGCCCTCGCGCGCAAGCGGCACAAGCAACGTCTCGAAACGCTTGCCCGCAAGGTTTTTCTGGCGAAGATCGTCAAGCGGATCGACTATGACCTCCCGGGAAACCCCCGCGTTCGTGTCGAACACCATGTCGCCAGCGATCCGACCATCATCGGAGTAGTAACGACGGACATCGAGCACACCGGGGGTCGTCAGCTTCGCGGTCGATTCGCTGATCTTCAAACGATCGGTCCACTCGCTATCGCCCGGCGATCGCGTAGCGGACAGCTTGTATACCCCGCCAAGCGTCGGCTGATCATATGCGCAAGCCAGCTTCGTGCCCACGCCCCAGCTGTTAACCGGGGCGCCCTCGTCGAGGATGGAGCGGATGGTGTGCTCGTCAAGGTCGTTGGACAGCACGATGCCGCAATCGGAAAGACCCGCCTCATCAAGCATGCGCCGCGCCATCTTCGCCAACCAGGCAAGGTCTCCCGAGTCGATTCGGATGCCGGCGAGCTTTTGGCCCCGCTCGCGCATTTCCAAGCCGACGGTAATGGCGTTTTCGATGCCCTGCTCAACGTTGTACGTGTCGACAAGCAGCACGCAGTTGTTCGGGAACTGCTCGGCGTAAGCGCGAAACGCGCTCAGCTCATCGGGGAAGGACATAACCCATGAATGCGCATGGGTTCCGGAAACGGGAAGGTCGAACAACTTTCCTGCCAGCACGTTCGACGTCGACGCGCAACCACCGACGACGGCGGCGCGGCTTGCCCACAGGCCGCCACCGGCGCCTTGAGCTCGCCTGAGGCCGAACTCGGCGACAGGGCGGCCCTTCGCCGCGCAGCAGATGCGAGATGCCTTGGTGGCGATGAGCGTTTCGAAGTTGATGCAGTTCAGGAGTGCTGTTTCGATAAGCTGGCAGTCCATGATGGGGCCCGTCACGCGCACAAGCGGCTCGTGGGGGAACACCACGGTGCCCTCGCGCACCGCATCGATGTCCACGCGCAGCTTGAACGTGGCCAGATATTCGAGGAAGTCCTCCGCGAAAAGCCGCCCGCCGCCCGGTGCGTCAAGGCCGCGCAGGTATTCAATATCCTCGCCCGAGAAAGCGAAATCCTCTATCAGGCTTGCCAGCTGGTCGATGCCGCAGGCGATCGCGTAACCTCCCTGAAAGGGGTAGTCGCGAAAATACGCATGGAAGCAGGCCTCGATCGTGTCGCGCCCCGTTTTCCAATAACCTTGCGCCATCGTGAGCTGATAGAGATCGGTGAGCAGTTCGTTGCCCTTTTCCATGATGGGATTCCTCCAATAACACACCCCGCCGCTTAGGAGCGACGGGGCGAATCGTCTGTCTCGGAGCGCCCGGGACGGCCCCGTCGGCGCGAAGATGACCTATCGCCTAGCTTTCCTGAGCCGGCTTATCTCCTGAAGCGCTGCGATGCGAGCGTCGACGCTGGCGGCGATGGGAATTGCCGCTGCCCGCCTGCTTGCCCGAACCAGCGGCGTCCTCGGTGCCCTGGCGCGCAAGCCCGGAAGACTTCTGGCCGGGTCGCGGCCCGCCAGCCTGCGCGGGCGCCTGCTTGCGCCCGGACGACTGCTTGCCCGACGCCTGGCCGCCGCGATTACCGCCTGCGGGCTTCTGCTTGCCCTCGCCGGATCGTTTGGAAGGCTTGCCTCCCTCGGGCGCGCGCTTCGTTGCCCGCTTGTCATCAGCGGAGCGTTTCGCGCCCTGCTTCTCATCTAAGACCTGCTTCGCGTTGCGCTTATCGGCCTTGCCGGAACCGCGACGGGAGCGCTGCTGGCTCGAGCGAGGAGATTTACCCTCTTCGCGCGTTTTGCTCTCCGAGCCAGCTTGGGGCTTGTCGCGCCGCGCCTCCCCCGCCTGCGTCACCGCATCCCCCGCTGCCGAAACCTTCGTAGAGCGACGGCGGCGCGGCTTGCGCGCCTGCTGCGAAGCGCGGGCGGCATCTTCAGCGCGGCTATCGGTATCGGAGCTCTTGCCACGACGGTTGCGACGACCCTGCTTGCCTGAGCGGCCGCGGCCGGACGCGGAATCCTCGTCGCGCTTCTTCCCTCCCGGAACATGGCGGACGGACCCGCGCTCGGCAAGTTGATCCTTCCCGGAAAGCTGCGGAGTCGCAAAAGATGCCGCCGCAGCTCCGAGCGCGTTTTCGGCCGGGGCGTTCGCGCGATCCCATGCCTCGCAGCCGACGCAGCGCGGGCGCGATCCCTCGTCCGGCTCGTCAAAATCGGACAGGGGGACGCGCACGGGCTTCTCGCCTTCAACGCGCAGCGAAACGACCTCGCGCGGCACGTCGAGATCAACAACCTTCGCAGGGCCATCAGGCGTTTCAATCGTTGCATTCTTCTTCGGGGCGCGGCTCTTGAAATCCTTGTAGGCCTCGTACTCGTAACGAAGGCAGCACATCAGACGGCCGCAAACGCCGGAAATTTTCTGTGGGTTCAGCGACAGATCCTGCTCTTTGGCCATGCGGATGGAAACCGGGCAGAATTCGCCTCCCAAGCGCTTGCAGCACAGCTCCTGCCCGCAATGGCCGAGTCCGCCAACCATCCGCGCCTCGTCACGCGGTCCGATCTGACGCATGTCGATACGGATATGCAGCTTCGATGAAAGCGTGCGCACCAGGTCGCGGAAATCGACGCGGTTCTCGGATTCGAAATAGAAAACAGCCTTGTCGCCATCGAAAAGGTATTCGACCGACACCGGGCGCATCTCCTTCGAGGTTTGCGCCGCCAGCTCCTTGAAAAGCGGCAGGGCATCGGCCGCCTTTCGCTCCAGATCGGCCTGAAGGGCGCAATCTTCCTCCGTCGCGATTCGCTCCACCGGCTTCAAGGAGCTTTTCAGCTTCTTCACCTGCTCGGGCGTAGCTTCGAACACGGCATCGGCAAGCGTGCCGAACTCCGTTCCGCGCGCGGTTTTCACCACCACGTGGTCGCCGATGGAGATATCCATCTCGCCGGCGTCGAACCACAACGTTTTGGGATTGTACGGCAAGTTAACAGGGGCGATACGGGTCATTGCACGCCTCACCTTCCTATCTTTCGTGCGCGCTCGGCGCTTATGGGCGCAGGCGCGTACAGAATGTCGCGGATCTCAAGAAGCATCGAGTCGATGCATGTCTGAGGGGATACATTATACGAGAGGGCCTCGTCGCAGCGGTGCGTGGCCGCCAGCGCAGCGCAAGCCCGAGCAGCGTCGGTACGCTCGGAAGCTGCGGAAAGGGCCCTTGCGACATCGACGTTGACGATCACATCATCGGCGCCGGAGCACATCGCCATGAGATCACGCAGCCAAGACGAGACGATGCCCGTCAACTGCCGCAGCGACTCGATCGTCTTCGCCGAAAGCTGTCGCTTGTTGCGCGCCTCGATTTGGCGGATGGCCGATTTCGCCAAAAAGTCGGCATTATCCGCAAGCTCCTGCTCCTGCTCGACGCGCACCGCATCAAGCGGAAGCTCTACTTTCTGCACCAGCTCGCAGGAATATTGGATGATATCCCAGTCGTCCGAGCTGTGAAGCTGGCCCATGATCTCCACGATGCGCGAACGGAACTCAAGCCGTTCGTTGGAGCGCAGGAATTCGACCGCGCGCGTGAGCGAGCCATCGCATGCCTGCAAGGCGATGCGCGCCTGCTGGTCAGACGCACCCGAGTTCTGCACGACGATGCCCGTGGCCTCCGATGCGGGAATGGTGCGAAACGGCACCACCTGACAACGTGAGACGATAGTGGGCAACACGCTTTCGCGCGTGCGCGCAAGCAGGATGAGGACCACATCGGCCGGCGGCTCTTCAAGCGTTTTCAGGAACGCATTGGCGGCCTGAACGCCGAGAAGATCGACTCGATCGAGAATGTAAACCTTATGGTCGGCGCGAATCGGCGCAAGAGACACGTCCGCGACGACGTCGCGCACCTGCTCAACCAAATACCCGGACGCACCCTCCGGCGCATAGAGATGAACATCCGGATGGTTCTTGCGCATGACGCGACGGCAATCGTCGCAATCGGAGCAAGCGGCGGCACCTACACGATTCTTGCAAAGAATCGCCTGCGCAAGCGAGTAGGCGGCAAGGGTTTTGTTGGATCCCGCCGGGCCACAGAACAAATACGCATGGCTCACGCGATCGGACGCGACCGAGGCGCGCAGGAACTCTCGCACCTGCGGCTGGCCCAAAATGATGTCGAAAGTGTCGTTCACGAAGCTATCGCTGCCCCTCGAGTGCGCCCTCGCGGCCGATAGGGTTCGCCGCCGACGAGGACGTCTCTTCCTCGCGCAGCTGAATGCGACCCTCGTGGCTGCGCTGCACGTCGAGCCGGTCGAAATACTCGGCATTTTGGGCTGCGAAGGAATCCATCCACGGGAACAGATCCGAAAGCTCGGAGAATACGGCGCGCGCCGTGGCCGATTTGCTGCCCGCGGAGGATACCACGCGAATTCGGCGGCGATCGCTTTTCGCTATCTCCAAAAACGCCTCGTTCACACGCGCATGAAACTCAACGCCGGCGCGTTCCATGCGATCGGCCCCCACATGGCGCGTGGCCCGCTCGAGCCCGACGCCAGCGGAAGGGGCGGCAAGAATAATGGTTCTATCAGGCACGATGCCCTGGCAAGCGAACGCGTTGGCCGCGTCGATGAAGGCACGGTCGAGCCCACGCCCGAAGCCTTGGTAGGCAACGGTGGAATCATAGAACCTATCGCACAAAACGACCGCCCCGCGCGCGAGGGCCGGCGCGATGACTTCGGAGACAAGCTGAGCGCGAGCCGCTTCGTACAGCAAGAGCTCGGAGGCGTCGCAGATGCATTCGTTCCCCGGATTGAGGACGACGCCGCGCAGCTGCTCGCCGACAGACGTTCCGCCCGGCTCGCGCAAGCACACGACCTCGCGGCCAGCCGCCTCGAGCACGCCGGCGAGAAAGCGCAGGTGCGTTGACTTGCCAGCGCCATCGCCGCCTTCGAAGGAGATGAGGACGCCGCGTGCAACCGGCCCCGCGCAGGATGCCTGGGCAGCCGCGCCGCCGAATGCGCGCGCGGATGCCCCCGACGCATCCGGGGTGGTTGCAGTATAGGTAAAATGGCTCATGCGCTAGTCCTGCACGGCGCCGGCCACGGCGGCGGCCACGACCTCGACGGCGCGCGGG
>CAVHXL010000051.1:0-11603 GCA_963639885.1 bacterium | reverse complement strand
CGCCAAGGAAACCAAGCACTACGTCTACGACAAGAACCTCGACGAGAAGGACGACGCGGAAATCCCGCTGCTGGAGTCCAAGTAGTCCAAGGAGTTCCTCGCGAACGAATCGTTTCGGCGGGCAAGCGAGGCGCCGAATCCAACAAGGCCGCGCTCCAATCTGGTGCGCGGCCTTTCTTTCTTCTCTTTCTGCGCAGGTACGTTTGTCCCGCCGCTGCCCGCGCTCGCAAGCTTTTATACTGTCCCGCATGGATACCATTGCAATTATAGGCGGCGGCGCATCGGGCCTTATGGCCGCGGTGGAGGCCGCTCGCGCATTCTCGAAGGCGGGCATGCCCGCGAACGTCGTCGTGTACGAAGCCGACGACGAACGGGTCGGCCGCTCCATCTTGGCGACCGGCAATGGCCGCTGCAATATCTCGAACGCCCAGATAAACGCAGCGGTTTACCAAAACAAGGACTTCGTCGGCCTTTCGCTCATGGCGCTGCAAGGGCGCTATTGCCAGGAGCGGGGAGGGCGCGCGGCGCGCCCGAGCGCCTGCAATCCGGTGATCGAGCGCTTCTGTGACATGGGCCTTTGGGTTCGCGAAGAGGCTGAGGGCCGCCTGTACCCCATGGCGAACAAGGCCACGAGCGTGCTCGACGCCCTGCGCTCAACCGCCGCGGCGCTCGGCGTGCGCATCGAGGTTGGCAAGCGTGCCGTACGCGTTGACGTGTCTGATGCCAAGGCGGGCGCCTGCTTCAATATCCGCTTCGCCGACAAAACCATCGCTCACGCGCAGCGGGTCATCGTTGCGGTCGGGGGCCGCGCTGCATCCCGAATCGAGCTTCCTGCATCGCTTGCTTGCTCGAAGACGCGCCCGGTGCTCGGGCCCCTGCGCGTGGTCGCGGCCGATGCGCGCGTCACGCGCCAGCTCAACAACGTGCGCCTGCGCTGCGCCGTGCGCCTTATGCGCGAAGGCGAGCTTCTCGCCGTCGAGGCGGGGGAGGTCCTCTTCCGCGACTACGGCCTGTCCGGCGTCGCGATCTTCAACCTCTCGCGCATCGCGCGCGCCGGCGACGTTCTCGCGCTCGACGTGCTTCCCGGCGAAAGCGACGCTTCCGCGAAAGAGCTCCTGCTCGGGCGCCGCAAGCGCATGGCGTCGCTTGCCTGCCGCGTTACCCGTGAACGCTTCTGCGAGGGAATCCTGCTCCCTTCCGTTGCCCGCGTGTTCCTGAAACGCGCCGGCATCGATCCGGATGCCGAGGTCTCCAAGGATGATGCGCCTGCCTTGACTCGCATGCTCAAACATACGGGATTCACCGTTGAGGGCATCGGCGACGAGCGGCAGTGCCAGGTGCGCCGCGGCGGTTTTCCCGTTAAGAGGTTCGAGCCTCAAACGTGCGAATCCCGCGACGTGCCCGGCCTGTTCGTCACGGGCGAGGCGCTCGACGTGGACGGCCCGTGCGGCGGGTACAACCTGCATTGGGCCTGGACGAGCGGAATGCTCGCAGGTGCCGCTGCCGCTGATAGCGTGATGGAGTAAGCCTATGCTTGAGATTTCCAACGTTTCCTTGCCGCTCGACGCGGGGCTTGACGATGAGCGCGCCCGCAAGCTTGTTCGCCGCGCAATCGCCCGCGCGCTTGCGGTTCCGCCTTCCGATGTCGCCTCGTATCGCCTGCTCAAGCGCAGCGTCGACGCGCGCAAGCGCAACGACGTCCACTTCGTGGCAACGTTTGCCGTTGAGCTTGCGGCAGGGGTGGCGGCCGAGACCTTGGCGCTTCAGGCGGCCGCGGCGCGAAAAGGTGGCCCGCACGTGAAGGCGCACGACCCCTACGAGCCGCTGCGCGTGCCCTATGCCGCCTGCGCCCTGACCGCGTTAAACGAGCCGCGTCCTATCGTGGTGGGCACCGGGCCTGCCGGCTTGTTCTGCGCGTGGTACCTGGCTCGCGCGGGTCTGCGCCCGATCGTCGTGGAACGCGGTGCCGCCGTCGATGAGCGCATCGCTGCGGTCGAGGCCTTCAACGCTGGCGGTCCGCTTGACGCGCGCACGAACATCCAGTTCGGTGAAGGCGGCGCGGGCACGTTTTCCGACGGCAAGCTGACCACGGGCATCAAAAGCCCCTGGGCGCGCCACGTGACGCACCTGTTTGTCGAGGCGGGCGCGCCGCGGGAAATCCTCTGGCAGGCAAAGCCCCACATCGGCACCGATATGCTCGTGGGCGTCGTGAAGGCCATCCGCGAGGATATCGTCGCCGCCGGTGGGGAGGTGCTGTTCGAAACGCAGCTGACGAACGTGTCCGTGCGCGAAGGGCGCCTGACATCCGTCGAGCTTACCGATGTTGCGGCTGACCAGGCGCGCACTGTCCCGGCCAGCCGCTTGGTGCTCGCGTGCGGCCATTCCGCGCGCGATACGTTCGAGCTTGTACGCGATGCGGGCCTGGTCATGGAGCAGAAGCCCTTTTCGGTCGGCGTGCGCATCGAGCATCCCCAGAAGCTCATCGACCGCGCGCAGTACGGGCAGGCGGCGGGACATCCGGCGCTCGGCGCGGCGGACTACAAGCTCTCGGTCCACGTCGGCGGCAGCTGTGCCGCTCGCAACGGCCGCGATAAGCATGTCGGCCAAAGCAAGCCCGACAACCAGGGTGAACGCGGCGTCTACACCTTCTGCATGTGCCCTGGCGGGGAAGTGGTGTGCGCGGCGAGCGAGCCGGAGACCGTCGTCGTCAACGGCATGAGTCGCTTCGCCCGCGACGGGGTCAACGCCAACAGCGCGCTGCTCGTCGGCGTCGGCCCGGATGATTTCGCCGGCGATGATCCGCTTGCCGGTGTCGAGCTGCAGCGCGAGCTCGAGCGCGCCGCGTACCGCGTGGCCGCGCAAGCAGGGGGCGAGCCCTACCAGGCGCCCGCCCAAACCGTCGGCGATTTCCTGGCGAATCGCGCTGGCGGCCCGAGCAAAACGGTCCAGCCGACCTATGCTCGCGGCGTTGCCTGGTGCAACCTGCGCGATTGCCTGCCGCCGTTTGTCGCCGATGCGATGGCGCAGGCCTTGCCTGCGCTCGATCGACGCCTGCATGGCTTCGCTGATCCCGAAGCGGTCATGACCGGCGTTGAAACCCGCAGTTCAAGTCCCGTACGCATCGTGCGCGGCTCCGACTTGCAGGCATTTACGCGTCCGGGTGCGTCAAAGCAGCTCGGCGCCGGTTCCGCTTTCGTCCCGGATGCCGATCCCGGCGCCGCCGCCGGGATCGCTCCGGGGTCCGCCCCCAGCACCCCTGTCGCCTGCTCCGCACGCCCGGCGTCTTCCGAAGGTGCGAGCGGCATCTATCCCTGTGGCGAGGGGGCTGGCTATGCGGGCGGCATCATGTCCGCAGCATGCGATGGCCTTCGCGTGGCTTCGGCGTTGGTCGACCACCTGCTTGCGCGCGCTTAGGCTTGCAGCTCGCCTGGCCTCTCGGTCCGTGCCTACCCCGCCGGCTTGCAGCTTGCCTGGCCGGCCCGATCTGCCCCCCGGCTCAGTCTGCCCCGGCCCGGCCTGGGCGCACGCCCCCGCCCAGCCCGATTCCGATCCATCTTCCAGCCCCGCCTGTCGGCCCGACTATCGGCCCGGCCCATCTTCCAGCCCCGCCCCCTTGTGCGCAGACTTTGGCGTCTCCCATTGGGAATCGCCTGCGTGCAAAGGGGCGTGGTATACTTTCGGCCTGCATGAAGAAGACGTCCTGAACAGGGGAAGCCGGGTGCGATTCCCGCGCGGTGCCGCCACTGTGAGGGCATACGCAAACGCTGTATGCCGAAGTCAGAACACCTGTCAGGAAGCGTGTTGCGCAGCCGGCGAGCTACCGAGCGCGCATCCCTCCCTCGCGCGAGGCTTCACGTGACGAATGCGTGCGCCAAGGTCGGATGCCTTCGCGCTCGCTTTTTGTTGTCTGCCTTCTGCGTCCGCATCAGATAAGGAAGGAGACATATCGATGCAGGGAATTGATTCCATTCGCAATGCTGCCGGGGCTTGTTCGCTCTGCCAGCGTCTCATCGCCGCGTTTTTGTCGTTGGTGCTCGTCCTGGGGCTTATGCCCCACGCGAACATCGCATGGGCGGCTGATGAAACCTTCTCGGCGGCTCTCACCGTCATCGATACCACCGATTCGGAGAATCCCGTCGTCAAAAATGTCAAGGTCGATGGCCTGACGTCCGACGACACCGTTGCCGACTTGCTTGGGAAAGCGGGTTTCACCGTGGGTGATCAAGCCGCCTCCGCTGCCGATCCCTCCGTTTACTTCGACTCCAATAATGCTCCCTATTTCCTGGGAAAAGGCTACGATGGGACCACGGGCTGCTATTGGGTGAGCATGTTCAACGGCGATTCTGAGAACTGGGCGAAGTCGCTGCTTACCTCCAAGCTTGAGGCGAACGGTCATTATCAGTACATCTACACCGATGCAACCACGTTCTCCTACGCTTCCGATGACGGCACTTTCCCGGTGCAGCTTACCGTCGTCGACACTACCGATCCCTCTTCCGGCGTTCTTGCCAACGTCAAGGTCGATGGCATGACTTCAGACAGCACCGTCGCCGACTTGTTTGAGAAGGCCGGTTTCTCGAAAGTATCCACCGTCGAGGAAACCGTCGACAACGACAAGGTGTACGCTGAGATCTGGGGTTCTCCTGTCTTCCGCGGAAACAAGACCATTGAGAATGCGGATGGCACCTGGACGTATTGGGCAACCATGTTCAACGGCGACTCCACTGATTACGCATCGGCGCAAACGAGCGCTAAGCTTATCTCCGGCGGCCACTACCAGTATATCTACACGAATGCCTCAACCTATGCGTATGCCTATCCGGTAAGCAATTTGGTATGCGTTTCGACGGTCGCCGATCCGCTGGGGTCGACAGACCCCACGCCGGAACCCGAGCCGACCCCCGACCCGGCTCCCGCACCTGACCCGACCCCTTCGAATACTTACAACGATGAGTCTGCGCAAATCCTTCTGACGAATCTTGCGAAGCGTTTCTCTTCCGATGGCGCTGACTCCTCCATCAGCAACAACACCGTTAACGCGGCAGTCGCTTTGAACTCTCTTGGCCTTGCGAGCGACATCGACGCCGCCGCTGTTCTCGAGAACCTGAACAAGCAGTCCTCCGAGATGACCGCGGGTCGCATGGGGAAGTTCATCATGGCCCTGACCGCCGCCGGCATCGATTGCACCAAGGTCGACGACAACGGTACTGAGCGCAATCTTATTTCCGAGATGGAAGCCCTTGAGGCTTCCGGCACCGTGAGCTCCTATGACGCTGTTTGGATTCTGCCCGTTTATCATTACGGCTCCTATACCCAGTCGGCCGGCATGACCACCTCCGAGCTCATCGCGACGATTCTTGGATCCGCAGATGATGAGGGGCTGTTCGGCAACGTGAAATACGGTTGCGACACCCAGACCACGGCCCAGGCCATCCTTGCGCTGCTGCCGTATCGCGAATCGAACGTCGACGTTGATGCTGCCCTGACCAAGGCGGCGAAGGCGCTGCTTTCCTATGAGAATGCTGACGGCGGATTCGGCTATTCCGCAGCCTACAAGGATTCCAATCTCGACGCGACGGCCACCATCGTTTGCGCGCTCGAGGCGCTTGGCTATGACACCGCAACGGGCGAGGACATGACCACGGGAAGCGGCTCGACCCCGCTTGGCTACCTTGTCGCGAAAGCTGATGAGGGCCTTGACGGCTTCTTGGATGCCTCTGCTTACGACGAGCCGCAGACCTCGGCTGCGGTACTGCTTGCCCTGGCCGCCCATAAGGGGGCGCAGGACAGCGGCGCGGCATACTCGGTTTACACGTTGCACAAGGCTGACGTTTCCGTCGATGAGTCCAAGGATGCGACCTCATCGTCCAGCAAGTCGAGCACGTCAACCAAAACCGGCGACGCAACCGTTTATCCGGGCGTCCTCGCCGCATTGGCCCTCGGCGCTCTTGCCACGGGTCTTGGGGCGTCGCGCCGTCTGCGCGCCGCAAAGCGCTCTTCCGAGCGCGCGAGTCGCTAAGCCGTCCGTTTCATGAGCGATAAAAGCAAGGAACCGAAGGGCGAGAAGGCCGCCCCCGAAGAGGCGGCCGCCGCCTCTTCGACAGAGCGTATATCTCCCGCGACGGCTCGGCAAGGGGATGATGCGGCGGACGGTGGCGCGAAAGTTGCCGCATCTGCACGTCGGCGCGTCGGCGTTGTCGTTGTGGCGATTGCCGTTGCGGCGATTGCCGTTGCGGGTTTCGCCTATGCGTTCGGATGGTTGGGTCAAGATGCCGGATCGTCTCAGGCTCATCAGCCCTCCGCCGCATCGCCCGAGGCGTCGTCGACTGTCTCGCCAAGCTCGACTTCCGGCAACGGCGCCGGCGCGACCGCGGGTTCCGACGGGGTGTCAGCCTCAGGCGAGGACAAGCAGGATGTCGGTTCGCAGACGAAGACTGATTCTTCAGCTCAAGAAGGCGCCGTCAGCTCAGCTGAAGCAACCTCCGCCGAAGAGGAGGCGGTTGCATCCGAGCAGGGCGAAAGCGCATCTGCCGGCCCTATGCGCGAGCAATCAGCCGGCAATTCGCCGTCGAATGCATCCGACGGCGGCTCGTCTGCGAGAAGTACCATAACCGTCTATCTCAGCATCGACAGCTCGCGGGCTTCGGAATACGGGCTTTCCGGCCCCTCCATCAGCACTTCCGTGGAGCTTGACGAAGGAGCGACCGTTTACGATGCGCTGTGCGCAAGCGGTTTCTCCCTTTCGGGGTCCTCCATGTATGTCAGCGCAATCGGGGGCCTTGCCGAAAAGCAGTGCGGCTCAGGAAGTGGTTGGACCTATGCGGTTGACGGGGAATTCCCTGGAAAAGCGTGCGGCCGTTACGTCCTCTCCGGCGGCGAGAGCATTGCGTGGATTTATTCCACCGAGAAAGATCCGACCATGAGCATGTAGCTCGTTTTGCTATGCCGATGACGCGTCCTTGTGGCATATTCGATCTGTTTCACCCCGTAGTAGCGCTTCTGTACTGCGGGGTGATCCTCGTTTTCTCCATGGCCATCATGCATCCGGTGTACCTCGTGCTCACGTTCGTGGCTCAGCTGGCACTCTCCTTCGTAACGGGCGGTCGGCGAGCCGCGCGGGGCCTTTTGTGGCAGGCGCCGGTCGTTTTGGTGCTCGGCATCGCCAACCCGTTTTTCGTATCGGTTGGTTCAACGGAACTGTTTCGCGTCGGGACGCACGCGTTTTACCTCGAAGCGCTTACATTCGGCCTCTGCCAGGGTCTTATGCTTGTGAACGTGCTGCTCTCGTTCGGCAATGCTGCGCGTATCGTCTCTTCCGATAAGGTTTTGACGGTTCTGGGCAACCTTGCCCCGTATTTATCGCTCGTGATCTCGATGACCATGCGCCTCGTCCCCAAATTCGCCGCGCGCTTCAGATATCTTCAGTCCATATCCGATAGCTGCACTTGCGCGTCATCCCATGATGCGGTTGGCGAGATGCATTCCTCCACGACATCCGGTACGTCATGCAAGGTCCATGCGATGGCGGCAGATGATGCGGGTATCGAATCCGATAGGGCACATGAGGTTGAAGCGATGGGTGAAACCCAGGTAGCTGCCGCGCCCAAGGCGCTTTCCGGTATGCATGGCGACCACCGTGCCCGCGCGGCGTTCCCCGCGTCCGCTTATGCGCGTTTTGCCGGCAGCGACGGTAAGGTTGCCCGTGCCGCGCGTGCTGCTCGGGGCCGCTTGCGGTTAACGACGGTTCTGCTCGGTTGGGGGCTTGAGGACTCCCTTGAGTCTGCCGATGCCATGCGCGCTCGAGGCTGGGGTGCCGCTGTGCGCAGGACGAGCTATCAACGCTATCGATTCCGCGGATCAGATGCCCTCGCGCTAGCGGTCGTCGCCTTGCTGTCGCTCTCCGCGGGCTTTGCTGCCGCCGCGGCGCTTTCGTCGTTTAGCTTCTACCCCGGCATTGCTGGCATCGCCTCATGGTACAGCTATCTTCCCTATGCGGCCTTGCTGTCGCTTCCCCTGATCGTTCACGGCAAGGAGCACCTCCGATGGAGAAACTGAGAAAACACGACGTCTCCGATGCGGTTGTCGAGGGTGGCGTCTCCGCCGAATCTTTCGTGAGCGACGAGCGAGTCGCAGTTGCCGAGCTTGGCGAGGCCGACGGTCTTCAATCGGCCGCCGGCTCTCGCGCTGGCGCGGCAAGGTTTTCCTCGGAAACCGCTACCTCTGCAAATCGTTTGCCCTATGCGCTCGAGGCGCGACGGTTCTCCTTCGCCTATCCGCAGGGTGCTGCGGTATTCGGACCGCTTGACTGGCGCGTTCCCGTCGGTGCGTTCCAACTGCTCGTCGGGTCCACGGGCGGAGGTAAGACGACGCTGTTGAAGAGCTTCAAGCCTGCAATCGTCCCGCATGGCCGCGCTGAGGGTGACCTGCGCCTCTTCGGTAATCCTATTGACGAGCTTGACGATATGCAGGCCGCAACGCTAATCGGATACGTCTCCCAGGATCCCGATAATCAAATCGTGTGCGACAGCGTGTGGCATGAGCTTGCGTTCGGCCTTGAGAATATCGGCGGCGAACAGTCCGTCATGCGGCGCCGTATCGCCGAAGTTGCGCATTTTTTCGGTATCGAGCCCTGGTTTCGCCGCTCGGTATCGGAGCTCTCTGGTGGCCAGAAGCAGATCGTCACACTGGCTGCCACGCTTGCCCTCAGGCCGCGAATCCTCTTGCTCGACGAGCCGACCTCTCAGCTTGACCCCGTAGCCGAGAAAAGCTTCCTGCATGCGCTTTTCCGCGTGAACCGCGAGCTCGGGATCACCGTTGTCGTGGCGACGCATGCGCCCGAGGCCATGGTTGCTTACGCGACGGGGGTTGTGCGTCTTGAAAATGGGAAGCTTTGCGAGGCCGATCTGGCTGATTACGCGGCGGATTTCCTCTCATTTGACGATGAATCGTCCGATAGCCCGTCGCCTGAATCCGTCGACTCCTTGCCTGAAGCCCAATCGCCCGAATCCGAGGTCGCGGCCTCTTTCGGATCGTCGCAATCGAGCTCGCGCGTGGTCCCGTCCGGGAGGCAATCTGCGATGTCGTCGCGGGCGCGCGCCCTATGGGCAGCTCGTCGATCCAAGATCGGCTTCGGTCGCTGCTCCTCGGCGAAGCCGGCGGCCTGTGTCGAGGCGAGCGACCTCCACGTACGATATGGCCGCGGCGACGATTGGGTTCTTCGTGGTTTGGATCTTACGGTTCGCCGTGGTAGCTTTCATGCGCTCATCGGGGGAAACGGTTGCGGTAAAACCACGCTTCTCCATACGATTGCCGGCTCTTTGAAGTCGGAGCGCGGATCTTTGGATAATACGCTGCAAAAAAAGCAGGCCTTGCTTCCGCAGGATCCAAAAGCCTTGTTCGTGCGTGATTCGGTCGACGAGGAGCTTGCCGAGTGGCAGTCCGCGTGCGGTTATTCGAACGACGACATCGAGCATATCTGCACCTGGGCCGGCCTCGAGGCTTTTCGCGATCAGCACCCCTACGATCTATCTGGCGGGCAGCAGCAGCTTTTAGCCTTGGCGAAGATGCTGCTCACCAAGCCGGACCTGTTGTTGCTCGACGAGCCGACGAAAGGTCTTGACCCGCATTTCAAGTTCGTCGTGGCCCAGAAGCTGCGGGCCCTTGTCGATTCCGGAACGACCATCATCGCCGCGACGCATGATTTGCCGTTTGCCGCGCTCGTGAGCGACTACGCGACCATGCTATTCGACGGACAGGCCGCAGCAACGCAGCCGTCGGCCGAGTTGTTCGCCGACAATCTTTTTTATCGCCCCCTTGATGATACGTTCGCGAAGCGGTGGAGGGCCATGCGGGAGCAGGAGGAAACGCTCCGATGAAGGGGAAGGGCTGTTCGACGTCCTCGTCGGCCGATGAGGAGACTCGCGCTTCGTCTACCCTGATCGATCCTGGCAGGGGGTCTCGCGCGTCTGTTGGTCCGACTGCCGACGTCGGCTATCTCGGTGCGTCGACCGTTCTTGCTGATGTCGCCAAGGAATCGCGTGATTCACGCGGCCAGGCCGCAGCTGCCGAGAAATCCTTCGCATCATCTTGCGTGGGCGCTGATGATATGGCGCGCGAAACATCATCCGACTTGGCCGTCTTCGCCAATGAGGCCGGCATGCCGCATGATCCGGCCGCATCCGTTATAGGACTCGGTGGGTTTGGCGCTGCGTCCGGGTGCAAGGTAGTTGAACCAGCAACATCCCGAAAGCTCAGGTCCGGCGTGGACGGCGCTCAAGGCTTTTCGGGCGACGAGACTCGGCCGCCGTTCGTTCTTCGAGTTCTCGAGCCCCTGTCATTGATAATGGTTCCAGCTGCCTTGTCGTACTGCGCGGCGACCGGAAGCGAGCAGAGCGCCTTCCTGACGCTGTTTGCCGCCCTGTGCTCCATTGCGGTGTTCTTCACCGGTTTCGAGGTCTCTCGGCCGTCGCTTCGCCAAATCATGCCGACGGTCGTTCTCGGCGCCATCGCCGCTGCGGGACGCATCGTATTCGCGCCGATCGCGGATTTCAAACCGGTGAGCGCTATCTGCATCCTTGCGGGCGCAACGCTTGGCAGAAGAAGCGGTTTCATGGTCGGGGCCCTGGCGGCCCTTGTGAGCAACTTTTTCTTTGGCCAAGGCGCATGGACTCCTTGGCAGATGTACGCGTGGGGGCTTATCGGGTATCTTGCAGGCGTCCTCGCGCCGCGCGGCGCCTTCGAGAAGACGCCCGTTCTTCTTTTGTTCGGCTTTCTGTCGGCGATGCTATATGGTTTGATCCTCAACGGTTGGTACGTGGTCGGCTTTATTCGGCCTATAACGCTGCCCTCGGTGTTGGCCGCATACGCCGCAGGTTTTCCTTACGACTTTATTCATGGGACGGCAACGGTCTTCTTCCTGGCCACGCTCTACGTTCCCTGGCGCAGAAAGCTGGATCGCATAAAAAGGAAGTTCGACCTGTTAATAAGATGACGGAGCGCTTTATAACCACATGCAATCCGTAAGGCTGAGCCATGTAATGGCTATCCGTGTGCGACCTGTGAGGCTGAGTGGCGAAAAGGCTAACCGCATAGTCAAAATCTGCATCTCCGAACAAGTGCTCCTTGCGGCATTGATCACGGAGCTGGGCGAAAACAACCAGAGTCAAGATTCCGCAAGGCCGGGCGATCGCGCCCCGCTGCTGTACCGTCAATAGTTTGCTTGATTTCAGCTAGCCGCCGTTACGGCAGCTCATCGAGAAGCGACATGTCAAAGTTGCGGCGGGGTCCCAGCCACTTTCGGCGACGTACGTCATCCGGGCGAGCCCCGCGGCGGGGATCCCGCAAGGACGCGCGGGAGAACGGCCGCCGGCGGGGCTGCCAGCGGCGGGTCTGCCGGCGCCGATGCCCCGCGCGTCGCCCGGGGCGGCGGCGGGAGTCCCGGACGGCTAGCTCGCGTCGGGGGCAGGGGCCGTCTCCGCGGTGGCGCTCCGCGCTTCCCGTCGCCGGCGGTCCGGCCATGGGCCGCACCCGCGCAGGCGCCGCGCATGGCGCGCGGTCCCTCCCGGGATCGGCCCGCGCGCCTCGCGTCCCGGCAGCCCGGCCGA
>CAVHXL010000050.1:0-11609 GCA_963639885.1 bacterium | reverse complement strand
TGATCCAGCCGCTGCGCAGGGCGTCGGCAACCTCGTCGATTTCGGCCTCGGTGATATCGGGCGGCGAAAACGGGATGCGGATCTGTTCGGACATGCGATCTCCTTCGTCGGCGCCGCTGTGCCCCTCACGCGGCTCGTTCGTTTCGTCAAATAATGCCGCAGTTTCGGGCATCTACAGCAAATTGCGTATCAAATTCACGATGGCCAGGTACGATGAGCGCTGGTCGAACTCGTTCTCGGCGATGGCGCGCCCGCGTGCGCCCATGATCTTGCGCATGCTCGGCGTGCGCGCGAGTTCCTCAAGCGCCGCCGCGAGGGCTTCGGGGTTCTCGGCCTCCACATTCAGTCCGAAGCCGTCGTTGGCCACTTTCGCGCGAAATTCGGGCGATGAACCGGTGTTGATCATGGGCTTGCCGGAGGCCAGGTAATCGCCGATTTTCGTGACGATGGATTGCGCTGCGGTTTTGACCAGCGAGTTCACGGTGATATCGCTTGCGCGCAGCCACGCCGCCATGCTTGCGTAATCCTGGTATCCTAGGAAATCAACCGGCGCGTTCTCGGCCCGTGCCAGCTCCTCAAGGCTTTCGCGGTCGGGGCCGTCCCCTAGTATTTTCACGCGCAAGGCGGGGAAGGGGCGCCGCAGTTGCGTGGTTCCCTCGGCTCCGGTTCGCGCCATGTGCGCAACCCGGCGCTTCTCCAAAAGGCCCGCCGCGCGGATCAAGGTCGCGATGTCGTAGCTCGCGCCGAGGGTTCCGGCGTAGATGGCCCACAGCTCGTTTGCGGGCTTTTCGACCTCTCCCATATGCTGGCGGGCTCCCTCGTCGAAGGCGCCCAGGTCGTTGCCGACATACACCGTTTCATGCGGGTAGGGTTCCTCGCGATCGGCGGCGGGGCGACGGGCGTATTCATCGGAGGTTCCAACGGCGCCGGAAAGCGAGCGGTACACGATGCGCGCATCGCGCGTGAACGGCCAGAAGGCTATGTCGCTGAGGATGGGCACGTTGATGACCATGCGCATGGCCTCAGGCCACAGGTCGTTGATGTCGGCGACGAAGGGGATGCGCTGCGCCTTGGCCGCTTCGACGCATACGCGTGCGACATCGTTGGGGGGTATCTCGGAATAAACAAGGCTATAGCGCCCAACGTTGTTCTCGAAATGCGTGCGCAGGTTTTCCGCCGCCGCATGGTGGCTGCGGATGCGCGTGAGGTCAAGGTTGCGCTGATAGCCTGGCTCATCGATGAAGACGATGTTGTAGGGAAGGTTTTGGTAGCAAGCCTTTGAGGTGTCCCGCTGCTTCTTTTCCCAATGCTGAAACGACGACGTTATCAGATCGACCTCAAAGCCCTGTTCAACGAGCAGGTTCGATAGAAAGCGAAAGCGCGTGTAGCCGCGCGTCTCGTCGCCGAGCTTGACACCCATGGTGACAACGGCGATCCTCGGGCGTTCCGCGGCCGCTTTGCGCGCGATGTTGGTTTGCGTATTCATAGCGAACAGTATACCAATCCTCGTCTATGCTTTTCGTACGGTCGTGCGCGCACAGCGAACGACCACGCGGGGCGACCGGAGGCTGGGGGAGGCGTGGCCGGTGTTTGGGGCGCGGCTGCCGGAGTTGCTCAGCTTTCATTCGGTCGGGGCTCTGCCGGATTCAGGGCGATTCCCTGTCTACGGAGACTAACTAATTCTTCACGATTCTTCTTGGTTGTGGCACAATGAACAAGTTATTGCGCGCATACGGCGGCTTTGTGCCGCCGTTCGCATGTTAAAGAAAGGCTAGGAGTAGTTCGATGGCTCAAACGCTAAATGCCAAGGCCAAAAAGAAGAAGGGCGGCAACGTCAACCGTCGCAACGTCTGGTTGCTGGTTCTGACCACCCTGCTCGTCATCGGGTCCGTCTTCATGTTCACGCCTCCGAAAGACAAGATCAACCAGGGTCTTGATATCCAGGGTGGACTCTCGGTGGTGCTTTCCGCGAAGAGCACCGACGGCGGTACCGTTTCGGCCGACGACATGGAGAAGTCCCGCTCCATCATCGAGCAGCGCGTCAACGCCCTCGGCGCCTCCGAAGCGGTGGTGCAGCTGCAGGGCACCGACCAGATCCTCGTGCAGATCCCTGGTCTTTCCGATACTGAGACGGCCCTTGCAACCATCGGCAAGACCGGCCAGCTTGAGTTCGCGCGCCTCGACTCGTTCACCGATTCGGACGTGAAGGACAAGATCGACAACGGGCAGTACGGCACCAACGGAACCGTTTCCGACGACTTCGGCAACACGTTCTCGACGGGCACCGTTGAGCATTTGCAGGTCGAGTCCGGAACGTACACGCCTCTGATCACCGGCAGCAACATCACGAAGGTCGACATCGGCCGCGCTTCCGAAACCAGCACCGACTACTCGGTCAACGTGACGCTCGACTCCGAGGGCACGAAGGCCTTCGCCGAGGCCACGAAGGATCTGGCCAGCTCCAAGGGCAAGATCGTCATCATCCTCGATGGCGAGGTGCAGTCCGCTCCCGCCGTGCAGTCCGAGATCACCGGCGGGCAGGTGTCCATCACCGGCGGCTATGACAAGGACGGCGCGTCCTCGATGCAGACGGTTCTCGAGTCCGGATCCTTGCCTGTGAGCTTCGAGTACGCCCAGTCCCAGGTTGTTGGCCCGACGCTCGGTCAGGACGCTTTGACTTCCGGTGTCTTGGTCGCCGCCATCGGCCTTGGTCTCGTTATGCTCTATCTGCTGCTGTTCTATTCCGGCCTGGGTCTTCTGACCGCGGCCGCTATGGCGGTATTCGCGGTGCTCTACCTCGGCCTGTTGGCGCTGCTGTCCCACTTCGGCCTGTTCAGCCTGTCCATGGCCGGTATCGCCGGCGTCGTGCTGACCATCGGCATGGCCGCCGACTCGTCCATCCTCACGCTCGAGCGCTTCCGCGAGGAAATACGCATGGGCCGCTCGGTGCGCGGGGCGTCGGTCACCGGCGTGCGCCACGGCATCATGACCTCCATCGACGCCGACCTCGTTACGCTCGTCTCCGCGTTGACGCTGTTCTTCCTGGCGTCGGCTTCGGTTAAGGGCTTCGGCCTGACGCTGGCGCTCGGCATCGTCTGCGACATCGTCATGATGCTCGTGTTCAAGGCGCCCATCATCCGCCTGCTTGCGCCGAAGTGCATCGCCAAGCACCCCGGCTTCTGGGGCGTGAAGGACTGCGAAGAGGCTGCGCCGTACTTCCAGGGCGAGAAGCCTGCGGGAAGCCGCAAGGACGTCAAGGGCCGCTTCATCAAGCTCGACATCGATCTGCTTGGCTTCCGCAAGATCTTCCTGACCGTCGCATGTGCCGCACTCGTCGTGGTCATCGCGCTCGTGGGCATCCGCGGCGTGAACTTCGGCATCGAGTTCGTCGGCGGCACGTCCATCACGTTCCATCAGGGCGGCGAAGACGTGACCACCGAGCAGCTGCGCGAGGCCCTCGCCGACGCCGGCGAGCCCGACGCCGTCATCCAGACCACCAACTCCGACGGCCAGGACGGCTTCCTGGTGCGCACCACCACCACGTCCGCCGAGGACGCGGCCACCGCGGCCAACCAGGTTGCCGACGAGTTCGGCTGGGATTCCGAAAGCTTCGAGGTGACCACCATCGGCCCGGACTGGGGTACGAGCGTCATCCAGAGCTCCGCCATCGCGTTTGTGGTCAGCCTGCTTTTGATCATCGCTTACATCTCCATCCGCTTCCGCGATTACAAGATGGGCGTCTCGGCGGTTATCGCGCTGCTGCATGACCTGGTCATCGTCATCGGCGTGTACGTGCTCGTCGGCCGCGAGGTCACCCCGAACACCATCGCCGCCCTGCTCACCATCCTGGGTTACTCGCTTTACGACACGGTGGTCGTGTTCCATCGCATCAACGAGAACATGAAGGGCGATTCCCCGAAGTGCACCTTCGCCACCATGGCGAACCACTCCGTCAACGAGGTTTTGGTGCGTTCGCTGAACACGTCCATCACCTCGCTGATCCCGGTCGTGGCCATGCTCGTCTTCGGTGGCGAGACGCTGCGCGACTTCGCGCTTGCCATGACCGTGGGCCTGGTGTGCGGCTGCTACTCGTCCTATGCGATCGCAACCCCCATCTACGTTATGTGGAAGACGCATGAGCCGAAATTCGCCAAGTTGCAGAAGAAGTACGGCACGGATATCCAGCGTTGGTTCCTGAACCGCCTGCCGCAGGAGAGCGCCGCTGCCGGTGCCGATAGCGCGGCTGTCGCGGCCGCTGGCGGCGCGGTCGCCGTTGCCGAGGGTGCTGTCGAGTCGCAGATGCCTTCCGCGTCGGGCGCGTCCGCGCACAAGAGCACCGCGAACAAAAAGAAGCGCAAGAAGGTCCAAGGCTAGCGCCTGGATCTTTCCCCGAAGTGCAAGAAAATGCCCCGGTTCATTGAACCGGGGCATTTTTCGTTGTCGTGCTATGTGACGCAGCTCATTGCCGATAGGCGGCGTAGCGTTTCAGGTGAGCTTGCTTGCTAGGCGCTGTTAGCCGAGCTCGCTGAAGTCGATCGCTTCCTCGTCGGTCTCCTCGATGACGACGTCATCCTCTTCCTCGTCATCCATCAGACCGGTATAGCGTGCGATAAGCTCCTCCATCTGGTCCTCGTAAGGATTCGAGCCCATGAATGCGTCGCGCAGAAGGCGCATGTCCTCCTCGCCAAAGTCCATGCCGGCTTCCTGCATCAGGGCGCCGATCTGGGTCATCTTCTTGACGCCCTCTTCCTCGCTTAGGGGCTTGCTGCGCTCGGGATCCATCATCGGATACATTCGTTCCTCCTCGTTACCACTGGTATGCGGACGGCTTCTGGTAATGCGTTGCCGCAAGAAACCGGCCTTGATGGTGCAATTATGCTGCCGATCAGTATAGCAGTCAGGTGAATGTCCATCGTGCGAGTGGAGCGTTTCCGCTATTGTGTTACGCTGCTGATATCTGGCGAACCTATATGCGTTCCCAATGAACCAACGAAAGTTGCACCGCGACCGACCGAAGGAGAAAGCCATGCGCCAAGGAAGCGCCCCGAACTTCTGCCCTCCGACCGAAGAAGGGATCACGTTCACGTTCGAAGATGAGGAAGGCGAGCGCGTCGATCTCGAGTTTCTCGGGCTTGTCCTTCATGAGGAGCGCCGATATGGGTTTTTCTTCCCGGTTAGCGAGGATTCTCCCGCTTGCTCGTCGGGCGAGGTGGTTCTGCTTGAGGTGACCGAGCTTGATGAGGATGGGCAGCCCGCGGCGTTCGAGCTGGTTGAGGATGAGTCCATCGCCGAGCAGGTCTACGCCGATTTCAAGGTGGCCGCAAAGGACCTTTACGACTTCCAATAAGTGTTAGGGGAGGGCATCCCGCGTTGTGGGCGCGCTGCGCCGAGGGGCCCTGCCTGCAAGCGCGTCGCGCTATGAGTGCCCTGCGCAGGGCGGGCACTGGACTGAAAGACCCTGCGAGCGGGTTGCGCAGGGCCTTTCAGCGAGGCCCTGCTTCCCTGCAGACGGCCGACGGCCGCCTTATCGGCACCGCCGGGGCCTGCCTGCAATGAGGCAGGCCCCGCTGTAACTCGCCCGCCTGCAAGGTGAGCTGTCCCGCTACAGCTCGATGGGCTTCCATTCCTCGTGATTGCAGATCCATGCCTCAGGTTCCTCGACGCTGAAGAACACGAGCGTGGGGTCGTCGGGACCATCGTAACTCTCGCCGAGGCTGCACAGGTGCGCGTAGCCGGCGTAGCGCATATCGGCGCTCGCCTTGTCCTCAAGTCCGGCCTTGCCGCGCAGGATTAGCCAACCATGCCCCGGCCACCAGCTCGTGGCCTCGAATTTCTGGTTCTCCAGCAGCTCTTCCCACACATCTTTGGTGGTGGCCGTCACGAACCAGATCTTGCCGTCCTGCTCGGCTGCGAAGCTGAACGGCCGCACATGGGGCTGGTCGTTCACCGATGTTGCGAGATACCAGGCGGGGACGCTCGTGAGGTATTGCAGGATGGTCTCGTTTCCGGTCATGGTGGGTCCTTTCTTAAAGCGTTGATTCCTAGATCATGTTTACGGCGATAACGCATGCCGCAAGAGCGATTATCGATGCGAGGGCGCAGGCATCGCGGATCGTGAATCGCAGCGGATGCAGGCGTCCGCGCCCCGCGCCGCCATGATAGCAGCGCGCGTCCATGGCCGATGATAGCGTTTCCGCATGGCGAAAAACGCTGGTGAACAGCGGCACCATCACTGACGAAAGCATTCGCAAGCCCTTGACCGGGCTGTTGGCCAGCTTGGCTCCGCGACTGATCTGCGCGTGATAGATCGTCGAAAGCTCGTTGGCGAATTGGGGCATGAACCGTAGGGCGATTCCCATGATCATCCCGAGCTCATGGGCGGGGAAGCCGAAGCGCGCAAGAGGCGAGAGCAGACGCTCGAATGCCTCGGTCAGATCGATCGTCATCGTCGTCAGCGTGATTAAGCTCATGCCGAGCATCATGATGGTCAGGCGCGCCGCCATGAACGCCGCGGCCGTCACGCCCGCATCGCGTATCTTGAGGATTCCGAGATCAGCTACGATATTGCCCTCGGTCGCGGTGAAGAGATTCAAGATGGCCACGATGACGACGATGGCGAGCAGGGGGGCGAGAGACTTAAGCGCCTTGGTGGCGGGAATGCGGGCAAGCAGGTATGCTCCGACGACGAACGCTGCCGCGATGGCCAGCGCCCAGGGGCTTTTCGCGCAGAGCAAAACGATGATGAAGGCGCAGCCGAGTGCAAGCTTTGTGCGCGGGTCAAGCTTGTGGATGGGGCTTGTCCCGGGAACGTAGCTGCCAAAGGAGAAGCCGGTCATCGTCCAAGCTCCGATGCAATCGCGCGCACGAGGCGATCTTCGGTGTAGAATGCGCCCGTATCGATGGGAAATCCGCCGCTTGCAAGCTCGAGAGCGAATGCTTCGGCGCTCGTGGTGCCCAGACCCACTTGCTTGAGCTTATCGGCCTGCATGAACAGCTCAGCTGGCTTGCCCTCGGCAATCTTCTCGCCTTCGTTCATCACGATCACGCGATCGCACATCGCGGCGAGATCGTCCATGCTGTGCGATACCATGACGACGGTGAGGCCCTGCGCATGAAGGCGGGAGATCATACCCAAAAAAGACTTGCGGCTAGCCGGGTCAAGGCCTGCCGCCGGCTCGTCGAGCACGAGCACCTGCGGCTTCATGGCAAGGATGCCGGCGAATGCAACACGCCTTTGCTGCCCGCCGGAAAGCTCGAAGGGGCTCTTCTCGGCCACCTCGTCAGCTGAAAGCCCGACGCGCTCAAGCGAATGGCGTACCAGCTCATCCACCTCGGCGTCCGAGTAGCCGAGGTTGCGTGGTCCGAAGGCGACATCCTTATGCACGGTTTCGGCGAAAAGCTGATGCTCGGGGTATTGGAAAACGACGCCGATGGTGCCGCGTACGTCTTCGCCGCAACCGCGCCCGGCGATATCCCGTCCGCGCACGAGCACGCGTCCGGACGTGGGGCGCAGAATGCCGTTCATATGCTGGATGATGGTGGACTTGCCGCTTCCCGTGTGCCCTGCTATGCCGAGGAACTCCCCTTCATGGACGGCGAAGGTCACGTTGGAGACGGCCCAGAGGCTATCGGGGCTCCGGCCCCATTTCGCCTGCTTGTCGGCGGGAGCGTTGCCGCGTTTGCGCTGGCGCTTGGCTTCTGCGACGTCGTAGGTGTACGAGACGTGGTCGAATTCGATGATCGCTTCCGCATCCGCACCGCCGCCCTTGCTCTCGGCGCCGCCGCCGGCGTCGCCGTCTTCCGGCGAAACGCCTTCTTTGTCGGAAGGCGCCGGGGTGGGCGCATCACCCGTCTTCGTTTTCCCGTTGACGCACGCGGCCTTGCGCGCCGCCATCTCAAGCACCTCGCTCGCAAGGTCATCGCTGCTCACGGTGGGCGCGACCTCGATGCCCGCCTTGCGCAAATCAAGCGACAGCTGCGTGGCGAACGGGACTTCGAGATTCAGCCTCATCAGCTCATCCGCGCGCGTGAGGATGTCTTGCGGCGTTCCGGAAAGAACTATCTTGCCGCCATCCATGACGACCACGCGGTCGGCAAGGGCAGCTTCCTCCATGAAATGGGTGATCATAACGATGGTGAAGCCGCCCTCGTGAAGCTCCTTGCAAACGCGCATCAGGCCGGCCCGCCCGCGAGGGTCGAGCATGGCGGACGCTTCGTCAAGAATGAGGATAGCGGGATCCATGGCCAGCACGCCGGCGATGGCGACGCGCTGCTTCTGCCCTCCCGAAAGAGCATGCGTCTCGTGGCGCTCGTACCCCGAAAGGCCGACATCCTCGAGCGCTTTCGTGACCCGACGTCGTAGTTCTGCCTGATCGAGCCCGAGGTTTTCCGGGCCGAAGGCGACATCATCCTCGACAAGTGATGCGACCAGCTGGTCGTCGGGGTTTTGGAACACCATGCCCGCCGTTTTCCTGATCAGATACGTGCAGGCGGCATCGGACGTATCCATCCCGTCGACCACAACACGCCCTTTATCGGGAATGAGCAGGGCGTTGAGATGCTTGGCAAGGGTCGACTTGCCCGACCCGTTGCCGCCGAGGATGCAGACGAACTCGCCTTTCGAGATATGCTCGTCGGCGCCTTTGAGCGCAAAGGTCTCCCCGTCGTAGGTAAATGATACGTCGCAGATGTCGATCACGATGGGCTTCCTAGTGTTTTAGCGGCCTTTGACCTGGTTCTTTTTTGGAGTGATCAGGTTTGAGATGGCCTTATAGACGATAAGGGTCAAAACGGAGTTCAGCACGGTTTTGATCAGGTTGAAGGGAACGACGGCGGGCAGGATCAGCGGCAGGATGGCATCGGCCGATCCATACCAGAACCATACGCCGAGCGTCAGGTTCGTGGCGATGGCTCCGAGGGTCGCGATGACGCAGCCGACGATCAGGCCGATGATGGCGCCGGCAAACGTGTGCTTCTTCGCGTAGATGAAGGCCGCCGGCACGACGAAGAACAACGTCGCGCAGATGTTCATGAGGCTGCCGACCCATTCGCCCAGAATGAGCCCGTGGATGATGGCCGCCACGGCGCCGACGGCGAATCCTGCACCGGGGCCGAAAGCGAAGCCGCAAACCATGGCTGGCATGAGCGATGGATCGTAGGTCAGAAATGGAGCGGCCGGCAAAATGGGGATCTGCACGAAGCTGAACAGGGCGGCGATGGCGCACATGAGCGCCATGGTGACCAGCTGACGCGTGGACCAGCGATTGGAATTTGAGATAGGGGAGCTCGATGCATTGGCGGTGGGCATGATAACCTTCTTTCCTTCAGCGAAGCTTTTAGGTCGGTCTTGCCTTCTCGCTTCGCAAAAAAGAAACAAGCCCGTATGAATTCCTTCGATACAGGCTTGTCATTCGCAGCATGCCAACGGGGTGCATCTTCGAATGTCTGCCTCTTTCATCCGGACTGTAACCGTTGGTCCCGGAATCGCACCGGATCGGCTTTCCTGAGCGTATGCACGCTGCAGGTTTAAGCTCGCGGACTTCCTGGAACTTCGTTCGGTCGAATCGAAGCTTTTGGTCACCGCCAGTGAGGATTTCCACCTCGCCCTGAAACAGAATTCACTGCATTGCAGTGTACTCATCACCACAGATTTGTGCAACCGTGGAAATGGTAGATGCTCATGCTCCTTCTGAGGCGATTTGATTCAGCTTTCTTATAGGGGAGCGCGCCGGTTGCAAATATATTGCCCGGGCAAAGGCGCCCCGGCATGCAAAAAAAGCCCGCTGACCCCGAGTGCTCGAGCTGAGCGATCAGGGTCAGCGGGCCGCTGGCCAAGCCGGGGATGTTTAGGCCTTTTTGCGCAGGAAAACGCTCTTTTCCTCAAGCTCGGGGATCTCGTCTTCACACTTCTCGTTGATATTCCCATCGTAAACGTAGTGCTTGGTCTCCTTCGCCACCATGCCACAGCATAGCAGCACCATGATGATGTTGGGGATGGCCATCAGCGCATTGGAGATGTCGGTCGCCGTCCAGGCGATATCTCCCACGCCGATGCCGCCCAAAAAGCCCATCACGATGTAGAACCCCAGGTAAATAGGCGTCCAGCGGCGGCCAAAAAGGTACAAGGTGATGCGCTCCCCGTAGTAGCTCCATCCGATGATGGTCGAGTACGCGAAGCACAAGATGCCCAGCATGAGAACCGGCGTGCCGATATACGGGATGGTGCCGAACACGGAGTTCGCAAGCGTCGCCCCGTCAGCCACGCCGGTGTCGGCGATCAGGGTGGGGTTGGCGACGAGCGTCGAGACGATGACAAGGCCGCTCACCAAGCAGATGACGACGGTGCACCAAAACGGCCCGGTCATGGCCACTAACGCCTGTCGGGCAGGGTTTTTGGTGGCGGCTGCCGAGGCGATCAGCGGCTGGGTGCCCAGGCCCGCTTCATTGGAGAACAGGCCGCGGGCGCAGCCGAACTGCAGCGCGACCATGATGCCCGAGCCAACAGCGCCGCCGAACATGGCCTCCCCGGTGAAGGCGGAACGCAGGATGATGGAGAACGCCTCGCCGAGCACGCCGGCATTGCAGATGAGGATGTAGATGCAGCCGAGGATGTAGGCGCCGCCCATGAAGGGCACGAGCTTCTCGCAGATGGTCGAGATGGATTTCAGGCCGCCGGCAATGATGAGCGCGGCCGAGCCGCAGACGATGAGCGCGACGATCCAGGGCTCGAAGCCGAAGTTCGCCTTCATGACCGAGGTGATGGCGCTCGTCTGCACGGCCGAGCCGATGCCGAAGATGGTGAAGCAGGCAAGCACGGCGAACCATATGGCGGCGATCTTCGCCCACCACGGCACCGTTCCGTCGGGGCGCTTGTAGCGCTGCTCCCACACATGCATGGCGCCGCCCATCATCATGCCGTTCTTGTCCTTGACGCGGTATTTCAACGAAGCGAACACTTCGGTATACTTGGTCGCCATGCCCAAAATGCCGGTGATCCACATCCAAAGGACCGCGCCGGGACCGCCCGAGAGCACGGCGGTTGCGACGCCGACGATCGATCCGGTGCCGAGCGTTGAGGCGAGCGAGGTTGCCATGGCCGCGAAGTTGCTCACATCGCCTTCGGCGCCGTCATCCGAGGTTACCGAAAGCTTGAGGGCCATCGGCAGCTTGCGCTGAATGAACCCGGTTCGGATGGTGGTGTAGATGTGGCATCCGAGCAGTAAGACGATGGTGACGGGCCCCCAGACGGCGGCATCGATGTCGTTGAGCAGTTGCGTTAAATCCATATTGCTACCTCGTTAATTGTTAGTAAACGGGTCTCATAGTAACGCTCCGCTTCGTATGGAAATGTTTCAGTCTTGTTAAACGATTCATCTTGCGCGGTGGACGGCGCGAGGGCGGACGGGCGACGCTATGGCGACCCTCTTCTGCGCCTTGTCCTCGCGCCGCCCACGCCCCAAGATCTCGTCCAATTTGGCAACGTATGTCGAAAAGCGCTGGTGAGTGGCGTTACGATTGATCCATCTGCTTGAAATAGTTCAGGACGTCCTGCCGGGAATGCATGCCGGTCTTCGTGTAGATATGGCGGATGTGCGCATGGGCGGTGGAGG
>CAVHXL010000049.1:0-12233 GCA_963639885.1 bacterium | reverse complement strand
CGCCGGGAACCATCCACGGCACGACGCCGACGCCGGCCGGGAACACGACGATGCATTCGGTCATGGCCTTCCACAGCGCGCGGGAGATGGTGCGCGCATCAAGCGGCATGACGAAGGTCAGCGCGATGACGTTCTGCGGATGCGCGTGGTAGATGACGCGGCAATCGCCATCGGTGGCCTTCATGCGCACGGAGTGGTTCATGAAATGCGTCGGGAACTCGGAGGTGGGAACGCCGCCGTCTTTCAGACCCCACACGATGCGCCAGGCGTCGCCAGCCTCGTTGATCTCGACGATACCGACGTTGTGCGCCGGATCGAGCGGGACGTTGCGCATATAGCGACCCGAGCCCGTGGTGACGAAAAACGCGCCGCAAAGGTTGTCGGCCTGAACGCCCATGGACACCCAGCTCGAAGGGTTATCGTAGAAGAAGGGTCGGCATGCGGCCACTTCGGAATCGGTCATACGATAGGTCAGGTTGCCGCCGTTGCGCTCGTGCCAGCCCTGATCCCAGCCGTCAGCGCAAACACGCACAAATGACTTCATGAAGGACTGCTGCTCAACGGCTACGCCGGACACAACGCCTTTAGCTACGGAAACGCCCCTATCGAGAACGTCTTGTGCGGCATTCGCGCCGCGGCCGATTGCGTCTTGAGCACTATCGATGATACTCATTGCTGCAAAACCTTTCTTGCGGTGCGCCTCTATGAACGCACGTTTTCAGAACAGAAGGCACCCTTTTCTCGCGCGCCTTGCAAAACGGCCCACCTGCACGGCAAAGCGCCGGCAAGCCGTAATCGCCATAAGAATGCTTGACGCCTCTAATGCGTCAGTCGAAACAGACCTTTTTGAAAAACCGCCATTATCGCGGTTCGAAAACCTTCACGTCGAACGACGAACGGATAACGTCGCGAGCCTGCTGCAGTCCCTCGAATTCCCCTGCGCCGATCATCTGCACGACGAGGTTTCCCAGGCTGGTTCCCTCGATGGGACCGGCGTAAACGGGCAGCTGGCATGCGTCGGCCGTCAGCTGGTTGAGATAGGCATCCTGGCAGCCGCCGCCAACGATGTTGATCGAGGTGTACGCACGCCCGGTCAAAGCGGACAGCTCGGCAATGGAGTCAGCGTAGCAGCTGGTCAAGCTCGCGTACACGCAGCGCATAAGCTCGCCGACGCTCTCGGGCACCGCCTGCCCCGTCTCGCGGCAGGCCTGCTTGATCTCGTCGATCATGGAATCGGGCGCGAGGAACCTGTCATCGTTGACGTTGACGCGCGGAGCGGGCGCGGTTGCCTGCTCGTCAGCCTCGCGCGTGGCTTCGATCAGATCGCCGAAGCCCCATTCCTTATCGGCGCGTGTGCGGCCGGACCCTTTGCCGGCAACGTAATCGACACCGTTGAGCTCGCGCCGAATGGACTGGATCATCCAAAGGCCCATGATGTTTTTCAGGAAACGGAAGCGCTTCTGATAACCGCCCTCGTTCGTGAAATTCTGGAAGCGGCTTGCATCGGTGGTGATGGGGCCCTCGTGCTCGACGCCGAGCAGGCTCCACGTGCCGCTTGAGAGATACACCGCCTCGGCATCGCGCGCAGGAACGGCAAGGAAGGCGGAACCGGTGTCGTGCGTGGCGGGAAGCATAACCTGCGCGTTGAAGCCTACGCGGGCCTGAACCTCGGGCGTGAAGCCGCCGATGACGTATCCGGGCATTTCAGGTTTGCCGAAAAGGCGCTGCGGCGCTGATGCGGCCTCGAGCACACGGGCATCCCATGTGCAGGTGCGGGCGTTGAGCATGCAGGTCGTGGTTGCATTGGTGTATTCGTTCACCGCTTTACCGGTAAGCAGGTAATTAAGATATTCCGGGATCATGAGGAAGCGATCGGCCGCCTCAAGCTCCTCGGGATGCTCCGCCGCAAGCGCGGAAAACTGGTAAATGGTGTTGAAGGGCTGGCGCTGGATGCCGCAAGCACGATAAAGGTTGTCAAGGCCGATGCGACGGTCGAGCGCGTCGACGACATGCTGCGTGCGAGCATCTCGATACGCCACGGCATCGCCAACACGGTTGCCATCCTTGTCGACGAGGACGAAGTCGACGCCCCAGGTGTCGATGCCGATGGTCGAGGGAACCTTACCGGCTTGCTTGCACTTCTCCAAGCCGATGAGGATGTTCTCCCAGATCATGTCGACATCCCAGCAGTCATGCCCACGCAGGCGCACCTGCACGTTGTCGAAACGATGCATCTCCTCGAGGATGATCTTACCGTCCTCGACGTGTCCAAGCACATGACGACCGGAGGAAGCCCCGATGTCGATGGCCAGGTAATAGCGCTTATCGGACATCGTCGTTCTCCTCACATGCATGGTCGAGCTGGTTGAGCGGGGTTTCGTCGTCACGAATCTGCACGACATACATCACATTGGTTGCGGCGACCGAATTGGGCATGTCGGGCCGCACGGAAGTCACCGTCGGCGACGTGGAGCGATCGCCGGCCGTGAACACCGCAACATCTCCAGGATGAACAAGGCCACGGCGCTCGACCGCTTTACGAGCCGCTTCGACGACCTGCTTCATATCGCCTTCGACCTCGCCGAGCATCGGGGTGACGCCCCAATGGATCTGCTGCTGGCGCATAACGCGCTCATACGGGGTGACGGCGTAAATGGGCACGCGCGGGCGAAGGTTAGACACCAGCCGTGCGGTGCGCCCCGACATCGTAGGTGCCACGATGCAGGATGCGTTGATGTTTTCAGCCGTTTGAACAGCGGCGATGCCAACAGCAAGCGCAACGCGGGCACGCACGCGGGTTCTGTCGGGCGTTCGCTCGTCGAACAGATACGGCTCAGAGGCCTCCGCGATACGCGACATCATCTGGACAGCCGGCACGGGATAACGCCCGCACGCGGTTTCGCCGGAAAGCATGACGGCGTCGGTCCCGTCGTAGATCGCATTGGCGACATCCCCCACCTCCGCGCGCGTCGGACGGGGGTTGCGAATCATCGAATCGAGCATCTGAGTTGCCGTGATGACCGGCTTCGATGCGCGATTGCAGGCGCGGATGATGCCCTTCTGGATATGCGGGACCTTATGCGCGGGGACCTCAACGCCCAGATCGCCGCGAGCGATCATGATGCCATCGGAAGCTTCGATGATCTCGTTGATGTTCTCGACGGCTTCAGCGCACTCGATTTTCGCGATGAACGAGATATCCTCCCCGCCGTTTTCAGCCAGGAAATCACGGATCTCGCGCACGCCCGCAGCATTGCGCACGAACGACGCAGCCACGAAATCGACTTGCTCGGATATGCCGAACAGCAAATCCGAGCGATCTTGCTCGGTCATAACCGGCAGAGGAACGTTCACGCCGGGAAGATTGATGGACTTGCGCTCGCCGAGCTGGCCCGAATTCTGCACCGTGCAGTGGATATCGGCGCCCTCAACGCTATCGACGGCAAGCTCGATCAGGCCGTCATCGATCAGGATGATGGTGCCCGGCTTGACAACCGCGGACAGTCCCGCGCACGTCTGCGTGACGAGACGATCGGTTCCCTCGATTTCGCGCTCGGTCAGAACGAACGAGCTGCCGGCCATCAGCTGCACGGGCTCATGACCCGCGAGCATACCGGTGCGAATCTCAGGGCCCTTGGTGTCAAGCAGTATGGCGCAGGGAGAGTCGACCTCTCGACGCACCTTGCGCAAGCGCTCCATGCGAGCATGCTGCTCATCGTGGGTCCCATGGGAGAAGTTGAAGCGGGCGATATCCATACCCGCGGCGATAAGCCCTTTGATCGTCGATTCGCTATCGACCGAGGGGCCGAGCGTGCAAACGATCTTCGTTCGTTTTGCCATGCGTCCTCCATGCATGTCCGTATCCGGCAATATCACTAACAGAGCACTATAACGCTAAAACACGACGTTTCTTCGGCAAGCGGAAAAATACCAAACGTCGATGGGCTGACCTTGTCATATCCCTGCGTTCATTCCATCAAGAAATGTGCTGGGCGCGTTACCGATCGGACTCGGCAAGCCCGGTCGACTCCTCGAGCGGCGCTAGGCCCCTCTGGGGCTTTTTCACGACGATCGCATACGCGAGCACGGCGATACCGACCAGGACAAGCGGAGTGGAGAGCACCTGCCCCATGGTGAGCCATCCTCCCCACAGGTAGCCGATCTGGGCATCGGGCTGACGAACGAATTCGACCGAGAAACGGAAAATACCGTACAGGATAAGGAAAATGCCCAGGAACGTCCCCCGCGGCCGAGGCGGTACGCGACGGGATAACACGAACAGAACCGCGAACAGCACAACGCCTTCGAGCAGAGCCTCGTAGAGCTGAGACGGATGACGTGCGATCATGCCCGCAGAACCACCGAAGACAACGCCCCAAGGCAGATCCGTCGGCGCCCCCCACAGCTCACCGTTGACGAAATTCGCGCAACGGCCGAAAAACAACCCGACGGGGGCGGCGACGCATCCCATGTCCGCAAGCGTCAGGTAAGGAATGCGCGTCAGACGCGCCGCGACGATACCGGAGAGCAAGGCGCCGATCAGGCCGCCATGGAACGACATGCCCCCGTTGCTGAACGCAAGGATCTGATCGGGGTGGCCGAGGTAGTAGCCGTCCCCATATACCAGCACGTAGCCCAATCGGCCACCTGCGATAACGCCGATGATGACGCACAGCATGATGGTCAACAGCGCGTCCTCGTCGACGCGTACGCGCCAGCGCTTCGCGATTCGCCACAGGATGAAACCCGCGCAAATGAACCCCGCGATGTAGGCGATGCCGTACCAACGCACGGTAAAGGGACCCGCCGAAAACGCAACGGGGTCTAAGGACTGATAAAGGTCATTGAGCATGAACACGTTTCCTATTCAAGCAAATGCGCGGAGCACGACTTAGCAAAGACCGCCGGCACCAACTTCGATGGCTGCGAAATGCAGCTCTTCACGCATCTCGCGCGGAATCGGCTGAAGCAACGAAACGTCTTGCCCGCATGCAGGGCAGGCAAGCCCGAAGAGAGCGATTTCAGGGGACAAGACCATTATCGAGCGATATTCACGCAAATTGAACGTTGCATTACCGCATTTCGGACAGGAGGCAGCTGGCAATTTATGCATAAAAACCTCCTTGACCTTGTGCGCGGCTACAGCAGAAAACGGTTTGGGTTGCCCTGACGTGAAGGGACGTCGTTGCCGCGATCGGCCACATCAGGGCCTTTCTCGAGGAAGAACTCGCAAAAACGGCAGATTTCCTTCGTCGCCGCGTCGTAGTCGCGCTTCGGATTGAGCAGTTTCGCAAAATCCGTGCAGACCACGTGCGTCGGACGCTGGCAAGCGGCGAAGTGGCAGTCGGCAGGGCATGGTTCTCCCGGGATGTTATGCGGACAGCGCGACGACATCTCGTCGTCGTCAAAGCACCCGCGCAATTCCCAACATGCCATCGATCGTCCCCTCGCCGCTTGCGAAACAACTGAAGCTTACGCCATCGCCGGGACGACGCGCGTCACGCCGGGCACGCGCTCCTTGAGGATGCGCTCAACGCCGTTCGCGAGCGTCATCTGCGACATCGGGCAGCCCTTGCAGGCGCCCTGCAGCTCGACGGTCACCACGCCATCGGCATCAACGTCGACGAGCTTGACGTCGCCGCCATCGGCTTGCAGGCTCGGACGGATCAGCTCGAGAACGGAAGCGACTTCGTTCTTGTCTACCATGGGAATACTCCTTCTTAGCGGCAATATCATCTGCAGGGGATTCTACCACAGCACCACGCCCCAAACGCCATGGCGTGCGCGCGCATAAGGGAAACGAGGATTCGCTCGCGCCTTCCGAGATCCCGCGCGGCCCGCCCACGCCATGGATTCCGCTTGCTTATGTCGCCGGTTTCCAATCTTTGCCCAGTATGACGAGAACGTCGGTGTTAAACGAGTACGCACCCGTATTCTCCACCAAGCGGCCGACACCCATGGCGTTAAGCACCGTTTGCGCTGCGGCCTGCTCGTCCGACGAGTTGTAGATAACGAGGGTCTCGCTGTACACGGAAGTGTCGGTATTGCCCGTCTCGGAGATGTTGAAGCCCTTCGCCGCAAGCGCCGAGGACATCGAGGATGCGGCTCCGGTGATACCGCCACCGTTTCGGATGGTGATATCGAAACTGCCCGCATCGGTCGTGGGGGCCTCTTCCTCCACCGTCGGGTCCTCCCCCGCATCCACGCGCTGCATCATGGCGCTCCACGCCGTGTTCGATACCGTGTAGGTGCTTGATGATCCATCTTGCGAGGTGTAACCGGGAACCAGTCCGAAACGCACGTCGGAAGCGGAAACGCCACGCAGGGAGTCGGCGAGGGACAGCACGTCGGTTGAGCTCATATCCGTGTCGAAGGTGTCACCCACCTTGTCGATAAGACCCACAAGCCCCGCCTTTCCACCGGCGAGCATCGCCAGGGACACCTGCGTGAGCAGCTCGTTGCGATTGGCGGCTTGCGTCTGATCGGCATCGGCGAAGTTCGCGCCGCGCGCCGCAACGAGCGCGGAACGACCGTCAAGATGCTGGTTGCCGGCCGGCAGGTAGATGTCGCCGGCACGCGGATCGTCAACCTCTTCGGAAAGGTCGACGTCGACACCGCCAAGAGCATCGACAAGCTCGATGATTCCCTCAGCATCCACCTTGACCACGTGATTAACCGAAATATCGGCAAAGCCGTTCACGGCGCTTACAAGCGAAGCGTCGCTCTCCCGCACGGCCGCCTCGCGCAAGGGGTAGTACTTTCCGTCCTTCAACGCCACCTGCACCTCGGTCGGGATCGCGACGACCGTGATCGTATTGGAGGAAGCGTCCGTGCGCACGAGCGCAAGCGCATCGGGACCATCGGTCGAATACGGCGTCCCCTCCTCGTCAAGATCGGCGATGACCAACGTGTAGAACGCGCTGCCCGTTTTCGCGGCCGTAAGCGCGCTTGCGGCATCCGAATCCTTAAGGGACAGCTTGCTGTCAAGGTTACCGAAAAGCGTGAAGGCCCCAACGCCGATCGCGACCGAGGCCAGCACAGCCACGACGAGCACGGCGACGCCCACGCGCTTCGCAACGGAACGACGGCGCTGCCCCGGCGAGAAATCAAGCCCGCCGGCATAACCCGAACGCGCCGAGGGGCCCGCAGCCCCCGGCATGACGTTGTTCACGTAACCGCGTTGAGCGCGCCGATGACGGCGCGAACTCGAGAAATTCACGCTTGAGGCGTTGGCATGGCTGGGCCGACGACGCGGCTGCACATGCGTGCCAAGCGTCGCGTTGCGCATGCGGTACGAAGTCATCTTCGCGCTGGCGGCGTTTATATCCTTGCGTCGTTTCGGCATGAGCGGGCAATTACCCTTCTACAGCGCGCGACGGGCAACGCATGCGCCCAAGCTGCAAAGCTTGCCGCAATAGTCTTCATACCCGCGATCGATGTGCTTGATGTTGTGTACGCGCGTCTCGCCTTCCGCGGCGATACCGGCGAGCACGAGAGCCGCCCCGGCACGCAGATCGGTGGACGAAACGTCAGTACCCTGCAAGTCGGCAACGCCGCGCACCAGGGCATGATGATCCTCGATGGTAACGTCAGCACCCATGCGCGCAAGCTCGCTCGCGAACATGAAACGGTTCTCGAACACGTTCTCCGTGACCATGGAGGTGCCGTGGGCGAGACTGCACAGCAGCATGAACTGCGCCTGAAGATCGGTTGGGAACCCAGGATGGGGCAGGGTCTGGATATCGGTAGGCTGCAGCGCCTGCGTGCGAGAACAGGTGATCCAGTCGTCGCCGACCTCGATATCGCAACCCATCAGCTCAAGCTTCATGAGGGCCATGCGCAGATACGACGGATCGATTCCGCTAACCGTGACCGGACCGCCGCACAGCGCGCCACCCACCAAGAAGGTTCCGGCCTCTATACGGTCACCGCAGGTCGTATGCTCGCAAGGATGCAGTTCTTCGAGGGAGACGCCATCGATCTCGATGAACGCGGAGCCGGCACCGGATATCCTCGCACCCATCTCGTTAAGCATGTTGGCGAGGTCGACGATCTCAGGCTCGCGGGCCGCGTTCTCGATGACGGTATGGCCCTTTGCGGTGACCGCGGCCATCATGCAGTTCTCGGTTGCGCCGACGCTCGGGAAATCAAGAGCGACCTCAGCACCACGCAATCCGTTCGGCGTGGTTGCGTTGAGGTAACCATGATCGACATTGAACTCGACGCCGAGGGCTTCAAGGCCAACAAGATGCATATCGATCTTACGAGCACCGATCTGGCAGCCACCCGGCATGGCGACGCGCGCTTTCCCGAATCGACCGATGAGCGGGCCGAGCACCGAAATGCTCGCGCGCATTTTGGAAACCAGCTCGTAGGGGGTTTCATGGGAATCGACGGGTGCGGTGTCGATGCGAATGGTGTGATCGACGCGCTCAACGGTTGCACCGAGGCACTTAAGCACTTCTGACATCACCGATATATCGCTGATCAGAGGCACGTTATGGATAGCGGAACGACCTTGTCCGAGCAACGAGGCGGCGATGAGTTTCAGGGCGGAATTCTTGGCACCGGAAATGCGCACTTCACCGGAAAGCGTGCCGTTGCCCTCGACAACGATGATCTCAGATTCAGACATGGCTCCCCTTTGATAGTCGTGCAAATGGAAGTTTCATTATAAAGCGAAGGAGAGCCCAAGGCAGGCCTTCACGATGAAAGCAAACGCGGAGCGAAAAAGGGAGGAAAGGGAAGGAAAAGCGTCCGGGGCATCGACAGGAAGGAAAGGAAGAACATCCGGGGCATCGACAGGAAGGAAAATCCCATGAACTCAGGAAGAGTTCGGGCGCTATGGAAGGGGAATCTCATGAAGCCAAGAAAAGCTCGGCCGCAATGAAAAACGCCAAGGGTGGAGGGCTTTAGGCTTTCAAAGCCAAAAGAAAAGCGGCGGCCCGAAAGCCGCCGCAACTAAATTAGTTCTCGCCGAGTGCCCAGCGGGTGAAGCCAGTCACCTTGATGGTGCCGCCGAGGTTTTTGGCGCATTCCTCGGTGTAGGCCAGCACGGTCTGGTCGGGATTCTTGACGAAGGCCTGCTCGGTCAGGCAGTTCTCCTTGAAGTACTTCTCCAGACGACCGGTAGCCATCTTCTCCTGAATAGCCTCGGGCTTACCGGACTCAGCGGCCTGAGCCTTGTAGATGCTCTTCTCGTGCTCAACAACATCAGCCGGCACGGCCTCGCGGGTAGCGGCAACCGGGGAAGCGGCAGCAACCTGCATGGCAACGTCGCGGCCATAAGCCTGGAACTCGGAAGAAGCGGGGTCGATGCCCTCAACATCAAAGGTCACCAGCACGCCGATCTTGCCACCACCATGAATATAGGAGGCAACGCCGCCAGCCTCAACGGTGGTCGCGCGGGGCAGCTGCATGTTCTCGCCGAACGTGTGGATGGCGTCGGTCAGGACGTCGGCCACGGTCTCACCCTCGGCGTCGGCGGCCTGAGCGGCCTCGGCGTCGGCAGCCTTAGCGGCCAGAACAGCCTTGGCGATCTTCTCGGCGCAAGCCTTGTACTTCTCGTTGGAGCTGACGAAGTCGGTCTCGCAGTCGAGCTCGACGATCGCAGCGGACTTCGCATCGTCGGCCAGAACGGTCATGACGGTGCCCTCGTTGGTAGCACGGCCAGCCTTCTTGGCGGCGGCGGCCAGGCCGCGGGTGCGCAGGACGTCGACGGCCTTGTCCATATCGCCGTCAGCCTCGACGAGCGCCTTCTTGCACTCCATCATGCCGGCGTCGGTCATTTCACGGAGTTCCTTGACCATGGAAGCGGTGATAGCAGCCACGTTTGGTCCTTTCTTTCGTCGTGCGGCATCGCATGATGCGCAGCCGCTGTAACCTGAAAACGCCGTCGGCCCGCAGTTTATGCTGGACCGGCGGCGCCTCTACCTACTTTATGCTCGCGCTATTCGGCGGCGGGAGCAGCAGCCTCGGCCTCAGCCGGAGCAGCAGCCTCGGCGGCCGGAGCGGCGGCAGCCATTTCCTCGACGGTCACGGAAGCGCCCGTGCCTGCGACAACGGCGTCGGCGATGAACTCAGCGAGCATCTTCACCGAGCGGATGGCGTCGTCGTTGGCAGGGATGCCGTACTCGACATCGTCGGGATCGCAGTTGGTGTCGAGCGTGCCGACAACGGGAATGTTCAAGCGATGAGCCTCGCGCAGGGCGATCTCCTCACGGTTGGTGTCGATCACGAAAACCGCGTCGGGCGTGCGCTTCATGTTGCGGATACCATTGAGGTTGGTCTGCAGCTTGGAGAGCTCCTTGCGAAGCAGGATCTGCTCCTTCTTCGGCAGCAGAGCCATGCGGCCGTCGGTCTCCATGGCCTCAAGCTCCTCCATGCGCTGCACGCGAGAGCGGATGGTCACGAAGTTGGTCAGCATGCCGCCGAGCCAACGGGAGTTGACATAGGGCATGCCGCAGCGGTTCGCTGCAGCGGCAACGGCTTCCTGAGCCTGCTTCTTCGTGCCGACGAACAGGACGGAGCCGCCGTTCTTGGCGATGTTGGAAACGAACGTGTACGCCTGGTCCATCCCGACGAGCGTCTGCTTGAGGTCGAGGATGTAGATGTCGCCACGGGCACCGAAGATGTAGGACTTCATCTTGGGGTTCCAGCGGCGCTTCTGATGACCGAAGTGCGCGCCCGCGTCGAGCAGCGTCTGGATGCTGATCTTTGCCATTGTATTCTCCATTCGTTAGGCCTCTGCACGCGGTCATCCCCGAAACCTGCAACCTTTATCGGTCACTAGCAGGCCGAGTCGCACGTGCATGTGTGATAAAAACAGCCCTCGAAGTATAAAACGCCCCCTCGCTGCATGCAAGGGGGCGTTTCACGAAGAAGCCGATACTCACATCTTCGCCAAAATCAAACCTCGTACTGCTTGCTGTTGCGCATGGATAGCGTCACCGTGGTGGCGTTATGCAGAAGCGAGGAGGCCTGCGGCGTGATGATGCCGGCAATGCCGGCGCCGAGCAGCGCCGAGTTGATGAGCATGACGCCCTTGAAGCTTGCGGATAAGCGATCCATCAGCCCCGTCGACATGCGGCGCAGCGACACGATGGCGCTCATGTTGCCGCCCGTGAGCGTTATGTCGGCGACCTCCTTGGCCACCGCGGTTCCCTGCCCCATGGCGATGCCCACGTCGGCCAAGGCCAGCGCCGGGGCATCGTTGACGCCGTCTCCCACCATGACGACACGGGCGCCGTCGGCCTTGAGACCCTCGACGAAGGCGTACTTGTCCTCGGGAAGCAGATTGGCATGGAACTCGGTCACGCCCGCGGCCGCGGCAACGCGCTCAGCTGTGCGCTCGTTGTCGCCGGTAAGCATAATGACGCGCGTGAAACCGAGTTTGCGCAGGTCGGCCACGGCCTCGGGCACGCCGGGCTTGAGCGGATCATGCACGCCGATAACGCCCATGAGCTTGCCGTCGACCGCCAGGTACAGCGGCGAGAGCCCGTCGGTCCTCTCGGCGATGAGCGCCTTGTGCTCATCGGTGATGGCGACCTTCTCGTCATCGACCACGAAATGCTCCGAGCCGATGACGACGCGCTTGCCATCAAGCGAGCTGGCGATGCCGTGCGCGACGATGTACTCCACCTCGGCATGGCGTTCGCGATGCTCCAGGCCCCGATCAGCGGCGGCGCGCACGACGGCGCGGGCAACCGGATGCGGGAAATGCTCCTCCAGGCAGGCGGCGAAGCGCAGCACCTCGTCCTCGTCCCATCCGTCGAGCGTCAGCACGCTGGCGACCTCGGGCGTGGCCTCGGTGAGGGTGCCCGTCTTATCGAAGACGATGGTGTCGGCTTGCGCCATGTTCTCCAAGTGCTGCGAGCCCTTGACGGTGAAGCCGGACTGCGCGGACTGGCTCATAGCGGAAAGCACCGCGATGGATCCGGTGAGCTTCAAGGCGCACGAGTAGTCGACCATCAGCGCCGCCGACGTTTTCACGAGGCTGCGCGTGGTGAAGGCCACGATGCCCGCGAGCAGGAAGTTCCACGGCACGATGCGGTCGGCCAGATGTTCCATGCGCGATTGCGTGACCGACTTGTACGACTCGGTCTGCTCGACGAGGTTGACGATGGAGCGCAGCTTCGTCTGGCCCTCGTTCGCGCGCACCTCGACGATGATCTCGCCATCCTCGACCGCGGTGCCGGCGAACACGTCGTCGCCGACGGTGCGCTCGACCGCGA